>NZ_QTKX01000001.1:1279963-1599954 GCF_018424685.1 Mesobacillus boroniphilus
ATTATCGCGAGCGGCTACAATATTTACCCACGTGATATTGAGGAAGTATTATATGAACACCCAGCTGTACAAGAGGCCGTTGTCATTGGCGTACCGGATGAATATCGTGGTGAGGCAGTCAAAGCAGTGATCGTGCTAAAAGCCGAAAAGGAAGCAGATGAAGCTCAGATCAAGGAATTTTGCCGACAAAATATGGCTGCATACAAGATTCCAAACGTGGTCGAATTCCGTGAACAACTGCCAAAGACAAGTGTGGGGAAGATTTTACGGAGAGCCCTGAGAGAAGAAGTAAAAAGTAAATAAATGCTTTAATCTCAATGGGACAGGGGGTAAAATATGGTATAATTTTGTGCAGACTAGTAGGATTGCGAGGACAGCAAAGTGAAAGAAAAAATAACAGCACACAGCATTAAATTATTTGAGAAAAAAGGCTTCAGCGAGACATCTATCCAGGATATCGTTGACTCTCTTGGTGTGACAAAAGGTTCATTTTATTATTACTTTTCCAGCAAAGAAGAATTACTGATGGATATACATCTCAGATATATTGACGAGTTATTAGGCCGTCAGGAAGAAATTCTCTCAGAACCGACAACAAGCAAGCAAAAATTGTTCGATATCGTTTATATGCTAATTAGCAGCATCAAATCCAAAGGGGCATCTGCAAAAATCTTTTTCAGGGAAATGCGTCACTTGAGTGATGACAGATTGGCACAAATTGTCGAGAAGCGGGACCAATTCAGACTGAACGTGGAACTGCTGATTCGCAAGGGAATTGACAGTGGCGAATTCCGAAAGGATTTGAATCCCATCATCGTTACATTCGGGATACTCGGTGCTGCAAACTGGAGCTACCAGTGGTTCAATCCACTAGGAAAGGTTTCTGATCGGGAAGTAGCCGAGATTTTTGTCGAGATGATCCTAAAGGGAATCGAAGTCAATTGAAGAATAAAATAGAAAGAGGCTTATGCAAGCCGGGCCTTTTTCTATGCCACTTACATACCAACCGGTTAGTACGAGAAAGATTCATCTGAAAATACATCACATAGAAAGAGGGGAGATTAATGCAGGAAATCCAGGTTCAAGCCAGATTTGGCGAGACGGACGCATTAGGACATATTAACAATACCAGTTATTTTGTCTATCTGGAGGAAGCAAGGATCCGTTTTTTTGAGTTATTAGGCTACAGCATGGAATTGAATGACTGGAAATTCATTTTAGCTTCTACGAAATGTGATTTTGTCAGCCAGGGTTATTTCGACCAGCTATTAACTGTAAAAACTTATGTATCAAGAATTGGTTCAAAAAGCTTCCAGCTTGAACATGACATTGTTTGCTCGCAAACCCAGCAATTGATTGCAAAGGGAAACGCAATAATTGTTTACTATAATTTTGCAAACCAAAAGAGTGAGGCTTTGCCCGAATTGCTGAAAGAAGGACTGAAAAGCTATTTATTGCCCGTTTAAATAACTGAATATTCCGCATTTATCAGGAGGTGCTAGGAATGAGATTCGCAGAAACGGTTGTTCTTGTTACAGGAGCCGGGAGCGGAATCGGAAAAGCGGCCGCTGCCCGGTTTGCCAGCGAAGGCGCAAAAGTAATATTGGTGGGGCGTACGAAATCTAAGCTTGAGAGAGCGGCAAAAGAAATAAATGAATACCATAAGCTTCCCAGGGCTGAAATCTTTCCAGCTGATGTAACCGATGAGGAAGATATTAAGGAGTTAGCAGAATACGTGGAGGAGCAATTTGGCGAATTGCATGTACTAGTCAATAATGCTGGCGGTTCGGTCCACTCAAAAATCCTGGACACCTCAGCCAGTGATTGGGACTTTGTACAAAATACAAATTTAAAAAGTGTTTTCCTGGTCTCGAAAACGCTAGGAAAGCTAATGGCACAAAGTGCAGAGAAGGAAGGAGGTTATCCTCAAAATAGTTCGATCGTGAATGTAGCCAGTTTATCCGGACACCAGGCAGGAGCCCATATCCCCCATTATAGCGCAGCCAAAGCTGGTGTCATCAATTTTACAAAAGCATTGGCATTGGAATTGTCCCCATTCGGGATCAGGGTCAATTCAGTATCACCTGGCTTCGTGGAAACTCCACTGACTGAGCAGGGTATGAAGAATGAACAATTTGTAAAAGCAATCAGAAAAAATACTGCCCTAAGGCGCGCTGGCAATCCAGATGAAATTGCGAATGTGATTGCTTTTGTCGCTTCACGAGAAGCTTCCTACATGACGGGTTCTGACATTCTCGTTGATGGTGGCTGGTTGATTAAATAAGCTTATGATTCTATTAAATCCAAGAAAGGGTGATCTCTTTGACGAATGTTAAGACGAGTGACCACTTGGTCATTAACAAAAATGGAGCAGTGCTTTCCTTGACCTTAAACAGACCCGAAAGCTTGAATGCCTTCAGCCCGGAAATGATTCTTACATTGACGGATGCATTGAGAGAAGCACAGAACGACCCGGAGGTAAAGGTAATCGTTTTGTCCGGGGCAGGCCGATCGTTCAGTGCTGGTGGCGATGTAAAAACGATGGGCCAGGCAAACGCGACCGGTGTTTATGACCATATTGGCAGACTGAATGAGTGTATCCTTGCAATGAAAGCTTTAGAGAAGCCAATCATTGCAGCTGTTCATGGTTTTGCTGCTGGGGCAGGCTTCAACCTTGCGCTTGCTTGTGACTTGATTGTATCTGCTGATGACAGTAAATTTGCGCTGAGTTTCTCGCAGGTAGGCCTTGTCTCTGATGGCGGGGGTTCTTATTTTGTCCCAAGACTCATAGGTCCACATCTCGCAAAGCAATTCATGTTCACTGCAGAACCAATTCCGGCAGAGCGTTTATACCAGCTCGGAGTCATAAACTTTCTCGTGCCTGCAGCAAAGTTACAGGATGAGACACTTAAGCTCGCCGTTCAGCTGGCAAATGGGCCGACTAGAGCATATGGAATGATTAAGAAGCTGGTCGACCATTCAATGACAGCAAGCCTGGAAGAAATTCTTGAGCAGGAAAGGATTACACAGACAATGATGGTATCCACGGAAGATCATCAAGAAGGCATTGCAGCCTTTAAAGAAAAAAGAAAACCAAACTTTACAGGCAACTAAGGAGGCAAATTATGAAAGCTATTCAATTGAAAGAATTTGGCGGTCCAGAGGTACTCCAATTAGTAGAGTTGGAGCGCCAAGTTCCTACAGGTCATCAAGTATTAATTGAAGTCCATGCGATCGGTGTTAATTATGCGGACACAGCAAGAAGAGAAGGACAGTATGTGGTTCCTACTAAACTCCCGTTTATCCCTGGAGCAGAAATTGCGGGAGTTGTAGTCGAAACAGGAGAATCTGTAACAAATGTCCAGCCAGGTGACCGGATCGTTACCTTGATTGAATCAGGAGGTTACGCTGAATTTGCCCTGGCAGATAGCCGCGGGCTGATTCCTTTGCAGGATAATATGGGATTTGAGCAAGCAGTCGCACTCCCGCTTCAAGGTCTGAGCGCTTATCACATCCTGAAAACGATGGGACGTCTGGAAAAAGGTGAAACCGTGTTAATCCATGCAGCTGCTGGAGGAGTAGGCACCCTGGCTGTCCAACTAGCCAAGCTATCAGGCGCAAGCAAAGTCATAGCGACTGCTAGCACAGAGGATAAACTTGCATTGGCCGCTGAAATGGGGGCGGATGTACTTGTGAATTACGCTGAACAAGGATGGGAGGAAAAGGTCCTGGAAGCCACCGGCGGCAAAGGGGTCGATGTCGCACTCGAAATGGCAGGGGGCGAAATTTTCAATAAAACTTTGAAATGTCTTGCCACATTTGGGCGGCTGGTTATTTATGGAGTTGCCAGCGGCGAGCAGAGCCGCTTTTATCCATCATCTTTGATGGCCAGGAACCAGTCTGTCATTGGGTTTTTCCTGCCTCAAATCATGAGGAAGCCAGCGTTGATTCAATCTAGCATGGCTGAAATGCTGGAGTATTTATCGAAGGGGCAATTAAAACTGACAATCGGTGGCGTATACTCGCTCGAGCAGGCAGCAGAAGTCCATCGACTTTTGCAATCACGGCAGACGAAGGGAAAGTTGATTCTAAAACCTTAATAAGGGGTGTGCTAAATGGCAACGATTAATACGGTAACTGGTCCTATTAAAGCGGAGCAATTAGGGAAGACGCTGATTCATGAACACTTTATTTTTGGATATCCTGGTTTCCATGGGGATGTGACATTGGGTGGATTTAATGAAGAATCAGCTTTGAAAGAGGCAATCAACATTGCCAGGTACATTCAGAGTTTTGGTGTGAAGACAGTCGTTGATCCTACACCAAATGAATGTGGAAGGAACCCGGAATTTTTAAAGAAAATCTCGGAAGCTACGGGTCTCCAGATTATTTGTGCCACCGGTTACTATTACGAGGGTGAAGGGGCAACCCCTTATTTTAAGTTCAGGCAGGCATTAGGCACAGCGGAAGAAGAGATTTATGAAATGTTCAAGAAAGAGCTCACCGAGGGTATCGCAGGTTCCGGTGTAAAACCTGGGGTTATCAAGTTGGCGTCCAGCAAAGATGAAATCACAGAGTATGAAAAGATGTTTTTCCGTGCGGGCGCCCGTGTACAACAGGAAACTGGCGCAGTAATCCTCACCCACACCCAGGAAGGAACAATGGGACCTGAACAAGTCAGATTACTGATTGAACACGGAGCAGATCCTGGAAAAATCATCATCGGCCATATGTGTGGAAATACCGACCCCGAATATCATAAGCAAGTTCTGGACCAGGGCGTTCGGATTGGCCTGGATCGTTTCGGCATCCAGGGTATGGTAGGTGCACCTTTTGACCATGAACGGGTACAGACTCTGCTGGCTTTACTAAATGAAGGCTACGAAGATCAAATTCTACTGGCACATGATACAGTGAATATCTGGCTCGGCCGCCCGCCTGTTATGCCAGAACAAGCAGCGAAGATCATGGAGAACTGGCAGCCAGGCCATATTTTTACCAATATTCTTCCACAGCTTAGGGAAAACGGAGTGTCTGAAACACAAATTGATAAGATGCTCGGCGGAAATGCAGTTGGACTTTTCACTGGAGCTCCTGCGAAGATAGTTTCCTAGAAACAGTCTAAGAGCTGAATCAGATTCTAATAGAAAGGGGCGATGACCTATCCAAAAAATCATACCGCTGACACTGGATTCGCCTTTTTCTGAAGGGATTGTTGTCGTTTATGCCGTTCTTGGTGAAACTGCAACACTTGTGGATGCCGGGAATCCAGGCGAGAAATCCTTTTACCAGCTTAAATCTCTGTTAAAAGACCAAAAACTCAGTTTTAAAGACTTTGACCACATCATTTTGACCCATATGCATACGGACCATTCCGGTGGAGTCAGCCTGATTCAACAGGAAGCCGGCCTTCCCGTATATGTACATGACCTTGCCAGGCCTGTGGTTACTGGGGGAGAAACAGAATTTAATAGAATCAATCAATTTTTTAATGATTTTATCATGCGATGTGGTGCTGACCCTTCCGTTCATCAGCATGCGCGCAGATACAAAGAGGAAATTTGGCGTGATGTCCATTATGTAAGTGAAGGTGATGATGTATACATAGGTGGAAAACCTTATATGGTAGTCCATGTTCCCGGCCATAGCCAGACGGATATTCTTCTGATAGACGAACAAAAGGGTATTACATTTGTCGGTGATCATATAATCCCGGAGCTGGCGGTCAACGCCTTTATTGAACCTCCATTGCCAGGAAATAACCATCGTCCGGCTCCCTTGATCCAATATAGGGAATCACTGATCCGCTCAAGAGGCAGACAACTCGGAAAATGTTATTCAGGACATGGAAAACCCTTCACACAGCACATTGAGCTCATTGATAAAAGATTAGCTCAGCAGGATGCACGCTGCCAGCAAATTGAGCAGGTTTTAAAAGAGCGTGATAAAAATGTTTACGAGATTTGCCAGGAGGTCTACCCACACTTAAAGGGTGGAATCGTTTTTCTTGGACTCTCCCAAATACAGGGTCATCTTGATTTGATGGAAGCACGAAATGAGGTGATGAAAGTGGAAAGAGGTTCAATTTTTTATTATAAGCTGATCTGATAGTTGCCAAAGCTTCTTATACTTTTAACAGGAGAGGATTAAATGAAGCTGAAAGAGCTGCTTGAAAATAATATCAATAAATATGGTGAATATCCATTTATCTATTATAACGATAAACAGTATACCAATATAGAAACCAGGAAATATGCTGACCAGATTGCGAATGGCCTCCATAAGCTCGGAGTGGGAAAGGGCGACCGGGTTGTCGTCTGTATGCCAAATAACCCTGAAGTGATATTTTCCTATCAAGGCATTACCAGGAGTGGCGCAGTCATTGTTCCAATCATGTTCACCCTGCATCCAAAAGAAATTCAGTACATCATCAAAAATTGCGAAGCCAAAGTTATCATTTCCTCTTCCTATACAGCAGAAAATATAAAAAAGGCTATTGAAGTCCTGGAAGTCAAACCAACCCTGGTAGTGACTGATCTTCCCGGCAGTGATGATGTGATAAACCTCTATGATCTGATGTCTATGGAATCAGCTGACACCGATGATGATTCTAATGAAAACGAAACCTCTGTGATTTTATACACCTCAGGAACGACTGGAAATCCGAAAGGCGTTCTATTGACCCACAAAAATCTCTACACCAATGCAGTCAACTCCGCAGCCCATAATGAAACCGAAAGAGGCGTTACGATTGGCGTCCTTCCGTTAGCGCATGTATACGGGCTTACGATATCGAATACATGCTATATAACGGGAAGTTCAGTTGTTGTTTTTTCCAAGTTTGACCCAGAAGAAATTTTCAAAGCTATTGAGACCTATAAAGTAAAAGCATTCTCCGCAGTGCCTGCTATGATCCATGCAATGGTTGGCAGCCCAAAAGCCGACCAATATAATACATCCTCCCTTGAGTGGATTGGCTCAGGGTCCGCACCGCTGCCTATTGCTCTCCTGAACGGTTTTAGCAAGAAATTCGGCGCGAAAGTGTTTGAGGGTTATGGATTATCAGAAGCAGCTCCAATCGTTACTGCTCATAATAAAAAAATTGAAATAAAACCAGGTTCAGTCGGAATACCGCTTCCAGGGGTCAACATAAAAATAGTGGATCATCTGGGCAGGGAAGTCCCCGTAGGAGAAGTTGGGGAACTGATCGTTTCTGGTGACAATGTTACTCCTGGATACTACCAGAATAGTGCAGAAACAAACCGTGTCATAAAGATGGGCTGGCTGTTTACAGGTGATATGGCCAGAGTTGATCACGAAGGCTATCTCTATATTGTCGATAGGAAGAAGGATTTGGTAATCAGGGGTGGTTTTAATGTATACCCCCGTGATATTGAAGAGCTGCTGAACGCCCATGAATCTGTTTCAGAAGCAGCTGTCGTTGGAGTCCCTGATGAACGGATGGGTGAGGAAATCGTTGGCTGTGTCGTGAAAAAACCGGGAGCAACTCCAACAGAAGAAGAACTGATCTATTACTGCCAGGACAATCTAGCCAAAAACAAAACACCGAAACGCATTGTTTTTATGGAAGCTTTGCCACGGAATGGTGTCGGCAAAATCCTGAAAACTCGTTTAAGAGAAACAGCTGCTAATATCATCGCAAAATGAAGGCTTTTATCGAGGAGGAGTGCAAGTGGAGCAAAGAACCATTTTAACAACCAGCAAGCGGGGATTGCAGACAGATTCATTCCCTTTCAGGCTATATCAAAAAGCAAAGAAATTCGGCATCTGGAACCCGGCAGACATTGATTTTACCCAGGACCAAGAGGACTGGAAGCAGCTGAATGCCGAACAGCAAAATGATATTTTGCGTTTGATTTCACAGTTCCAGGCTGGTGAGGAGGCCGTTACTCTTGATTTGCTGCCGCTGATCATGACAATCGCCAAGGAAGGCAGGTTAGAGGAAGAGATGTTTTTAACCACCTTCTTGTTCGAAGAAGCCAAGCATACTGAATTCTTCCGCCTTGTCTTGAATGCGTTGGGTGAAACAGGTGATCTATCAGTACACCATACAGAAACGTATAAAACGATTTTCTATGAAATCCTGCCAACTACAATGGACCGCCTGCTGACAGACCAGTCACCTGAAGCCATAGCCGAAGCAGCAACTGTTTACAATATGTTCGTTGAGGGAGTCCTTGCTGAAACTGGCTATTACTCATTCTATCAAAACCTTGAAACTCTTGGTTTGATGCCAGGGTTGCTAAAAGGAATCGGCAATTTGAAAAGAGATGAATCAAGGCATATTGGCTATGGAACCTTCCTGCTGCAAAGACAGATTTGTGAGCATCCTCATTTATACGAGTTTGTTGAGGGAAAAATGCAGGAACTTACGCCGCTTGCCATCCGCCTGAACCAGGAGGGATTCCGGGACAAGGATGTAAGTACTTTCGGAAACCAGATTGAAGATACGATGAATTTTACAATGAAACAGCTCTCTGTCCGGATGGAAATCCTGTCTCGCGCAAGAGGCAAGCGGATTGAAGAGATTTATAGGGTCTCAGAGGCTGAGATGGGAGTTTTAGAAGTTTAGTTAAACAGGCAAGAAAATGGAGCCTGGTCGAAATATTTAAAAATGTAGTCGAATAAATCGAATATGTGGTCGAATTAATAACAAATGTGATCGAATAAATAACAAATGTGGTCGAAAAAATCGGAAAAGTGGTCGAATTAATGAATTCTTGCCGAATGACAAGGTGGATATATCTAAGGTTTCACGAATGGAGGCTAAAACAAGTGAAAATCTTTGAAAACGATCATCAATAAAGGGTATAAAGAAAAATTTTTTATAAGTTAAGGAGGAAGCAAAATGACAGTAAATGTCGATGTAAAAACATTCCCTCTATTTATTAATGGAAAATGGGAGGCAGCGAGCAGCGAGGAAACATTTGATGTCTTTAATCCGGCGACTGGAGAATTGGTGGCACGAGTGGCAAAAGGGAATGCAGCCGATGTGGACAGGGCCGTTGATTCAGCACGTAAGGCATTTGATGAAACTGACTGGAAGGATATGAAGCCAAAGGACAGATCGAAGGTGCTTTATGCTATTTCCTATCAAATAGCTGCCCATGCTGAAGAATTGGCTTATCTAGAAGCGGTCAGTTCCGGCGGGACGGTGAGGAGAATTGGCGCGAACGATATTCTGCAAATGGTCGATTTGTTCCAGACATTGGCCAAGTTCGTTGAAGAATATGAATTCTCTGAAACGCTGCCAAGTCCGCCATTCCAAGGACCGGCACATAATTTTATCTGGCGTGAACCAATCGGAGTTTGCGCTGCAATTACACCATGGAACCTGCCAATGGTGATAGCGACATGGAAAATCGCTCCAGCACTGGCGATGGGAAATACGGTTGTCGTCAAGCCGGCAAGCTACACCCCTTTATCGACTTTGAAGCTTGCTGAAATCATTTCACAGGTCGTTCCGCCAGGAGTCATTAATGTCGTGACTGGACCAGGTGCTGAGGTAGGCGAGACACTAGCCAGTCATCCGAATGTCGATAAGATTGCATTTACAGGGTCTACTGAAGTAGGCAGAAAGGTGATGCAGCTTGCAGCAGGAACAGTGAAGAACACGACACTGGAGCTCGGCGGTAAGTCTCCTAATATCATTCTCGAGGATGCGGACCTGAGCATCGCCCTGCCAGGAAGCTTATTTGGAGTGTTCCTGCATTCGGGCCAGCTTTGTGAATCTGGGACGAGATTGTTTGTTCCGGATCATTTGCATGATGTGATTGCAGAGAATCTTGTGAAGCTGGCTGGGAAAATAAAGCTTGGCAATCCACTTGATCCTGCTACTGATGTTGGCCCGGTTATTTCCAAAAAGCAAAAAGAGACGATTTTATCGTATATAGAAGCAGGAAAAGCAGAAGGTGCAACCCTTGTTTGCGGCGGAAAAGAACGAAAGGTTGCAGGCTGTGAAAATGGCCATTTCATTGAACCAACGATTTTCACAAATGTAACGAATGACATGAAAATTGCCCGTGAAGAAATCTTCGGACCTGTATTGTCTGTCATTCGATATACAGATGTTGAGGAAGCAATCAGTATGGCGAATGACTCCATTTATGGCCTTGCTGCCGGAGTATGGACACAGGATGTGAATAAAGCATATGAAGTAACTCGCAAGCTTCAGGCGGGTGTTGTCTGGATTAACGACTGGCATATGCTTCGTAATGATGCCCCGTTTGGCGGATACAAGCAGAGTGGAATCGGACGCGAGATGGGCAAGCATTCACTCGATGCCTACACTCAAATCAAGCATGTGCACACATCGATGGTACCAGAAGCTCATAAGCGGACATGGTACGGCCTGCTTCTTTCCGACACGGAAGAATAAATCATTTCTAAAAAATAAAATGAGGTGAAAAGGATGCAAACGACAACATTATCGCAATTCTCTCTTCGATCAGCTATCTACAGCGGTTCAAATTCACGTGCCATGGTACCTGATCTGTTTAAGGGATTAGGAGCAAAAAGGGTGGTTCTTTTTAGTGACAGGGGTTTAGAAAAAGCCGGAGTAGTACAAAAAGTTGCCCGGATTTTTGAGTTAACCAGTAAAGGTACCGGCCCTGAACTTGCCGGGATTTATGTCGACATTGCCCAGGATGCGGAAAGCCGGTCGGTGAATGAAGCTCTTCGGTATGCAAGGGAAGTGGGTGCTGACGGGCTGCTTGCTGTCGGAGGCGGCAGCGTTCTTGATACGGTTAAGGGAGTTAAATTCGCAATGCATAAAGGGTTAACCGACATCAAAGAGGCGATTCCTGGCGGCTTTTTATTCGAGCAATTCCCAAAGGCAACCCATATCCCGATCCCGCACATTGCAATTCCAACTACAGCTGGAACTGGATCAGAGGTCTCGCCAATCGCGGTCATTTTCCATGAAGATATTCAAATGAAAGGGAATATCATCAATCCTTTCATCAGCGCGGACATCGCGGTGCTGGATCCTGATTTGACAGTAGGACTGCCTCCAGCCATCACAGCTTTTACCGGCTTTGATGCACTGACCCATGCGATTGAGGCATTTGCATCCCCGAATGCTACTGCACTGACTGATGCCCATGCTTTGCATGCAATCAGGCTGATTGAAAAAAACCTTCCTCTTGCAGTAGCAGAAGGATCCAATCTTGACGCCAGAATGGAAATGCTTCAGGCGAGCCTTATGGGAATCACTGCATTCAGTTTTGCTTTAAACGCTATACCGGTACATAATTTCGCCCATGCATATGGAGCATTGTTCCGAATTCCGCATGGACTGGCAAATGCCGTATTCCTGCCTGTGGTGATGGAATATGTACCAAGTTTGTATCTTCCAAAGGTAAAAGAGCTCGCCTCGGCATTGCGGATTGACTTTGATGCTGCTGAGGAAAATGGAGCCGTCCTGGCAAAAGTCATTGAAAAATTGCGCTTGCTTCAGCATAAGACCGGATTGCCGTCTGACTTTACTGAATACAACTTGACCGAGGAAGACCTGGAGCGAGTTGCGGGTGCTGTTGCCAAGGATCCTGCCGCAGTTTCCTTCCCGATGCCAAAAGAATTGATTCAGGCTGTCGGCCAGCAGGTCGTGCCGATTGGCGTTAAATAAAAATGGATTAAAGAGGGTAATCCGTCCGTGATTCACCCTCTTTTTACAGTGAGGGTTTATCCTAACAGTTCGAGTTAATAAAGGAGTGGTCACATATAATGAATTTTGATTTTACAGAGGAACAAGAGCTATTGAGAAAAACGGTCAGGAGCTTTGTAGACAAGGAAATCATGCCATATATAAAAGAATGGGATGAGAAACAGCATTTTGAAACCAGTATTTTAACAAGACTTGCCGATCTGGGTCTTATGGGTGTCTGTATACCGGAACAATATGGCGGCAGCGGTATGGATTATAATTCCCTTGCGATTGTATGCGAGGAACTTGAGCGCGGCGACACAGCATTCAGGACCGCGGTCTCTGTGCACACAGGACTGAACAGCATGACATTGTTCCAGTGGGGAAGTGAGGAACAAAAGCAAAAGTACCTGGTACCTCAGTCAAAAGGACAGAAGGTAGGAGCTTTCGGCCTTACCGAACCTAATGCAGGGTCCGATGTGGCGGCCATGCAGACAACGGCGAGGGACGCAGGAGACCACTATGTGCTCAATGGATCAAAAACATGGATATCATTATGTGATGCAGCGGATCATTTTCTTGTATTTGCTTATACAGATAAAAGCAAAAAACACCACGGCATTTCTGCCTTTATTGTGGAGAGAACCTGGGAAGGATTTTCATCCAAAGCGATAAAAGGAAAACTCGGGATCAGGGCAGGAAATACCGGAGAATTATACTTTGACAATGTAAAAGTTCCGAAAGAAAACTTGTTAGGCCAGGAGGGAGACGGGTTTAAAATCGCGATGTCTGCATTGGATAATGGCCGTTTTACAGTAGCTGCGGGCGCATGCGGTACAATCCTGGCAAGCCTTGAGGCCAGTGTAAAATACTGCCATGAACGAAGTACCTTTGGCAAAGAGATCGGCAGGCACCAGCTTGTCCAGCAGATGATCGCCAGGATGGAAGCAGGCCTTGTACAGTCCCGCTTGCTTGTTTACCGTGCAGGCTGGCTGAAAAACCAGGGGAAAAGGAATACCCGTGAAACCTCACTGGCCAAGTGGCAGGCATGCGACTATGCCTATGAAGCCGCAAATGATGCCGTCCAAATACACGGAGCGTACGGATTCTCCAACGAATATCCAGTTGAACGATATTTACGAAATGCCAAAGCACCTGTGATTTATGAAGGAACAAGAGAAATTCACACAGTCATGCAGGGAGAGTATGTTTTAGGATATCGAGTCGATAAGTCATTGTCCAATATGCTTCCTGCCTGGCCGTTTGAAAGTGTTACAGAAGAGGCTATAAATTAAAGCAATAGGAGAAATTACTTCACAGCTAATACTATATTTATATTAGATTCATTTTCTTTAGAAACAGTTTTTTACCGTAATCCCATATATCATTAACAGGGACTAAAAAAAGGTGATCACTTCAAATAGAAGCTGATCACCTTTTAAATTTAAAATATCATTTCAGACTGTACGTAGTGGTATAGAAGCTTAGCTGTATTTTCAATCGAATCTTTGTGTGTTCTTTCGAATGCGTGGGATGAGTCAATTCCTGGTCCAATCAGCCCATGGATGATATCGTGTCCTGAACGGATTGCCGCTGAGGCGTCAGAGCCATAAAAAGGATAGATGTCGAGCTTGTAGCCGATTTCATTGTCGATCGCAAGTTGAGTTAGCCTTTTCCTTAGCTCGTAATGGTACGGGCCACTCGCATCCTTTACGCAGATGGAAACTGTGTACTCATCCGTTGACTGGCCATCACCCATTGCACCCATATCCACCGCCAGGTACTCAACGGTTTCCGGTGTGATATTCGAGTTTCCTCCATAGCCAATTTCTTCGTTATTGGAAATTAAAAAGTGTGTTGTGTATGGCAATTCGATGTTTTCAGCCTTAATTTGTTTAATCAATTGAAGCAGGATGGCGACACTTGCCTTGTCATCAAGGTGTCGTGATTTAATGTATCCCGAAGGTGTTGTTTGAACACGTGGATCGAATGAAACAAAATCTCCAACTTCAATTCCTAGTGCCCTCACATCATCCACGCTATGTACTTTTTCATCAAGACGTACTTCCATGTTGTCCTGGTTGCGTTCTGCTTTCCCTGCATCCTTATATACATGGACGGAGGTTTGATGCATTAGTATAGTGCCAGTCAACTTTTTCCCGCTTGAAGTTTCTATTTCGCAATACTCACCTTCAATGGAGTTGTATTTAAACCCGCCAATCAAATCAAGTTTTAGCCGGCCGCTTGGCTTGATTTCTTTTACAATCGCTCCGAGAGTATCGACATGGGCAGTCAGCATTCTGTGGTTTTGCTGATCCTTCCCTGGAAGAGTCGCAATCAATCCGCCTTTGCGATTCCTTTTTGTTTCAACCTTCATTTCATTCAAAAACTTTTCAACATATGTAATTACTTCGTTCGTATTTCCCGAAGGACTTGGGATGCTGACCAATTCCTTCAATAAGCTTACTGTTTCATCTGTGTTCGGGTATGCCATTATAAAACTCCTCTCATAAAAAATCTTCACATAATTCTTATTATAAACTTTTTTCCTGAATCAAAGTAACCATTTATCTTGTATTACTGTAATCACAAACCCAGTCTATTCATATTTTGATTATGGATGCAGTTTTGGGGAGGAGATAAAATGAACGGTTATTGGTTCAAATATTCATTACTTGAATGGTGTAATCAGATGGAAGCAAAAGTTGCTTCCGTTAAAGGGCAGCTCAGGGGGTCTGGTGATGAGGCCAGTTTACAAAACTGGGAGAAAAATCTCCTGACATTGAAACAAGAAGCTCAACACTCATTGGATGACGAAACACTATATGCTCAGGCAAGAAACTTGTATGACGATTTGGACAGTTACTTAAACGGCTCTGATTTAGAAAATGAGCGTCAGCAAGGTCAAAGGCTGCAGCCAGTCCCGATAGGAGGACATAAACTGCCACCTTTGCCATATGCGTATAATGCACTTGAGCCAGTGATAGCAGCAGAAATCATGAGGCTTCACCATTCAAAGCATCATCAAAGCTATGTGGATGGATTGAACAAAGCTGAAAAAGAAATGCAGAAGGCAAGACAAAATGGGGATTTCGGATTGATTAAACACTGGGAAAGAGAAGCGGCATTCAATGGGGCCGGACATTATCTTCACACGATCTTTTGGAGCATCATGAGCCCTAATGGCGGCGGCTCACCAAAAGGCCAGCTCGGAAAAGCGATTAACGATTCATTTGGTAGCTTTGATACATTTAAAAAACATTTTTCAGAAGCAGCGAAAAATGTTGAGGCTGTTGGCTGGGCAATCCTTGTTTGGTCACCAAGATCGCACCGTCTGGAAATCCTCCAAGCAGAAAAACACCAGAATTTATCGCAATGGGATGTTGTCCCGTTACTCGTATTGGATGTTTGGGAACACGCCTATTATTTGCAGTATAACAACGAACGGGCAAAATATGTTGAAAACTGGTGGAACGTCGTTAACTGGAAAGAAGTCGAGCAGCGGTTTAATAAGGCTAGGACATTGGCATGGCAGCCATTTTAGAGAAGTGACATATTGCCACCCTTTTTTTGTATAAAAGCCTCCCTACAGCAAAGACTAAACGTATGTTCGGGAGGTGTTTTATATGGAAAACAAAGACTTTAACCAGATTTACAATGAATACAAGGAACAAAGCCAGGGACAAGCGGAGATGGAAGCCAACTCACAACAACCAGGAAAAGAGCAAATTGTTGCTGTCAGGAAAAATGATGATGGCGACCTGATTGCGTTTAAAACAGAAAGCGGAAGGGAGCTGGACTATGTTTCTGCGCTGTCTGAGGCTAAGGACGGGAAGCTAGCACATGTTGATGTATTCCATAAATATGGACGTGATATTCTCAGGAGCGAACCCGATGGAATTAAAGAAAACAACCTTGATAACTTACCGCATTTTTAGCAGGGAGGTATTCCCTGCTTTTTCTATACTCTTTCCATTTCCAACTAGAAATAACTTGATTTTTCAGAAATTTCAATCTAAAATTGAATTAACATACCAACCGGTAGGTATGTAATACAGAATCAAGACATACATTTTAATAGACTATCAGAATTCAAGAATAAGATGGGAGTGACTTGAATGCATTTACGCCTTACGGAAGAACAAAAAATGGTTCAAAAGACGATTCGCCGCTTTGTTGAAAAAGAATTAATGCCACTCGAAAATGAAGTCTTAAGAAACGAAAGAGAAGGACGGCCAAGCCTTCCTCCCGGAAAATTGCGTGAGCTCCAGCTGAAAGCTAAAGAGGCAGGATTCTGGGGGATCAATACACCGGAACAATATGGCGGGGCAGATTTAGGCCAGATGATGATGGCCATCGTCCTGATGGAAGTTTCTAAAACGTTCGTGCCTTTCCAGTTTGGCGGTTCAGCAGACAACATTCTTTATTATGGAAATGAAGAGCAAAAGCAAAAGTACCTTATCCCAACCATCAACGGGGAGAAAAAGTCGTGTTTCGCGATGACAGAGCCAGGCGCAGGATCGGATACCCGAAACATTAAAATGACGGCTGTAAAGGACGGCAATGAATGGGTCCTAAATGGCGAGAAAACTTTTATAACAGGCGGAAATGAAGCTGATTTTGTCATGGTCATCGCGATAACTGATAAAGAAAAGCACCGTGCAACAGGCCGTGACGGAGTGACTTGCTTTATTGTCGATCGGGATATGGGATGGAAATCAGAATTTATACATACGATGGGCGAATGGGGGCCGGCTGGGCTGGTGTTTGACAACGTCCGCGTACCAGAGGAAAACATCTTGGGCGAAGTCGATGGAGGCTATAAATTGGGCCTTGAATGGATAGGGTTTGCAAGGTGGGTTGTTGGTGCCAGGGCGATTGGGGCTGCGGAACGCTTGCTGCAAATGGCCATTGACTATTCCAAAGAGCGTATTACCTTTGGTAAACCGATTGCAGAAAGACAAGCTATTCAGTGGATGATTGCCGATTCAGCAGTGGAGATAGAAGCCGCAAGATGGCTCGTCCTCAACGCAGCCTATACTTTGGATGCCGGAGAGGATAACAGGCATATGGCATCGATGGCGAAATTATATGGTTCCAATATGGGGAATAGGGTTGTTGACCGTGTCATGCAAATTCATGGCGGTATGGGCTACACGAGGGAATTGCCAATCGAGCGCTGGTATCGTGAAGCAAGACTTTGGAGAATTTACGATGGCACTGATGAAATCCAGCGTATGATTATCGCCAGGGACCTATTGAAAGGGCACGTGAAAATCGGTCAGTTTGTATAACCAACAAATGAAAGCGTTAACAGTTTGCTAGATAGAGGAGGAACTAGAATGGCAGGAAGATTTGATGGAAGAGTTGCTTTTGTGACGGGAGGCAGCAGGGGGATCGGAAAAGGAATCGTTCAGCTTTTCGCTGAGGAAGGAGCAAAGGTTGCTTTTATCGACTTGAATGAGGAAGCATTGGCGGAAACAACGAACGAGTTACGTGAGAAAGGGTATGAAGTTTACTCGAAATTAGCGAACGTGACGGACGCAGGACAGGTTGAACAGGCAATGAAGGAAGTGCATGACACTTTTGGATCTGTCGACGTCCTTGTGAACAACGCAGGTGTCATCCGTGATAATCTGCTCTTCAAAATGACGGATTCCGATTGGCAAACAGTCATGGATGTCCATCTGAAAGGTTCGTTCAATGCTGCGAAAGCAGCTCAGAAGTACATGGTTGAACAGAAATATGGCCGAATCATCAACATTTCGTCAACATCCGCACTTGGAAACAGGGGCCAGGCAAACTATGCAGCGGCAAAAGCAGGTCTCCAGGGCTTCACTAAAACTCTTGCTATTGAACTTGGACGTTATGGAATAACAGCCAACTCGGTCGCTCCAGGCTTCATCGAGACGGAAATGACGAAAGAAACCGCAGCTCGAATCGGAATCTCGTTCGATGACCTGATTAAACACAGTGTCGCGAGCATTCCGGTCGGCAGGAGCGGAAAACCAGCTGATATTGCCAATGCAGTCGCCTTCTTTGCTGATGAAAAATCGTCCTTTGTCAACGGCCAGGTCATTTATGTGGCTGGCGGGCCCAAAAATTAATGTGAGGTGAAGAGTCAGTGTTTAAAGAGCATATTGGCAAACAGTCCAATAAAGTAAAAAACATTGTGGAACGAGGCGCTGTCAAAAAATTCGCTGAAGCCATCGGCGATCTGCATCCCATTTTCATTGATGAGGAAACCGGCAAAAACTCACGATATAACAGGAACATTGCCCCGCCCACTTTTCCAAGGGTTTTTGATTATGGAACAATCGAGGGACTGAATCTTCCTAATAAAGGTCTGATACATGGGGAACAGACTTATCATTACGAGCGCCCTTTGCTTGTAGGTGAAGAAATAACCTGTTACTCAGTAATCAAAAATTATTTCGAAAAGAAAGGAACCCAGGGTGAAATGGGCTTCCTTGTATTAGAAAGCTTTGGTGAGGACGAATCCGGAAAAATAGTCTTTTCCTCCACCCAAACTGTCATTATCACGGAAGCGGTAAGGAAGGTGCTGATTGGATGAGTAGCTTAGCAGAATTGAAGGTAGGAGAATCCATAAAGGAAATTCAGCTGGATCCGGTCGACAGGATTACCCTTATTAAATACGCTGGTGCTTCAGGAGATTACAACCCGATCCATACAATCGATGAAGAAGCGAAAAAAGTGGGACTGCCGGGGATCATCGCACACGGTATGTGGACAATGGGCAACCTGTCAAAACTTTTTACCGACTTTTACGGGGAAGGCTTCATTCAGGATTATACGATTCGATTTAAAGGAATGGTGTTCCTGAATGACGTTGTCACTCTCCAGGCAGAGTTAGCGGAGGAAAATGAGAACATCCTCCGATTCAATGTTCGCGCAGTCAATCAAAATGGCAATGAAGTCATTAAGGGAGATGTGCTGTATCATCGGTATGCTTCTTAATAAAAACAAAGACCCGGCAGAGCGGTGCTGGGTTTATTACTATAGGTTCTGACAGATTCAGGAATAAACACAAAACCTAAGGAATATCGCATTATTCTGTTCTTACTTTCGAATTTCTAATTTAGAAATAGCAGAAACGAGGTGTTAAAAACAAGTGAACTTTGATTTTGATGAGGATTTACTGGCTTTAAAAAGAAATGTCCGTGGTTTTATCCAGAGTGAAGTCGAGCCTGTTGCCATGCAAATCGAGGAAGATGACAAAATTCCGGAAAACATCATACAGCTATCGAGGGAGTTGGGGCTTTTCGGATTAAGCATACCGGAGGAATACGGCGGACTGGGCATCGGAATGGTGGAAAAATGTGCACTGTATGAAGAAATCGGCCAGACGCACAATGGCTATACGACTTTGATTGGCGCCCACACTGGAATCGGTACTGTAGGAATCGTCGAGCTTGGCAATGAGCAGCAAAAACGAAAGTATTTGCCTGGTATGGCTAGCGGAGAGAAAGTCGGTGCCTTTGCCCTGACAGAACCTGATGCCGGATCGAATGCGGCAAACTTAAGAACAACAGCTGTAAAAAAAGGCGATAAATATGTGCTGAACGGCTTGAAGCACTATATTACAAATGCAATTGAGGCGAGTGTTTTTACAGTGATGGCAGTAACTGACTCTGAAAAAGGAGCAAAAGGAATTACTTCATTTATCGTCGAGAAGGACTTTCCTGGCTTCAAGCTCGGGAAATTGGAAAAAAAGATGGGACTCAAGGGGTCGCATTCTGCCGAATTGGTTTTCGAAGATTGCGAGGTTCCAGTTGAAAATGTTCTAGGCACTGAAGGTCAGGGCTATGTAAATGCGTTGAAAATACTAGCCAATGGAAGGGCAGGCCTCGCTGCACGTAATCTGGGGTCCTGTCAGAAACTCCTTGACATGTCTGTTGCCTACGCCAAAGAGAGAATCCAGTTCGGAAAACCGATTATCAAGCATCAGGCAGTAAGCCATATGCTGGCGGAAATGGCGGTTGAAATCGAAGCGCTCAGGTCTTTTACATACCGAGTTGCGTGGATGGTTGATTCCGGTCAGAAGGTTATCAAGGAAGCTGCCATGCTTAAGCTCTATGGTTCAGAGGTTTACAACAGGGTCGCCGATAAAGCAGTGCAGATTCACGGGGGGATCGGTTATATATCAGATTACCCGGTCGAAAGATTTTTCCGTGATGCACGAATCACAAGAATTTATGAGGGCACGTCGGAAATCCAGAAAAACATTATAGCTGCTCAGCTGGAAAAAGAATATTAACAAGCGAACATACCAACTAGTTAGTACGAAAAAGAAAGAGGTGATATGGATGAATTTTAACCATACGGAAAAGGTCAAGGAATACCAGGTCAGGCTTTCAGAGTTCATGGATGAATATATTTATCCGAATGAAAAGCTTTATAAACAACAAATTGACAAAAATGACCCATTCTCTAAAGTTCCCCCTATCATGGAAGAACTGAAGGATAAGGCGAAAGAAAAAGGGCTCTGGAATCTGTTTTTACCAGAGAGCGAATATGGTGAAGGTCTCACCAACCTGGAATACGCACCGCTTTGCGAAATTATGGGAAGGTCAAGTATCGCGCCAGAGGTGTTCAACTGTGCCGCTCCTGACACGGGCAATATGGAAGTGCTTGTCCGTTACGGAACTGAAGAGCAAAAGGAGGAATGGTTAAAACCGCTTCTGGACGGGGAGATCAGGTCCTGCTTCTCGATGACAGAGCCAGACGTCGCTTCCTCCGACGCAACGAACATCCAGGCAAGCATTCTCCGTGATGGAGACGAGTATGTCATTAACGGTACGAAATGGTGGTCTTCTGGTGCTGGAGATCCGCGCTGCAAGATTGCGATCGTGATGGGTAAAAATAACCCAGATGCACCGAAGCACGAGCAGCAATCTATGATTCTTGTTCCTCTTGACTCACCTGGTGTCAAGATCAAGAGAATTCTTCCGGTCTTCGGGTATGACCATGCCCCTCATGGACACGCGGAAATAGAATACAAGAATGTGAGAGTGCCTGCCTCCAATATGCTTTGGGATGAAGGAAAAGGCTTTGCGATTGCACAGGGCCGTCTTGGCCCAGGGAGAATCCATCATTGCATGAGAACGATCGGTGCTGCTGAAAGAGCTCTTGAAGAGATGTCAAAACGGGTCCTTCAAAGAACTGCATTCGGAAAAAAGCTAGCCGAGCAGGGCGTCATCCAGGAGTGGATCGCGGAAGCCAGAATCGATATCGAACAGGCGAGACTCTTGACACTAAAGGCTGCGTACATGATGGATACAGTCGGAAACAAAGAAGCCAAAGCTGAAATAGCGATGATCAAAGTAGTTGCCCCAAATATGGCACTCAAAATCATCGACAGGGCGATCCAGGCATTCGGAGCCGCAGGTGTTAGCGATGACTTCACCCTAGCAGCTGCATGGGCGAATATCAGGACTCTAAGATTGGCGGATGGGCCGGATGAGGTGCACAAACGTGCTATTGCAAGGTACGAGCTGAAAAAATATATGTAAGGAGGATTCATAGATGCATGTATCTGAACTATTTTCACTTAAAGGAAAAGTAGCGATTGTCACAGGCGGGGGCCGTGGCCTTGGAGAACAAATCGCTATTGGTTTTGCAGAAGCAGGTGCCAATGTGGTCGTTTGCTCACGACGAGTTGAAGCTTGTGAAGAAGTTAGCGGGAAGCTGAAGGAAATAGGTGTCGAATCCCTGGCTTTGAAATGTGACATTACAAACCCGGAAGATGTGAAAAACGTGGTAGAACAGACCGCAGAGAAATTCGGCAGAATCGATATCCTTGTCAATAACAGCGGAGCTTCCTGGGGCGCACCGGCTGAAGAGATGCCGCTTGAAGCATGGCAAAAAGTCTTGAATGTCAATGTGACAGGAACGTTCTTAATGTCACAGGCAGCTGGTAAGGTCATGCTTGAGCAAGGATCAGGAAAAATCATCAATATCGCTTCCGTTGCTGGGCTGAAGGGTTCCAACCCAAAGGTTATGGATGCCATTGGATATAACGCCAGCAAGGGAGCTGTCATTACTTTTACAAAGGACCTGGCAGCAAAATGGGGACCGCGCGGCATTTATGTCAATGCAATCGCACCTGGTTTCTTCCCGACAAAGATGTCGAAGGGTCTGCTTGAAAAAGGCGGTAAGGTCATTCTTGAGGGAACTCCGCTGCGTAAATTCGGCTCTGACACTGACCTTAAGGGTGTAGCAGTATTCCTGGCAGCATCAGCATCAGATTACATTACAGGTGATGTTGTCATTGTCGATGGCGGTACACACGTGCTTTAAAAAAGGAGGCAGCGACCATGAATAGAGATGCAGTCATTGTATCTGCAATACGGACAGCGATCGGCAGGCAGGGAGGAGCACTTGCTTCAGTACCTGCCCATGTCTTTGGGGCGGAGGTAATCAAAGAGGCTATCAGGAGGTCGAACGTTCAGCCTGAAATGGTCGAGGATGTCATCATGGGGAATGTCATCAGCGGCGGCGGAAACATTGCCAGGCTGACAGCCCTTAAAACAGGACTTTCGCTTGAATTGCCAGGCCTGACGATTGACCGCCAGTGCGGGTCGGGAATAAATGCAGTCAATCTTGCAGCCCAGGCAATAAAGGCGGGGATTGGTGATGTCTACGTTGCTGGAGGCATCGAAAGCATGAGCAGGGCACCTTATTTAATGGATAAACCGGAAAGAGCATACAGCCCAGTGCCTCCAAGCTTTAGAAAGTCCCAGCTGTCTCCGAAAGAAATCGGCGATCCGCCAATGGGAATTACGGCGGAAAACCTAGTAAACCAGTATTCGATCAGCAGAGAAGAACAGGATGAATTCGCCCTTGCAAGTCAGCAAAAAATGGCTGCAGCTATGACTGAAGGACGGTTCGACGAACAAATTGTCCCTATCACGATACCTGTTCGAAAAGGGACACCAGTCATTTTTAACAAGGATGAGCATCCACGGCCGCAAACGACTATGGAAGCCCTAGCCAAACTCAAGCCAGCCTTTTTACCGGGTGGGACAGTTACAGCTGGAAGCAGTTCTGGCTTGAATGACGCTGCAGCTGCGCTAGTTGTTATGTCAAGGGGGAAAGCGCAAGAATTAGGTTTGAAACCATTGGCGATTGTGAGGGAGCAGGCAGTAGCCGGGGTGGACCCTAACATCATGGGCATTGGGCCAGTACCTGCAGTTAAAAAAGTACTTGAGAAATCTGGTCTGACCCTCGATGACATGGACATCATCGAAATTAACGAAGCATTTGCGGCCCAGGTCATTGCTTGTGATAGGGAGCTAAACATGGATATGGAAAAAGTCAATGTAAATGGCGGGGCGATTGCCCATGGACATCCTTTGGGAGCGACAGGAGCAATCCTAATTACGAAAGCTGTTTACGAGCTTGAGCGAAGAGGCGGACGGTACGCCCTTATCACTGCTTGCATCGGCGGCGGCCAGGGAATCGCCACCATCATTGAAAGAGAATAGAAAATTTCACCTAAAAGGAGGAATGGTACTTATGGCTTCTGATACGATTCCAATCAGACAAGGGGAAGAACTTGATACTAGCACTATCGAAAAATACTTAAGGGAGCGATTGCCGAATCTTCCTGAAGATAACCTGACGATCGAGCAATTCAGTTTTGGGAAATCCAATTTAACCTATGAGCTGAAGATGGGTCACTGGGAGGCGGTCTTAAGGCGTCCCCCGCTCGGTCCTGTTGCGCCTAAAGCGCATGATATGGAAAGGGAATATAAAATCCTGAAAGAGATCAGCCCTCATTTCGCGGCTGCTCCAAAACCATATTTGTTTGCTGATGAAAGTGTTATTGGCAGTCCGTTTTTTGTAATGGAAAGAAAACGTGGTATTGTCCTTGACACTGATTTTCCTGAAGGTATTACGCCTGGCAAAGAGATATGCAGGTCTCTGTCAGAAACGATGGTCAACCACCTTGTAGAGCTGCACAGCATTGATTATACAAAGACAAGGCTTACGGAAATGACAAAACCCGAGGGCTTCATGGAAAGGCAGGTCATCGGCTGGATCCGGCGATACGAGCGGGCGGAAACGGATATCGTACAAGGCGTTGAGCAGTTGAAGCAATGGATGCTGAGCAATGTACCGGAATCTGAAACGCCGGCTATTATCCATTACGATTACAAATTGAATAATGCGATGTTCAATGAGGAAATGACCGAAATGGTCGGATTGTTCGACTGGGAGATGACAACGGTAGGTGATCCGCTTGCCGACTTGGGTGTTGCGATGAGCTATTGGATCGAACCCGATGACCCTGATCTTCTGAAAAAAGGGATGGGAAAGCCCCCGGTCACAATAACAGCCGGTTTCATGACTCGTGATGAATTTATGGAGCACTACGCAAGGAAAAGCGGCAGGGATCTGACTAACATGAATTTTTATCAAACATTTGCTTATTTCAAGCTTGCAGTCATTTGCCAACAAATCTATTACAGGTGGAAAAAGGGACAGACGAAGGATCCCCGGTTTGCGCACCTTGACAAGTTTGTCAGCAGCCTAATCCAATATGCCCTTTACACCGCAGGAAAAAATGACAGAAGGGGCTGAAACATGTTGAAGGTTCACCTTTTGCTTAAAAAGGAGGACATCGATAAACAGAAAATGGCTGACAACAAAATCGCCGTTGTTTTTGATGTTCTGCTGGCGACTTCCACTGTTGCGTCTGCACTTGAGTTTGGAGCCAAGGAAGTAATCCCGGTCTTAGACGGGAAGGAAGCCGAAAAAGAAGCTGCCTGCAGGGAAAAAGAAAGTTTCGTTCTCGTTGGTGAATATCAAGGGAAAACAATCGACGGGTTTCTTTCACCTAACCCACTAGAATTGAAAGAGAAGATTGAGGGGAAGTCTGTCATTCTTTCCACCACTAATGGAACGGTTGCGCTCAAAAACTCTGCCGATGCGAATGCGGTTTATGCGGCTTCATTGATGAATTCCGAGGCAGTTGCCAAACATATTTTAAAAGAATACCAGGGTGAGACGATTGTGGTTGTCTGCTCAGGTTCTTCCAATGAATTTAATGTAGAAGATTTCCATGGTGCGGGATGCTTTATTGAATGCCTTATCAAGCAATTCGGCGACGAGTTCTTCCTAACCGATTCAGCTTATGCTGCGTATAGTTTCTACCATGGTCACAATCAAAATAGTGATGATATTCTAAAAACCTCCCGAGTCGGCAGAATGCTTAGCAAGCATGGGTTTAACAAGGAAATTGAATTCGTTTCCCAACAAAATATATTTAAAAAGGTTCCTATGCTTATAGATAAAAAACGGATTATTGCAGTATAAAATGATAGCGTTTACATAAAAAGGAGGAGAGATTATGTCATTAAAACCAGAAGTGAAGGCATTGCTTGAAGCATTTGCCAATAATCCTGTTCCGCCACTGGAACAGCTGCCATTGGAGGAAGCTAGAAAGGGATTTGAACAATCTGCAAAGCAAATGAGCAGAGCCGAAAAGCTGGTAAAAACGGAAGATCGGAAAATTAATGGATTTAATGGAGAAATAGATATCAGGATTTATACACCTCAAGGAACTGGAAAGTCACAGCTGCCAGCCATTGTTTACTATCATGGAGGAGGCTGGGTGATCGGCAACATCGAAACACATGATGCCCTCTGTCACACATTGTCCAATGAAGCTGGATGTAAAGTAGTTTCAGTGGATTACAGTCTTGCTCCAGAAAGCAAATTCCCGGTTGCAGTAGAAGATTCATATCTAGCTGCAAAATGGGTGTTTGAAAATG
The DNA here is from genome assembly GCF_018424685.1 of Mesobacillus boroniphilus. Classification (NCBI taxonomy): domain Bacteria; kingdom Bacillati; phylum Bacillota; class Bacilli; order Caryophanales; family Bacillaceae; genus Mesobacillus; species Mesobacillus boroniphilus. The sequence continues at coordinate 1,305,428 of NZ_QTKX01000001.1, forward strand.
CTGCTGTGCTGAATATTGATGAAAACTTTATCGCAGTAGCAGGTGATAGTGCAGGAGGGAATCTCGCAGCAGTTGTCAGCTATCTTGCAGTAGAGAGGCAGACTCCTTCGATTGCTTACCAAATGCTGTTTTACCCGTCTACAGGCTTTGAATTTACTCCATCCTACGAAAAATACGGCGAAGGCTACTATTTAACGAAGTCCACAATGAACTGGTTCCGTGAACAATACCTGAACACACCAGCCGATACACAAAATCCTCAGGCCGCACCGTTGCTAATTCCCGATGACGTCACTGCCCAACTCCCGCCAGCCTTTATTATGACAGCAGAGCTTGATCCTTTATGCGATGGCGGTGCGCATTTTGCCATGAAACTGAAAAATGCCGGAGTAGAGACGGAATACGTGTGCGTCCCTGGAATGCTCCATGGTTTCCTCGGAATGACCGAATTTCTGCCAGACGGCAAAAAAGCAATCAAGGATGCATCAAAAGCTTTCAAGAACAGAAGTTCCCTTAAACCAGTTGAGTAAAAAAATAAGGAGGAATGAATGATGCCTAATCTTCATTTTGAGCATTGGCCGAAAATCTCTAAATCACTGAAATTGCCTGAAACCTCACTCTATGAAAATTTACAAGTCAGTGCAGCTCGTTATCCTGACCAGGACGCAATCTACTATTACGGCAATGCAATTTCCTATAAGGAGCTTGATAGGGAAGTCAACGCCCTTGCAGGCTTCCTTCATCAAAAGCTGGGAGTTGCCAAAGGGGAAAGAGTCCTGTTGTTCATGCAAAATTCACCACAGTTCGTGATTGGATTCTATGCCATTTCAAGAGCTGATGCAGTCGTGGTACCCATCAATCCAATGCTGACTACAGATGAGTTAAGCTTTTATATCAAGGATTGTGAGATAAATTCCGCGCTTGTTGGCCAGGAGCTTTATGACAAGGTTGAGCCACTCATAGGAACGACGCCATTAAATAATGTGGTAGTTGCCGCTTATTCTGATTATAAAGGGAATGAATTCAGCGGAACGGTGCCCCCGGAGGTAGAAGCAGAAGGAAAGGTTTACGATCAGCCAGGACACTTCCACTGGAAGGAATCCATTGGTGCACAGTATGAACCAGGCGAACATACGACCAGAGCAGATGACCTTGTTGTGCTGCCTTATACTTCTGGAACCACTGGGCTGCCCAAAGGCTGTATGCATACGAACCGCACCGTTCAGGCGAATACCATCGGTGCGTACCACTGGTCGAGCTCTACCGCCAGTGCGGTTCATTTAACCACCCTGCCTTTGTTCCATGTTACCGGAATGGTCCACAGCATGCATATGCCGATTTTTTCTGGCAGCACGATGGTCCTGATGACAAGGTGGAACCGCGAGGCAGCAGTTGAACTGATTCAATCACAAGGATGCACGCACTGGGTGGCAATTGCAACAATGATCGTTGACTTCCTTGCAAATCCTAAACTGAAAAAAGAGGACATCGCAACGTTAACCTCGATATCAGGCGGCGGTGCGGCGCTCCCTGAGGCTGTGGGAGAAAAATTATACAACCTTACAGGACTGAGGTTTGTGGAAGGGTATGGACTTTCAGAAACAATTGCCCAGACGCACTTCAATCCGCCTGACAGACCTAAAATGCAGTGCCTTGGCATCCCGTCTTTTGATGTCGATGCAAGGGTTATTGAACCGTCATCCGGAAAAGAACTTGGTTCGGGAGAGATAGGTGAAATCGTCGTCAATGGCCCGCAGGTAATGGTTGGCTATTACAACAGGGAAGATGAAAACAGAAATTCATTCATTGACATAGAAGGCAAAAAGTTTTTCAGGACAGGTGACATAGGCCGTTTCGATAAAGAAGGATACTACTTCATGGTCGACCGTGTCAAAAGAATGATCAATGCCTCCGGTTATAAGGTGTGGCCAACTGAAGTTGAATCCTATCTTTACAAGCATCCGGCCATACAACAGGCGGTGGTGGTTGGTATTCCAGACCCTAGAAGAGGTGAATCCGTAAAGGCCTTCGTGATCCTAAATGAGGGATACGATAGAGAAATAAGTGAAGATGAAATTATCGAATGGTCAAAACAGCATATGGCAGCGTATAAATATCCCCGTGAGGTCGAGTTCAGGACACAGTTCCCAATGACAAGCAGCGGCAAGATATTATGGCGGAAATTACAGGAGGAAGAACGGGAAAAGGCTGAAAAACAGGTGAGATAAAAGCACTCCGTGAAGGCAGCTATTAAATTATAAGGAGGATTTTGATGGAGATTTTGGTTCAGCAGCTGTTCAATGGGCTTACCATAGGTAGTGTTTATGCACTAGTGGCCCTTGGGCTTACTCTAGTTTATGGTATCCTTCATATTCCGAATTTCGCTCACGGTGCCCTATACATGATGGGTGGTTATATCACCTTGATGATGATGGTCCAGTACGGGCTTCATTATTGGCTGGCTATCCTTGTTTCTGTCATTGTTGTCGGACTTATTGGTGTACTGATGGAAAGATTAGTTTTTTACCCATTAAGACATGCACCTCCTATACACGACAAAATTGCGGCAATTGGAATACTGTTGTTTCTGGAAGCTTTTGCCCAATATGTCTGGGGAGCTGACTACCAAACAATGCCTACGCCATATGGCCAGGTCATCCAGTTGTTCGGATTGACCTTTACTATGCAAAGATTACTAATCATCATTGCGGCGATTGCCGTCATGGTACTGCTTTACCTTTTCCTAAAAAAGACTTATACAGGGTCATCCATTATCGCAATGTCACAGGACCGTGACGGGGCTAACCTCGTAGGAATCAATACAAACCGGGTGGCGATGCTGACGTTCCTCATCTCCGGAGGGCTTGCGGCGATAGCCAGCTCTCTGGCTGCGCCAATAAATCTGGTTTTTCCCGGCATGGGACAGCTAGTCATCTTAAAGGCATTTGTCATCATCATTCTCGGCGGTATGGGAAGCATTCCCGGTGCCATCATAGGTGGCTATATTTTAGGATTTAGTGAAAGCCTGGGGGCAACGTATATATCTAACGATTATAAAGATATCATCGCGTTCATCTTGCTGGTAATCATTCTATCAGTAAAACCAACCGGTCTCTTTGCAAAGGGGGGGCACTAGTGGCAAAAATCCTAAACAAACGAATTATCATTCCAGCACTCGTGCTATTCGCCATCGTCTTCCCGTTTGTGACGCAAAATGACTATTTCATCCATGTCATGACTCTCTCTTTCATCTGGATGATTGGTGTTTACGGGCTTAATCTATTAGCCGGGTATACTGGTTATCTATCATTGGCGCATGCTGGATTCTTTGCCGTAGGTGCCTATTCCTTAGGTCTTTTGACAGTAAAAGCGCAAATGAATTTTTGGCTGGCTTTTGTTCTTGCCCTGATGATCACTAGCATTCTTGGATTTTTTATTGGATTGATTGCTCTTAGGACAAAAGAACACTTCTTTGCCATTTATACGCTTTGTGTAGGGTATATCCTTTATCTTGTCATTGATAAGTGGGACAGCTTAACAGAGGGTGTCCGAGGGCTTATCGGGATCCCGGCACCAGGAAATATCGGCCCGATTTCCTTTGAAACCCCATTATCACAATATTACCTTGTCCTCGCCATCCTGCTTGGTGTAATCCTGATTGTCTATCGGATCGTGCATTCCCTGACAGGAAGGACTTACATTGCTATTCGCAATAGTGAGGACCTGGCACAAACAATCGGTATATCCACAATGAAAACTAAACTCGAAGTATTCGTACTCTCGACTTTTTTTGCCGGATTATCAGGAGCTCTTTACGCCTCATTCATCCGCTTCATCGGCCCTGATATTGGCAACATCGTCATCACCTTTGATTTGCTGACCTATCTTTTGATTGGCGGGATTGGCACGCTTTCAGGCCCAATCGTGGGTACTGTCTTGGTAGTTTGGATTTCACAACAGCTACAATTTCTTCAGGATTACCGCATGCTCATTTTTGGTCCAATCCTTACACTGCTGGTGATCTTTTACCCGCGAGGAATCGCAGGTTCGATTGCTGGATGGAATGTAAAGCGCGCTGAGAAAAAGCTTGCAAAAGCCCAGCTGGAAGAACGATTTTCACAAAGCTCAATCTCCGCGAAAAATCAGGTGAAGGAGGGATAAGGATGTTTCTTGAAACGAAGAATTTAACGAAGAAATTTGGCGGTTTAACAGCAGTCAATAACGTTGATTTTTCAATAGAAAAGGGGAAAATCAATGCCATCATCGGACCTAATGGTGCCGGAAAATCAACGTTTTTCAATTTAATCAGCGGCTTCCATCCTCCGAGCTCAGGCAGCATTATTCTGAAAGGGCAAGATATCACCAATATGCCTCCTAATAAAATAGCGGAAATGGGAATTGCACGCACCTTTCAAACTACCAATCTGTTTGAACAATCAACCGTGCTTGACAATGTGATCGTCGGGCACAGATTAAGGACAAAATCAAATTTGATGGATGCTGTTTTGAGAACAAAGAGATTGAAAAGAGAAGAAGACAGATGCCGAGAAAAGGCTCTCGAAGTGATAAGATTTACCGGATTGGAAAAGGTTGCCGGGAAATTAGTTGGCAGCCTGACTCAGGAAGAGAAAAAACGGACGGCCTTTGCGCTGGCTCTGGCGACGGAACCAGAGATTGTTTTTCTTGATGAGCCTGCAGCCGGGGTCAATCCTGATGAAACAGAGGGACTGGCCCAATTAATGAAGAAAATGGTCGATACAGGGATCACTGTCTGCCTGATTGAACACAAGATGCAAATGATCATGAAGCTGGCAGACAAAATCATGGTTCTTAACTACGGAGAGAAAATTTCCGAGGGTACTGCAGAAGAAATCAGGAATGATCCCGCTGTCATCAAGGCTTATCTGGGAGGGAGCGCCAGTGCTTAAACTGCAGGACGTTTCAGTAAAATACGGAAGCTTCACAGCTGTCCATAATGTTAATCTCGAGGTTCAGCCTGGTCAAATCGTTGTTTTGCTAGGGGCGAATGGGGCAGGAAAAAGCACCCTTTTCAAAACAATCAGCGGGCTGAACAAGGCGTCTTCCGGAGGCATTCAATTTGAAGGTGAACCCCTTAACAAACGCTCTCCTGATAAAATTGTCCAGTCAGGCATTGTCCAGTGTGCAGAAGGGCGTAAATTGTTCCCTTCAATGACAGTCCACGAGAATTTGAAAATGGGAGCCTACGTCCATAGAAAGCACAAGAAGGGGATAAAAGAATCGATAATGCACGTATATGAACTTTTCCCTATTTTAGAAGAGAAGCAGGATGATATGGCTGGTTCATTGAGTGGAGGCCAGCAGCAAATGCTCGCCATTGGAAGAGCACTGATGGCTAAACCGAAGCTGATGCTTCTAGATGAACCTTCAATAGGACTCGCTCCGTTGATAGTAGAGCAAATGTTTGAAGTGATCAAGAAGATCAATCGCGAAGGGACGACAATTCTCCTGGCGGAACAAAATGCCAATGCAGCCTTGAAGATTGCTGATAGAGGTTATGTGTTTGAAAACGGAGCTGTTGTGCTGGAAGGTACTTCAGAGGAACTGTTCGCGAATGATGAGATTAAGAAAGCTTATATCGGTGCTTAGAACAACTTCTGTCTTTAGGGAGGTGGTTGCGAAGCGGTACCAGATAATATTTCTGAATATTAAGAAAATAAAATTTTAGGGGGAAAGCAAATGAAGAAGTCTAAACTGTTATTGATCTTAAGTGTGATGTTTGCTTTGATTTTCAGCCTTGCCGCTTGCAATAGCTCTGAAAAAACGGATACAGCAGGAACGGATACTGAAGCACAATCAGGAGAAGGTACTATTAATATTGGTTATACAGGGCCGTTAAGCGGGCCAGCAGCCTTTTATGGAGAACGGACTTTGAATGGCGTGCAAATGGCAGCCGAAGAAATTAACAAGGCCGGCGGAGTTGAAGTAAATGGAAAGAAGTATAAATTCAATATCGTGTCCTTGGATGACAAGTATTTGCCAAATGAAGCGGGAGCGAACGCAAAGAGACTTTTGCAGGAAAACAAGACACCGATTATTTTCACTCCGCACAGTGGTGGTGTGGCTGCTTTGCAAGTGTTTAACCAGCAGGAAAAATTCATTATTGGCGCATACACTAGTGAACCTAAGGTAACGGAAGGCGGCAATAAATTAACGGTCAGAATACCTCCTCGTTATGATGGCTACCTTGAGCCATTCACAAATTATACAATGGAGAAATTCGGCAAGAAAATTGCCTTTCTGCCTACTGCTTCACAGTACGGGAAGGACTGGGCAGAAAAGCTTCAGCCACACTGGGAAAAAGCAGGCGGGAAAGTCGTCTATAACTCATCAATCGACTTTGCGAAAGATACTGATTTCTTTACAATCATAACGAATGCCCTGAAGGAGAAGCCTGATGTCTTATTTATCGGAGGACCATCCGAGCCAACAGCAAAAGTTGCTAAACAAGCGAGAGAACTAGGCTTCAAAGGTGGATTCATTGTCATGGACCAGGCAAAGTTCGATGAAATGAAAAAGGTTACCGGCAGCTATGATGTCCTTAATGGAGCGATTGGAGTAATGCCACTTGTCAATTCTGACAGTCCCGGCATTCCCGAATTTGTTAAGAACTATCGGGCAAAACACAATGAGGACCCTGGTTCTGAAGCCGGCTTGAACTATATCGCTATGTATGCTTTTGCTGAAGCCATAAAAGCTGCAGGATCAGTAGATGATCCAGAAAAAATCATGGCGAATATGCAGGATGGTCTGGATAATCTTCCAGAAGACAAAAAAGTATATGTCATTCCAAAGATTGACCCTAATGGTGGATTTGAAGCCGAGCTGATCGTAGCAGCGATTGAGGATGGGAAGGTTGTTCCAATCAAGGTAGATTAAAAGAAAGTTATTTGATCGTTAGTAAATAAAGGACAATTGTTCCAAGTCTTAAGCCTTTTGTCACAGTTACAATCGCATCCTGCCTGATTTGGATAATACAAAAGAAATGGAATTTGAGAAAGCGACAGTTAAAATAACTGCCGCTTTTTTCTTTGCTTTCAAGTTTTACGAAGACTTAAAATAGGAAATAAGGTATAACTTGGGTGATTTTCACGAAAGGGGAGAAGTCATGAAGAATAGGATCGGCATAGATGCTGGAGGGTCATTAATCAAAATAGCTTATGAAGAAAATGGAAGAATGCATTTCCGGAAACAACCAATTGGGGAAATGGATGTTGCACTAGAGTGGCTGAAAATGGTTTCCTCAAACAAAACGATTTTCCTGACAGGCGGGAGAGCAGGAAAAATTAAAGCGAATTTTTTTCCGGACGCTGAGATTGTCGATGAATTTACTGCAGCATGTGAAGGTGCGAATTACTTAATGATGAAGGAAGGATTACATAATAATGAAAAATCCTTGCTCATCAATATTGGAACCGGCACTTCCTGGTTTAAGCTTGAAGGTGAACACTATGACAGAATTCTTGGAAGCGGAATCGGCGGTGGTACATTTATGGGAATGGGAAAACTTTTGGCCGATCCAAGTGATTTTGCAAGTCTGGTAAGTTTGTCTGCTTCTGGTAAAAAGGGAACCGTGGACCTGCTGGTGAAGGATATCTATCATCCGGAAGAACCACCAATTCGTGGCGATTTAACTGCAAGCAACTTCGCCAAGACAGAAGCAATCCATTCAAGCTCTTCAGCCGACAGAATGGCGTCAGTTTTGAATATGATTACAGAGACCATAACTCTTCTAACTGTACAAGCTGCTGCTCTACACAGCACAAAGAAAGTCATTTTCATAGGAAGTACACTCGCAGGCAATAAGCCAATGCAAGACAGCCTTGATTCTTATTGTAAAATGTCGGGTCTGGACCCAATCTTTCTTCAAAACGGGGAATTCAGCGGAGCAATCGGAGCAATGCTCAAGTAATATGAACTTACCTACTAATTAAAATCGTAAAAAGTAGCCGAATTAAAAGAGGAGAATCTATTTTTTAGATTCTCCTCTTTCTAACCAGAAGTAATTTAATTCCTTCCTTTAAAAACATCAGAAACAATTTCAAAGGATTTCAGTCTAGCTTTATGGTCAAATATTTGTGCGTTGATAATCATTTCGTCTGCTTGTGTTTCATCCAGGAATTGCTGCAGCTTAGTTTTGATGGTTTCTGGGCTTCCAACGATTGATGAACCAATACGGCTGTCCAGCAGCATTTTTTCATACTCGCTGAGCTTGTCTTCCAAGTTCTTGACAGGGGGGAGCAATGGACTAGGATTATTCCTGAACAGGTTAAGGAACTGCTGCTGCATGGAGGTTGCGAGGAACTCTGCTTCCTCATCCGTTTCGGCAGCAATCACGTTTACTCCGACCATTGCGTAAGGCGCTTGCAAATCTTCTGAAGGCTGGAAGCTCCTTCGGTAAAGCTTGAGTGCACCTAATGTATTTTCCGGTGAGAAATGGCTGGCGAAAGAAAACGGCAAACCTAGTTGTCCCGCAAGCTGTGCACTATAGCCACTTGAGCCTAATAGCCAGATTGGAATGTTCAATCCTTCGCCGGGAATCGCCCTGACACTTCGATATTGCGAATCGAGTTCCGGATTGAAATATGCACGAAGTTCATCCAATTGCTCAGGGAAATCCTGACCATCACTGCGACGTTCGCGCCGTAAGGCATAGGCCGTCACCTGGTCAGTACCCGGAGCGCGTCCTAGTCCAAGGTCGATCCGTCCCGGGAATAGGGATTCAAGCGTACCGAAATGTTCAGCAATCACCAGTGGAGCATGGTTAGGGAGCATAATCCCGCCCGAGCCAACTTTAATGGAGGTTGTTCCCGCTGCAACATGGCCGATTACAACCGAGGTAGCTGAACTTGCGATGCCAGGCATGTTATGGTGCTCTGCTAACCAATAGCGGTTGTATCCCCAACTTTCAGCATGCTGGGCAAGGTCAAGTGTGTTTTTGAGCGCATGTGCAGCTGTGCCGCCTTCAAGAATCGGGGACAAGTCAAGCACGGAATATTTGATATCGTTTATACGTTTGTTGTCGGTCATTTTTCCATCTTCCTTCATTGAATAATATTAACTGCCAGGAGTAGCCTTTTTCCTGTTCCCAGCGTTTATACAATTCAATAGTACCAATAATCTTTCGGTAATCAAAATAAAATGATTTGAGATATTAGGAATGAGAACATTTAAAAGAGGGGGGTGAGGAGGGATGCGGGGAACAAGCTTATCTTTTTAAGGATAGGTATTCATAAACCTCCCGCAAGTTCTGGTAACCATGCTCCTGGGCTTTTTTTATATAGAATGCCCAAAGCTTCGCTGCCATTTTAGCATCCGCCAATGCATGATGCCTATTTTTCACTTCAATCCCGCACTCAAGGCAAATTTGTTCCAAAGGCAGGGAATTAACAACGGGCTGGAATATTCTGATCAAAAATGAAGTATCAATTACTCTGTGTTCAAAATTTAAGCGTAAATGATTGCTTGTGAATTTCTTCATAAAGGCTTGCTCATGTTTTGCATGGTGAGCTACAAGTACTGAGCTGCCTATGAAATTTAAAAATTCCATCAGGGCTTGTGAAGTTTTCGGGGCAGTCAAGAGCTCTTCCTCAGTAATAGAAGTCAGCTTAAGGACATCAGTAGGCACTGAAATTTCAGGGTTGATTAATGAATAAAACACCTCATTTTCAAGTACTGTGGACCCAATCACTTTGACAGCTCCGATAGAGATGATTCTATCGCCTTTTTCAGGATAAAAGCCTGTTGTCTCAAGGTCAAAAACTACGACTGGCAATTCTTCCAATGGACAGTCAAGGCTATTTCCTTCCTTCATTTCTTTTTGAAGCTGTCTTAAAAACGACATTTGCTGTGGATTTGAGTGTGTTGGCATTCCGGCATAGATGTTCGATCCAAGCTTCCCGGTCATTTGCCGAAAGAAACGAATCATATCATTCATTCCCAAAAAAATCACTTCCTTTCAAGCAGCTTTCTGACATGTTCATAAAATTGTTCACCAACTTTAAGAATCTCCTTTAATGCTTTCTTTTCATCTTTAGCAAGCTTATTAATGTTAACGTAGTGCCCGGAGTCATAATCCCTGTGACTTCCATGTTTAAGGCGATAGTCAAGCAGTGCAGAAAAATTACGGCTGTACAAAGATTTATCTTGATGTGGCATCACGACGTCAGATAAAAGACTGATACGGGAGAGAGTCGGAGTTTCTTTTATCCCTTCGTAAAATGACAACAGCCTTGCTGCATTTACAAAGGGGAAAAACGCTGTCTCCTTTAGATTAATAGATCCAGTAAAAGCGCCATGAGTTTCTACAAGCAGCTGACCAAGTACTCCGACCCCTTTTTTAAGAAACATTGTGTTATGAAGCATTCTTAACAGCAATTGCTCTCTTTTAACTTCATCAAAGGCTTTTTCTTTCAAGATATTTAATAGGCTATGGTCGCCATAGATGGTCCTGGCATCGGCGAATATAAGCAAATATCGAATTGACTCCCATGAAGATACACCAACCCAAAGTCCAAGTTGATTCTCCCAATCCTTCAGAGATTTACACCACAATGGATTGCTGGCCATAACAGAGCCGGAACATTTTTTATAGCCAGCCAGATCTAATCCTTCTGCAATCTCTTTACCTAACTTTAAAAAGTACTCCTGTGATTCATTACTGTTTGTTTTGAAAACAAGTCCGTGGTCCTGGTCACTCCAAATAGATTGCTCCATCCGCCCAGCACTGCCCATGACGAAGAAACAGAAAGGGGAAGGGGGGTTCCCGAATTCCTTTGACAATTTGCTTACTGCAGCAGATATGACTTGTTCATAGATTAAGTCATGGAAATGATTTAATTGATCATTGCTAAAAGTTACGTCAGACAGCCCTCTGGCTCTAATTGCATTTATATTTGAATAGTCATTGAAGTTCATAAGTCGGACGTCCTCCTTTCTCCATTAATAAAAGGGTTGTTTTCGCATTGATTGTTGCTTTTCGAAATCATTATAATATCCGCGTTCTTTTTTAGAATCGGAGCTCTTTTCAAGGAGATTACCGAATAGGGAATGAATTAGTAATCATAAAAACCCAGGTACCGGTTTTTACTTTTGATTGTGAAAGCAACAGAGTTAACGAAAAGAGCCTAATCAAAAGACGGCTGGCCCGCAATAGGGGCCGCCGCTCAATAATCTCAAACTTCAATAATCTAATTGACAGATGGATGCTGTGAACTCAAAGGGACATTGGCAGTGCCGGTGACCTCGATTGATCCCTTTGCTGCTGCTTCTTTATTGACCAATTCCGGATATCCATAGCTTCCGTGTTCACTAATATCCAGGCCAATGATTTCTTCCTCTTCTGTTACCCTCAAGCCCTTCATTGCTACCTTCATAATCGATAAGATGATATAAGATACGATGAAAGCGAAGGCACCCGAGGCCACAACTCCCAACGCCTGTACTCCCAGCTGTTCAAAACCTCCTCCATAAAACAAACCTGGTTTCCCAACTGTGGCTAACTCGGGGGTTGCAAAGAATCCTGTTGATAAAGTTCCCCAAACACCAGCCGTACCGTGTACTGAAAGCGCAAAGATAGGATCATCTATCTTTCTGCTTTCAAAGAAGCGAATACTATAGAAAACAAGGATGCCGGCAATCAGTCCGATGACAACCGCTGCCCAAGTATCAACAAAAGCACAGGATGCCGTAATGGCCACTAGACCTGCGAGCGCTCCGTTAAGCATCATTGGAACATCAGCTTTGCCTACTACAATCCATGATATGAGCATGGCTGCAACCGTACCAGCAGCTGCCGCAAGATTCGTGTTGAGAGCAACAAACCCAAAGAATGCTCCATCAACAGAAACAGTGCTTCCTGCATTAAACCCAAACCAGCCAACCCATAATAACAATACGCTCAATGCTGTGAAGACCTGATTGTGACCTTCAATATTATTAGCTGAACCATCTTTATTGTATTTTCCAATACGCGGCTTTAGAAGAATGGTTGCTGCCAGAGCTGCCATTGCACCAGTAAGATGGACAACAGTTGAACCAGCAAAATCCTGTTTTCCATGTTCTGCAAGCCAGCCGCCGCCCCAAATCCAATGGGCGATGAACGGATAAACTAATACTGAGAATAGAAGTGCAAAAACAAGATATACAGATAATTTTGCTCTCTCAGCAAATCCGCCAAAGGCAATCGTTAAAGATATCCCGGCGAATGCCAGTTGAAATAGAAAGAATACAGCCCCTGAAAGTCCTAAACCCTCTATATCATAGCCTGAATAGAAAAAGTCCGAGAATCCCAAAATCGAGTTACCTTCTCCAAAAATAAGACCATAACCTACAGCCCAGAAAACAATTGATGAAATCCCAAATGTCAAAATCGTTTTTCCGGCAATGTGGCCGGCATTCTTCATTCGTGTTGATCCTGTTTCAAGCAGGATGAAACCTCCAATCATCAAAATAACTAAAACTGCGGAAATCATAACCCATAGACTATTCATTAAAAATACCGTATCCATTTGTGCCTCTCCCTTCAAATTGTGAATGTAGTTTGTATTCTCGCATGTATTTTTTAATCAATCTACAGTTGTGTAAGAAAACCTCACATGTTTTTTGGATAAAAAGAAAAAACCTCCAATTTTGAAGGTTTTATAGTTTAGTATTTTCGAACGCCGAAACGGGCATTCAATTGTCCCTGGATCATTTTCTTATGAGCTTCTTCATCAGTCCGTTTCTTTTCTCGAATCATTTCCTGCCGTATTTCGTATGTCTGGACACCGTCTTCGATTTTATTGGCAATCTCGACTAATTGTTCAACGTCAGCAAAAGAATATCTCCTGCTGCCACCAGGTGTCCGGTCCGGGAATATCAGCTTCCTTTCTTCGTAATAACGAATCTGCCGTTCTGAAAGTCCGGTTAATTCTTTTACAATTCCTATCGTGATTACTTTTTTGTCTTTATAAGAAGATTCATTTGCCAACCTAATTCACCACGTTTCAATGGGGGTAATTTATATTATGTTATATTTTCTCACATGAGACTTCTTTTAGCAAAGATTAACTTTAAAGCTCATTTATTTAGGCCTTTACTGATATTTTTAAGTTCCGTAATCGTTAATTTTTTTAAATCTTCTTCAGTTTCGTCAGTAATTCCTGAAGTAAGCAGGTGGCGAATATAATGGTCCTTTAGCTTTTCAACTGCAGAACGTAAATGAAATGACATATTATATCCCCCCTAATAAAAATCATTTTGCACTGCCCTTAACAGTTCCTGTGCATGATTTCCTTGTCTATTCAATAGCTCCTCGAATAATTCATCCCGGTATGCATCAATCAAGATTATTAAGTAAGCCAAATTCAAATCCTTTCGTTGGTCCATTTTCGTTCCCCTTTTCCATTTAAATGGGTTACCTTTAATTTTTTTATCATAAGGGGATTTTAAATTGCAGTCAGTAAATGTGTTAGGATTTCTGACCAGATTTTTCGTTGATGACTAATGAATACATAAGAAAAAGGTAAACCTATAATGATTTGTCCATAAGGAGGAATAAAGATGGAACAAAATATTCAGCCGGAAAATAGAGGTTATGTCATAAATGAATATGATGTACTTAAAAAGGTCATTCTTTGTCAGCCACAATATATGACAATCCGAGATGTGATAAATGAAACCCAGAAACATTTCAAGGATGTAGGCATACATATAGAAGTTGCCTTGGAGCAGCACAATGAATTTGTGAATACATTAAAAAATTACGGGGTGGAGGTCATCCTGCTTCCATATCATAAGAAATACCCCGAGCAAGTGTTCACGAGGGATATCGGTTTTACACTCGGCCAAACCATTTTTGTTGCTGATATGGCTAGTGATGTGCGCAAGGGAGAGGAGGATGTCCTGAAACAGTGGCTCGAGGATGAGGAAATCTCTTATTATAACTTGCTAGGAGACCAGATCGAAGGTGGGGATGTTGTCATTGACCAGGATACAGTGTACGTTGGGTTAAGCAACCGCACTAACCAGCAGGCTGCAGACCATTTACAAGGATTGCTTCCGCAGTTCAACGTTCGGGCTATTCCATTTAAAGCCGAGTATTTGCACCTTGACTGTGTCTTTAATGTCGTTTCACCAGAAGTCGCATTAATCTATCGGCCTTCATTGACAGAGGAAGATATTAATTTGTTCAGTTCAAAATATGACTTGATTGACGTTAGCGAAGAAGAACAATTTACTCTCGGAACGAATGTGCTTTCTATCGGAAATAATAGAATCCTCAGCTTGCCTGTAAATAAAGGAGTTAATGAACAGTTAAGAAGTAAGGGGTTTGAAGTAATCGAAGTCGATATCACAGAAATCATTAAATCAGGCGGATCATTCCGCTGTTGTACACTTCCGATTTTGCGAGAGAAGAGCACACATTAATACCTTAAAAAGAAATAATGATAATGAGCGGGAGACAAGTCGTCTCCCGCTTTTTTCGTTTAAGGGAAGAGAGGGTGACTCGGACAGCTTTAGAGGAAACCAGTGGTAAGCTGTCAGAACATGGAGCAACTTCAGACAGCTTTAGATAAATCCAGCGATAACCTGTCCGAACCAGAGCAACACAGGTCAGGTTTCCAGGAAACCAGCAAAAATAACTGCCCGAACTTGTGTTTTTTAACAGTTTAATAAAATGTTTACTGTTAAATATCAGTTTTTGATTGTCCTTTAGGTAAAATTATCTTATAATTCAAAATAGCAAGAAATCAAAATTGTAAAGGGGGATTCATTTGGAAGCTTTTGTTTCTTGGCTCAATGGGATTTTATGGAGCAATCCGGTCATTTATATCATTCTTGGAATCGGCTTGCTCTTCTCGATCCTGACACGATTTTTACAAGTTAGACTTTTAAAGGACATGGTAACACTCATGTTCAAAGGTAGAAGTTCCGATGCGGGTGTTTCATCTTTTCAGGCCTTATCTATTGCTTTATCCGGCCGTGTAGGAACTGGTAATATCGCAGGTACTGCCACTGCTATCGCAATGGGCGGACCTGGTGCGGTATTCTGGATGTGGACGATTGCATTTATCGGGGCAGGCAGTGCATTCGTAGAATCAACACTTGCTCAAATTTACAAAGTTAAGCAAGATGGTCTCTACCGAGGGGGTCCTGCATACTACATCGAAAAAGGACTTGGAATCAAGTGGTTTGCTATTGTATTTGCTATAGCAGCGCTTCTGGCAATGTCATTATTGATGCCAGGTATTCAGTCTAACTCGATCGCGCTTGGTTTGGAAAACGCATTTGGCGTAAGCAAATCAGTGACAGGTTTCGTTGTAATTGCTCTTTTAGCTCTGATCATTTTCGGTGGTGTAAAAAGAATTGCTTCCGTAGCCCAATATACTGTTCCATTTATGGCAGTTGGCTACATTCTTGTTGCGCTTGTCATTATCGGGATGAACATCTCTGAGGTGCCAGCCGTTTTCTCATTGATTTTCAAAAGTGCATTCGGTGCTGATTCAATGTTCGGCGGTATTCTTGGCAGCGCGATTGCATGGGGTGTAAAACGAGGAATTTACTCCAATGAAGCAGGACAGGGAACTGGCCCACACGCAGCGGCTGCTGCAGAGGTTTCCCACCCGGCTAAACAAGGTCTTGTCCAGGCATTTTCCGTTTATATTGATACTTTATTCGTTTGTTCCGCAACAGCATTCATGATCCTGTTCACAGGCATGTTCAACACAGTTGGTGCTGACGGTGCATTCATTGTAGAAAATCTTCAAGGCGTGGAAGCTGGGCCAGGATATACACAGGCGGCTGTTGATGCAGTTCTCCCTGGATTCGGGGCGGAATTTGTTGCTGTAGCACTATTCTTCTTCGCTTTCACAACAATCATGGCATACTACTATATGGCTGAAACGAATATTGCTTATCTTCTAAGAGGCAGGGATGGAAAAGTTCCAATGTTCATTCTGAAGATTGTCATCCTTGGTGCTGTCTTCTATGGAGCAGTAAAAGAAGCGTCATTAGCATGGGCGCTTGGAGATGCAGGCCTCGGATTGATGGTATGGCTTAACCTTATAGCCATAGTCCTGCTTGCAAAGCCAGCGTTAATTGCCTTGAAGGATTATGAGGAACAGAAAAAGCAAGGACTTGATCCGGTCTTCAATTCCAAAAAGCTTGGCATCAAAAATGCTGAGTACTGGGAAGAAGAATATTCCTTCAAGCATGATAAGGAAAAAGTATCATAATTATGTCACTTAAGAAGAGTTGCCTTCTCTATAGGCAGCTCTTTTTTTGACTTCTTTTGGTTTGATTATATTGTCCTGGTGGAATGGGAAGAATGATAGCATTAAGGACAAATCGGGGGAATTTCATGAGAATATTATGCATTGACGGTGGCGGTATAAGAGGCATTTTCCCGATTGCCATCCTGCAAGCGATAGAAGAAGAGTATGGAAAGCCTGTGGGTGAACTGTTTGATGTAATCTCAGGGACAAGTACAGGGGCTATCATTGCTGCATCAGTTGCTTTGAACACTTCGATGCAAGAGTTGATGGGAAGATACGAGACTTATGGTGAAAGGATTTTTGAGAGAAAATCAAAGATAGGTCTTTTAAAGAGTGTTTATAGTGACAGGTATTTACGGCGGCTGTTAAAACAGGCCTTTAAGGACATTACTCTTGGAGATATTGAAAAACCTTTGTTGATACCTGCTGTTGATATAACACACGGTAAGCCTTATGTCCATCGAACCGACTTTGGTTACTCGTCCGAAAATGAATTATCGATAAAGTTATGGGATGCCGTTCTATCTTCCTGTTCAGCGCCGATCTATTTTCCTCCCAACAATGTGAACAATCAATATTTATCAATCGATGGAGGATTATGGGCTAATAACCCTTCATTGGTGTGTGTTACTGAGGCCTTGCACCATTTTAAAGCGGCCTTGGATGAAATTGAAATACTATCTATTGGTACAGGACAACAGAATATCGATTTTACCATAGATAAGGAAAAGTACTGGGGAATCCGTCAATGGCTGCCATTCCAGTTTCCTTCTTTTAAGGTCACGCCAAAGTTGTTGGATTTGGCGATGGATTTATCCTCTGAATCAGTATCTTATCATTGCCGCCTTTTACTCGGCGAACAATACCTTCGCCTGAATACAGAGTTATCGGAAGAAGTTCCGTTTGACGATTTTACAAATATGGCTAAGTTAAAGGCTCTGGGACAGCAAGTTTTTCATGACAATAAAGAAAAAATAGGATCATTTTTATCAGATAAATAAATATTACTTTATGCTGGCTAAAATATCCTTTTTAACTTAGTCTTAATTAGAATGGGGATTCTATAGTTTTGAGATACTATGCTTTGTAATTAAAGACAGGAGGGACTTTCGATGGAAAAACTTGAAGTTGGCGAAGTATTCACAATAAGCGACGAGAATGATGTGGAGCAAGAGGTCGAGGTCATCGGTATGGTGACGATTGAAGGGACTGACTATGCAGCAGTAAGCTTTGTTGATGACCTTCAGACAGAAACGGACGAAGACATTGATATCTTTTTTCTGAAAATGGACGAAGATGGAGATTTTGCAGCAATTGAATCGGATGATGAATTCGAAAAGGTTTCTGCGGCATTTGATGAAATAATGAATGAAGAAGGAGAATAATGAGCAGGAGGGAGGTTAATCCTCGCTCCTTTTTTGATATTTTAAATAGTGGTACAGGCTGCTTCGGCAAAAAAACTTGTAAATAGGAGGAAATCATGCGCGTTTGTCGAATTGTTTTTGAAAGGAGTTGATTCAATTGGATAGCGTCGTCCTTGTTACCTTTAAAATTAAGGGAATTCCTATACCTATTAAAATAGCATCTACTGTCGAACCAAGCAGGGAGCAAATACTGAAGAAAATTTCGGATTTAGCAAACGGTTATGACTTATCAGGCGAGATCCAATTCAAGAAGCTCCTTAAGGAAAATGGCCATAAAATGTACATCTATGAAATTGGCGACAGGAAGTGCATGGTGCTGGTAGAAAGGCTCGAGAAAATTAAAGAATTTGAAGAGATCGGGTCATAGAATTATAGTTAAGATGTTTATTGCTTCCCATTTAGCCATATTTTCTTGAGATACAGTACTTTTACATTACAAGCCTTCTTTTAATGTAAATATGATTAAAAAGAAACCCAGAGGCATAGTCCCCTGGGTTATTTCGCGTTAATTGTACGATTTTAATGCTTCTGATTTTTTGTTTTTAAATACACATTGGAAAATCATCACTGTTTCCAGAAAAATAACCTGTAAATCAGATTTATTCCACACTTTCGCCATAATCCACTGTCATTAGCAAGGTATTTTCCAGTCTGCCTTTTTCTGCCTTCAGGTAACCGATGGAGTTTTTCGTTTCGGCAATGCTGCCATCTTCAAAAGAATTGTAGTGTATACGTTCTTCCCACAAGCGTTTTTCATTCGGATTTAAATCACTTTTACCAAGGGTAATATTGTAAGTTTCGCCGCAGCTTCGGTAAAGGGACTGCTCACGCCGTTTGCGAGCGTTGAGCCAAAGCACTGACTTCATTAACACTCCCCATAACCCTGTAAAGCTATCATTATGAATGGGACTGCTTGTGAATTGAAAGAAGGAATGTTTTTTACCTTCACTGAACTGGACATCTGATTTCACGGATGAGGAGAAGTGCACATCTCCGGACAGCAATACACAGTACGCAGGGTCCCAGCTGACAACTTGTGAAATAAAAGCATAAAAGCCTTTTCCATTGTACTTCCATCCATCAAAATCAAAGGTTGTCTGGACTGGGAAGCCTAAAACTTTGAATGGAAATACATATTTATGGAGAAAGGATTCGATTAATCCCATTCCGTAAAAAGGCGTCGGTGAAACGATATTCAGGGGAGTTTTGCTTCTCCAGCCGCTGCGCATCAATTTTTTGGTAATGGCCTCCCAGCCTGACTCGCTGATCAGGAGAGGAGTACGAGTTGTTTCTTTAATCACACTTCCGAGTTTAACTGGCTTTGGCCATGGGTCGAACTCTCGCTGGGTCCTTGTATCAAGGAAGACTGTTTTCGGATTGGTAGGAGCAATGAAATGCCAGGAATGAAAATCCCAGAGATAACTCAGTCCTTCCCTATAACTGGCTGAATCAATGCTAGTTGAGGTAATATAGCTATTAACTTTTTGGAGAAATGTCTGATCAAAGCCTTCGGGTTCATTTCCCCATCCCTGGAATAGCCAATAGGCGGTAAGACCGTTACCGATGATATACTTGCCCAAAGGAGATTCTCTGACAGAAGCAGTCCACTTTTCGGATATATTCCAATCATCAGTCAAGTCATGGTCATCAAAAATCATGTAGGTTGGCGTGTTAGCCATCAAACGCCTTGCTGCAGACAGTGAGACGACAAAGTCCCTCACATTTTCAATTTGCTCCTCATATCTCGCCTCTAGCATGGAGAGTTCCTTCATTCTTTTCTTTTCATCTTTATCCAGTTTAAGGTGAAGTTTATTTTTTTCCTGTAGCTGTTGAAAGGAGAGAATAAGGTCATTTTCATGGATGTAATCCCAAATATCCGGACTCCAGCTGAATAAATACATGACTGCATATTCACCAAAAGTGATCAGATGGTTATCACCCTTTCTGGTTGAAAAGTTGGCGAGATGTTCAACCAGGAATTGCCGTCCATTCACCTGGTCGAGTCGGGTATTTAAGTTCTCTGGAAGGAGCTCCTGTAAAATGCCATTTCTGTTATCACCGATCAATTCCTTGCCAAGTTCAGTCAGTATAGGAATGAGCGGGTCAGCAACATCATCAGCATATATCTGGTCTCCCATTAAAAATAAGGCATTAGGCCTCTCTGAAGAATTAAGATGGATATTTTCAACGAGGGCATCGGCTGCAAAAAGGGCATCATCACCCTGTCCATGCGGCTTTCGGCAGGAGCCGTACAGCAAGTTTGTAGGCTCGCTTTCATGGTCTATATAAAATGCGGGATATTTAAGGTCTCCGTATACAATTGATCGGGGATTATCAGGGTTGAGCAGATTATAACTACCTAGATTATGGACAAGTTGCCCTCTTTTAAAAATTAAATCATAGCCAAGGAGAGTGCATGGAGGGAAATTTGAATGGTCAGGAGAAATTTTAACCAAATATATAAATAACTGCTCTCCTGCTTTGAACGTTTTCGTTTCAATATGAATTCCTAAAGGAATATAATGCTTCTCTTCGTCTGTACCAGTAATATCGATCTGGAATAATTGAGCGTCGATTTCAACCTGGCAGCTTAAAGCAATCCAAATATTTATTGAAGAAGGTTCGACCCTTCTAATGATTGGCCCGGATAAAATAGTTGGCAATCTCATTCATCAGTTCACCACCGTCTAGTTCTTTACTGCTAACTTATTCATGCAGTAACTAAACGGTGTCCAACAGGACCACGAATAAAGGAAGCCAATAGCGGCTTCCTTTATTATTTCCTGATATAGTATCGAGGATCTTCTTGTTTTATTAATTCTCCTGCGATTAAAGCTGTGGCACTATGATTCCCTTTAGCATCAAGACCCGCTTCCCAAAGCATCATGCCACCCAGCTGTTGTGAGAGTGCAAGGTCTGTTTTCTTTTTCAATGTCAAATGGCCATTATAATGATATGTTGTCCCATTCATCTCGACCTGATCTTTTCCGGCATTAGCAGGATGGTGATTGATTAGAGCTTCGTAAGAAACCTGTTTGATCAATGGATCTTCAGGCTGTGCATATAGCGGCACACCCAGGACCAGTTTGTCCCTTGAAAATCCATGCTGGTCAAAAAGTGCCGTCCAGTAATCCACTATATTAGCAGAATAAGAGTAAGGCGATAAATTCGCAGCGTTATACTTTCCATCCCATTGACCATCGTATGCCATCAAATTGACATGGTCAAAATATTTGAACATGGATGGCTCAAAAACAACAGAATGAATTTCAGTACCTGTCACGCTATGCACCTTGGCGTTTACAGCGATAGACAGTTCTTTACCGTTTGGTTTCAGCTGCTCCCTTAATTCTTTTGCAAAATCAGCCAGATAGCGGGCGTCTTCTGCTGAGCGAGGGTGCTCAAAATCGATATCGACTCCATCAAGCTTTTCTTTTTCAGTAAAACTTACAAGCTCGTGAACTAGTTTTTTTCTTGATGCAGAGTTTGATATGGCTGCTTTGAAATAATCATAAGATTCCCCGCCATTGATATGGTACCAGCCACCGATTGCCAGCATAACTTTCGTATCGTGTTTTTTAGCGTTAGTAACAATTGCCCTTAAATTTTTGACAGCATGATCCCCATTCATTAACAGGCTGCCATCCTTGTTTGGATGTGCAAAGGAAAATATCACATGAGTCAAGCTTTTGTAATCGATCTCGTCTGGCTTCCTGAAATCCTGGACATATCCAATCAAAACCTTTGATTCTTGCTTTTTCAATTGAGGTTCTTTTTTAACTGCTGGTATTTTGACTGAATGTGCAGCTTGAGCACTGGTTGCGATCGTTTTGGTTTTTTGCGTATTCGAATAGATTGTTCCAAATATAAAACCGCCCACGAAGATGAGGATAATGACCAACAGGGGCAGAAAGCGTATTTTCATATGTTGTCCTCCTGAGTTTAATCAACCTCAAAATTGTAACAGAGAATACACCGTTATAGCTGTGGAAATATCAGCCTATCTATTAAAGCGATAGATTAATAAACGAGAACCGGGGGAATATAATAAATATACTGAATGATTGGAGCGGATAATATGGACTCAAAGAAGGTTAGAGCTGGGAGTACAGAATTAAGTTATTATGATGAGGGCAAAGGAAATCGAATCGTCCTAATACATGGTTTTGCTGGCAGCAAGCAATATTGGGGCAAAATCATTCCTCAATTGGCAGACGAGCACAGGGTGATTGCACTCGATTTGCCTGGACATGGAGCCTCAGGCTTGGAGAAAGACAAAAATTCAATAGAGGATATGGCTGAAACAGTTAAAGAATTACTTGATCAATTAGAATTAGATCAAGTGACAATGTTTGGTCATTCGCTAGGCGGATATATCACCCTGGCTTTTGCCGAGCTGTATCCTCAGTATTTAAACGGTTTTTCTTTGGTACATTCGACGGCTAATCAGGATTCTGAGGAAGCGAAGGAAGCTAGAGAAACAAATGCAAAAAAGATTCAGGAAGAGGGAGCAGGACCATTTATCGAAGGACTTTCCAGGAAGCTATTTTCTCCTGATAATACTGAAGTGAATGCAAAGGAAATCGAAGAGACTGTCAAAATTGGCATGACGACGAAAGTGGAAGGCCTTGTCAGCGCATTGGTGGCTATGAAGAATAGGCCAGATCGAAATCAAGTGTTAGTGGAGACTGCACTTCCCGTACTCCTGATTGCAGGCGAACACGATCAAATCATTCCTGCTGAAAAAACATTTACTGTGACCAAGTCAAATATCGAAAAGAAGACCATTAAAGATGCAGGCCATATGAGCATGTATGAACAGACGGAAGAACTTGTTACGGTAATGAAAGATTTTCTAGAAAAAATATAATGAGTCCAAGATACCTGTCCAAGGGCAGGTGTTTTTTTTACGCAATGGATAAGTGGTAGAATGGTATTCAGCAAGTCTATAAGGAGTGGATATATTGGTTGACAGAATTATTTTAGGTGGACATCCAATCGTTATCAATAGATTTGACTTGGACAATAGTAGGGACTATGGCGCTAACCTCTTAACAAATCTCCTATTTAAGGTATAATATTATCTGTGAGCAGCTGCTGCCGGAACTTTAAGGCAGCTATCTGATATAAGTTGAAAGAGAGTGGAATTTATGGGTCGTAAATGGAACAACATTAAAGAGAAGAAAGCGTCCAAGGATGCAAATACAAGCAGGGTTTATTCAAAATTCGCGCTTGAGATTTATGTTGCAGCCAGACAAGGGGAACCAAATCCAGAATCCAACCAGGCGCTGAAATTCGTCCTCGAAAGAGCGAAGACATATAATGTACCAAGAGTTATTATTGACAGGGCAATTGAAAAAGCCAAGGGCGGAGCTGAAGAAAATTATCAGGAGCTTCGTTACGAAGGCTTTGGTCCTAATGGTTCAATGGTGATTGTTGATGCACTTACAAACAATGTAAACCGTACAGCATCAAATGTACGCGCTGCTTTTGGAAAGAATGGCGGCAATATGGGAGTAGCTGGATCCGTCTCTTATATGTTCGATAAAACCGCTGTAATCGGTTTTGAAGGAAAGTCAGCTGATGAGGCACTTGAAATATTGATGGAAGCGGATGTTGATGCACGCGATATCCTTGAAGAAGACGATTCCATCATTATTTATGGTGAGCCTGATCAATTCCACGCTATCCAGGAAGCATTTAGGAATGCGGGTATCACTGACTTTACTGTCGCTGAGCTAACAATGCTGCCTCAGAACGAGGTTACACTTGACGAAGAAACACAGGAACAATTCGAGAAGCTTATTGATGCCCTGGAAGATTTAGAGGATGTCCAGCAGGTATACCATAATGTGGATTTAGCTTAATTGAATTTTCTTATACAAAAACAAACCCATTCTACAGAGGAATGGGTTTGTTTTTTAGTTTTTGCTTTCGTTTTGCAAGCTTCAAAGTCTACAAAAAGATCCTTTAACCTGCCAATTTATATTTCGACAGTTCTTTGTCCAGTTTACGTAATAAGATTAATCGGTACATCCTAAAATCTGCACGGAGTGACCAGATGGGATGGCCAAATGTAGCGGGCTTGTTGCCTTCGATAAAGAAATGACTGAACCACGCGAACGCGTAAGCGGTAACAGGCGCCAGCAATACCAACCAAAAGTTCAAGGTAATTAACGCTGCGATTATAAATACGAAAACAAAACTTGTACCGACAAAATGCCATCCTCTTGTTGAACGTTTACTGTGCTGCGATAAATAGAAAGGCCAAAATTCTTCATAATCTTTAAACTCCATTTTCAACCTCCTAATACTATTTACTAAATATATTTCTATGTGTAATAGAAAATCCCTCTAAATTTTCCAGAAGACAGATTTCTTGCAGAATGAAGGGGTAAATTAATAAAGGATAGACGGCGGGTAAGTTTAGCCTTACAAAGCAAGATGTGTTAACAATGCTATAAAAAATTGGAGGTGCAGCATGAATTTTAATGACGGGTTGGTCCAATCAATTAAAAATCATGCAGTAAGAATTGATACATACGAGGATTTGGACTCGATTGTAAAAGCAGCAGCAAATAAACAATATGTGATGCTAGGAGAAGCTTCTCATGGAACTTCAGAATTCTATACAATCAGGGCAGAAATCAGTAAAAGATTAATTGCGGAGCATGGGTTTTCATTTATTGCTGTGGAAGGTGACTGGCCATCGTGTTTCACAGTGAATCAATATATTAAAGGACACAATAAAACCGATGCTCACACCGCCTTACAAGATTTCCACCGCTGGCCTTCTTGGATGTGGGCAAATGAAGAAATTCTGGAACTTGTAAAGTGGTTGCAGAAATACAATGATACAGCAGACAAACAAGTTGGTTTCTACGGGCTTGATGTTTATAGTTTGTGGGAGTCGATGGAAGAAATCATCAAGCAGCTTGAAAGAATTTCTCCTGAGAACGTAGAATCAGTAAAGCAGGCTTTTTCATGCTTTGAACCCTTTGAGCGGCGCGGTGAGAATTATGCGATTTCATCGGTTTATTATGGAGAAGACTGTACGGAGGAAGTAATTAAGGTTCTAATCGACCTTCAGAATAAACGCAAGAGCTACCCAAAAGAGGAGGAGGGTGACTTGAATTTGGAGGTTAACAGTCTTGTCATGCTAGATGCTGAACGTTATTACCGGGCCATGGTGAAAGGCGGTGCAGAGGACTGGAACATCCGTGATACCCACATGGTGAGCGCATTGGAAAAAGTCATGAATGCCCATGGTGAAAGAGCCAAAGCAATCATCTGGGAGCATAATACTCATATAGGAGATGCAAGAGCAACAGATATGGCGGATGATGGCATGATAAATGTAGGGCAGATTCTAAGAGAAAAATATAGTCAACAGGTTTACGCAGTTGGTTTCGGAACCCACCGTGGCACAGTGATAGCTTCTAATCAGTGGGGCAATTCTGTTAATGTGATGGAGGTACCTGATGCTAAGGTTGGCAGCTGGGAGGATGCTTTGCATCAGGCCGGGGCTTTTGATAAATATATTTTATTTAACAAGAAAAATAAAAGGGAGTTCGGAAGTGTTTTGGGCCATCGAGCCATAGGGGTTGTCTATGACCCTGAGCTTGAACATTTAGGCAACTATGTTCCTTCCTATGTTTCCAGAAGATATGATGCCTTCATTTTTATTGATGAGACCAAGGCCTTATCACCAATATTCATATGAACCGAAAAGCGTCCCTGAAATGGAACATTGGAACTATTAAGTTTAATCCGCATGTTATACAGGAATAGACAGATATATTGGAATTGCAGGTGGTAAACATGGTAGATACTTTTATTAGGGACATTTCGCGCGAGGAAATTATAAAACTTGCTATATTTTTAGTGATGATTATTTTAGGAAATTGGCTGATCAAGAGGGCCGCCAAGTTTTCGGCAGCAAAAAACTCAAGATTTTTCCAAAGAGCTCTGCCTATAATCGATTCCCTTACCGATTGGGTAACTTTTTATGGAATCATCATTTTGCTTTTATTAACCTTCTCAAAGAATGAATGGTTATTTGAAACGTTATATACTCATGGGGAAGTGAAAGTATCAATCTTTCTGATTATCATTGCATTGCTCATCGTTTCACTGGCACATAGGCTTATTAAATTATTTAATAAGTATATTTTATCCTCTGTCTATGATTACTATGGAGTAGACAGGGGTTTGGGATATACTTTCAATCAAATCATTTACTATACTGTTATGTTTGCAGCCCTGGTCGTAAGTTTGACCAGCGTAGGGATCAACCTGACTGCGCTAGGGGCAGTTTTTGGAGTTCTTGGAATTGGTATTGGTTTTGGAATGAGGAATGTTGCTGGTAACTTTGTATCGGGTATCATAATTTTGTTTGAAAGACCGATTGAGGTAGGGGAAATTATTCAGATTAATGATAAGGTCGGACGGGTTGAAAATATTCGCTTAAGATCCACCATTATCCGTACTGCAAAGGAAGGTACCTTGATTGTTCCTAACCAGTATTTTATCGAGCAGATCATCAAGAATAGAACTAGTGCAGAAATGATGGCACAGGTAAAGATCAGTGTTGCTTTTGGCACAGATACACATATGGTACAGGCTCTTCTTGAACAAGCAGTTAATGAAATCAAGGAAAATGAAAAGGGTATCCTTGATTCTCCTAAGCCAGATATCCGTTTTATTGATTTCCATAGCAAGGCGATGGAGTTCTTGATTGAAATACCGGTCGTTAACTTTGAAATTAAAGAAAAGATCGAAAGTAAACTGAGACATATGGTTGCGGCGATTTTTGTTAAACACGATATTCAGCTCCCAACCGTAAACTTTCAGATGTTGGATTCAAATTGAACTTTGGATTTTCAGCAGCAGACTAGCAAAAAGAGAGTTTACCAGCATGGGTAAACTCTCTTTTTGTTCCCTATTTAAATACTTCTAATCGCCTCTGCAATATCCATGTCTCCTGAAATTAAATCAAAAGATTTTTTGAATGCAGACTCTTCATTTAAGCAGGCTAATATGGTTTTAGCTACATCGACCCTTGGTATTGTTCCTGTTTTCAGATTTTCAGCAATCTGAACTTTTCCCGTACCAGGTTCGTTCAGTAACCCACCAGGCCTGATGATTGTATAATTCAGGCTGCTCTGCAGCAAAGCTCGATCAGCATAGTGTTTTGCGACATAATAAGGTTTGATGACTTCAGACCAATTCTCACGCTTATGTGCTTGCAGGGCACTGACCATAATGAACCGGCCAATACCCACCTGTTCTGCAGCTTCCACCGTTTTCACGGCGCCATCCAAATCTACTAAGAGAGTTTTATCCAGACCTGTATGCCCTCCTGAACCTGCTGCGAACACAATCGCATCGCAGCCTTTTGCGGCAGATGCGATATCCTCTACAGTACCTTCCAGGCTGGCGATTGTTGTTTCAACGCCTTTGTCTTCAAACTCCGGAGTTTGTTCCGGTTCTCTCAACATCGCTCTTACCTCATGTTCACTACTTTCATTAAGCAGATCAACAAGTTGTTTGCCAATCTGTCCATTTGCTCCTACAACTAATACTTTCATTTTTAAAAACCTCCTTTAATCATCCTTCTATAATCTACCCGTTATTGACTATTGTAAAAGTAATGAATTTAACATGAAAGCCAGATAAGTATGAACAATGTAAATTGGGGAAAATAACAGAAGCTTCGATTTTCCGTTCCGATATCCTATTACCAAGAATGCGCTAAAAAAGTGAAGCTGGTTATAAAGTAGATTGGCTACACACATAGAATGGAGGGCAAAGCAGATGGGTGCTGTAGAACGGGGCGGTTATATTTTCGAACCTGAATATAGTGTGATTAACCAGGACGGAGCTATCCACGTTTATCACAAAGGGGAGTTCATTGAAGAGTTGAAATTCACCTTCGTTGGCGAAGCTCCTGATCCGAGTCTTACTGAGCGATTAATCGGCCAGTATTGCGAAAAGCATGGAATAGACTCATGAGTTTTCAAAAGTCCACAGATATAACCAGCCTTGATTAATCTGAACTAAAAACAGCTGCTCTAATAAAAGGGCAGCTGCTATCATCCTAAGCATTGAAGAAAGAAATCTCTCTCCTTTTATGCAGTAATATTCTCCTCCATTTCACCCTCTCCTAATGTTTCTCCTTCAGAGCGAGCAACATAGACCGCGCAGGCAGCATCCCCGGTAATGTTCACAGCTGTTCTGCACATATCAAGGAGACGGTCAACCCCCAGCACTAAAGCAATAGCTTCGACAGGCAATCCTACTGAAGTTAATACCATTGACAGCATAATCAAACCCACTCCAGGGACGCCTGCTGTTCCGATACTTGCAAGAGTCGCAGTCAATATGACAGTCAATAGTTGGCCGAGTCCAAGTTCGGCTCCATAAACCTGGGCGATGAAGATGGTGGCAACTCCTTGCATGATGGCCGTTCCATCCATATTGATCGTGGCTCCCAGCGGCTGTACGAAACCACTGACACTTTTTGATACCTTGAGATTGTTTTGCAATGTTTTCATTGAAATAGGCAGGGTCGCTGCACTACTGGAAGTGCTGAATGCTACAATCATTGCGGGTGAGAATTCTTTGATGAATTTAATTGGATTCAGTTTTCCAAGCAAGGATACTGCTGAACCATAGGTGATTACCAGATGAAGCAGTAGTACAAACAGAACCACGAACATATATTTACCCATTGCTGCGATTGCCTCCAGTCCCTGACTGCCGATTGCTGTAGCAATCAAACCGAAAGCCCCGTATGGTGCAAATTTCATGATAGCCTGAACTATATACATCAATACTTCGTTGGCCTGTTCGACCAGTTTGATCAGTCCAGATGCTTTTTCACCAACTCTTGCTATACCAAAGCCAATGATAATCGAAAATGCGATCACCTGGAGCATAGAACCCTCGACCATGGCACCAAGAGGGTTGGCAGGAATAATATTCAATAGTGTTTCAATAACCGGCGGTGCCTCTGCAGCTTCAAAACTTGCGCCATCCAATTGGAAGCTGCCTGAACCTGGTTGAACCAGAAGTGCCATTCCAATCGCCAGAACTAAGGCAATTGCGGTGGTGATGAGAAAGAAGGAAATCGTCTTGCCGCCGATCCTGCCGAGCTTCTTAGGATCACTAATTCCCGCAGTTCCTAGTATAAGAGAAACGATGACAATAGGTACAACAAGCATTTTAATCAAATTGACAAAAATTTTACCAAGGGGGACAAATAAATAACTATTGACTGTTTCGAACACTCCAGGCAAAGCTAAGTTAAAAATAAGACCGACAATAATACCCAGTCCCATCCCATACAGGATTTTGCGTGTCAGTGACATTTCATCTCCTCCTAAAAATAAAAAATAAAAGAATGAAAGCGCTTACTAAAATAACTGTTAATTATAAATATTTAGTTACAATTAAAGTATGACTAATTTTCATTGAAATCGCAATATATTTTCTGAATATTTTAATAATATATCTATAAATGAGAGAGCAATTCATTTATGGTATATTTTTGTTAATATTTCCGAAGGTAGTGATATATTGTGAATGCTCAAGATAAATGGAATCAAAAATACAAGGATAGGCTGATAAACCGGAATCCGCCAGAACCAAATAGAAGGTTGCTAGATATGGCTGCTTATTTAAACGGAAGGAAAGCGATCGACTTTGCTTCGGGCCTGGGAGGCAATAGCATTTATCTGGCAGAGCTAGGCTATGACATAACTGCTATTGATATTTCTGACGTTGCTATTAATTATGTGCGAAATCAGGCAGCCAACCGAAAGTTGCGTATTACGGCAAAAGTAGCCGATCTCACGAAAGAAAGATCTGATTTAACCAGCCGTAAATACGATTTAGCGGTAATGACATATTATTTAGACCGGTCTTTATTTCCTCTTATAAAACAGGCCATCAATACTGATGGATATTTATTTTTCGAGACCTTCTATAAAAATGGATCAGCTGGAAACCAGCATGTTTCGAATCAATATAAGTTGGAATCGAATGAGTTGCTCAAAGAATTCAGAGAGTGGAAGATTCTCTATTTTGAGGAAAATGAGCAGGAAGGACGACAGACGATTTTTTGCCAGAATACGCACGAATTTTGATTATAAAGAAAAGCACGAATGAACATTATTAAAGGAAACATATACTGATAAAGGGCCATATTCGCAAATACAAACAACTTTTATCTGAACTTTAGTTCAGGCAAACTCGAAAAAAAGAAGCCATCAGCGAAAATCATACGAAAACACCTTTAAAGGAAAATAAGGAGGGGAGCCATGTACAATATCCTGCTGTTTACGGATTCAGGGGTAGATGATTCATTGGCGCTGATGTATGCCTTGCTGCATCCGGAACTTAATGTTGTGGGGGTAGTTACTGGATATGGAAATATCACTAAAGAACAGGCAATAAATAACACAGCTTATTTATTGCAGCTGGGAGGAAGAGAGGATATACCGATCATCGCAGGGGCATCTGGACCTTTATCTGGTGAACTTGCTACCTTTTATCCGGAAATACACGGACCAGAAGGACTTGGTCCGATCAGGCCCCCAGAGGATTTGGGAGAAGTAAAAGTTTATGATATTGATAAAATCCTTGAAATTGTTAATCAGTACCCTGATAACCTGGTAATCGTCGGTGTCGGAAGGCAAACGGAACTGGCAATCCCATTTATCCTTTATGGCCAGGAAGCGTTCAAAACAGTCAATGCTGTCTATATCATGGGAGGAGCTTTCCTCGTACCAGGCAATGTCACAGCGGAAGCCGAAGCAAATTTTTATGCCGATCCGATTGCGGCTAACCAGGTTTTAGAGAAGGCCCGGAACGTATTTCTACATCCTCTGAATATCACAAATAAAGCCATCATTCCACCAGAGGTAATAGACTACCTTGCCGAAAACAGCCATTCTCCTTTTAAAAATCTGATTAAACCGGTATATGATTATTACTTTGAAGCGTATAAAAAGAATGTCCCTGGCATACAGGGGGCGCCACTCCATGATGTGATTACCTTGAGTGCACTTGTGAACAAGAATCTCGTGAAATATCTGCCAAGACGAGTAACAGTAGAATTGTTTGGGCGCGCCCGAGGTAAAAGTATGGCTGACTTCAGGCCCAAGCCTGAGAAAGAACCAGAAGAGAATTTGGACTGGATAGGCATGGAAGCAGACGTTCCAGCTTTTATTGAAGATTTCACCCTTGTTTTCATGGGAGACACTCAAGCTAAAAGTTAACTGAAAAAGGAACTCCCGTAAAATTGGGAGTTCCTTTTTCAGTTATACACTTTGATTTACTTCCTTATACTTTTTCCTATTAGCATTTGAATATAGCATCACCAAAAAGCTTGAGGTAATCAAGGTTCCATGGAAAATCCAGACCATTTTAGTCAATGACAAAGCTTCTAACAGGATAGGGGCAACGACAAAACCAAGTGCAAATCCTAATGATTTTAACAGCATGCCAACTCCAAATATTCTTCCTCTAATGTAATTATCCGTTTTCTGGAGGATTGTTGCGTGCAAGGTGGTGAAGCAGGCATCAAAAATCCCAGTAAAGAACGCAAACATCAGGACAATCCAAACATTCATATTTGACAGAAAGATTATGAAGCCAGTCGACATCAAAATCGCTGCGAGAAAATATGTACGATACAACTGGTTACCCTGCAGGAATTTCATTCTCGGCAGAAGAAGGGTGGCTAACACAGAGCCCATTCCCCAGACACCCCAAATGAGTCCGTAAATCAAGCTTTGTTTGCTGGAATCTATTGAGTCTGCCAACAAAGGAATTCCAAGATTATGAGAGGCACCGGCAAATGAACCCACGAGGAAAACGATATTGACGTATAATAACATCGGTACTGAAAGGATGAAAGAATATACTTCTTTTAAATCTTTACCAATCTGGGAAACTTTCTGTTTAACTCCATTAGTTATCATTCCTGAATTAGCTGGCTTAGTTGTTTGCCACTTAATTTTGTTTAATGCTGCTGCAGAAAGTAGATAAGTGGCAGCGTCGATGATCAAGGTAACCTGATAACCAAGAAAATCTGTAATCACTCCAGCACCAATGAACCCTAAAACTAAGCTGATTGATGTTAGTCTTGAAATAAGAGCATTTGTCTCCAATACCTTATCCTGGCCGAAAATTTGCGGTATTTCAGCACTGTAGCTAACAGCAAAAAAGCTGCTCGTCAAACCAATCAAGAAGCAAACAATCAGAATCATGACCGGATTAGGGAAGGGAATCAAGCTCAGGATGATGATTGCCCGAAAAACATCGGTCCATATCATGATTTTCCTGCGGTCAAAACGGTCAGCAAGAACACCTGAAAATAAGCTCGATAAAACTCCGCCTAATGTCCTGAACGCCATGGTAGCAGCAAGCCAGGCAGGACTTCCTGTTGCAATATACATTAAAACATTGATTGCGATTAAATCCATAAAGGTTCCAAGATCAGAAAATGCTTTTACATAAAGAAAAACTTTGCGATTCATAAGATCTCCCTTAATCATGAGGTTTAGTTATTCTGTTTTATTTTAAAGATTTTGAATTTGCTTCGCAATACGAAATTTCAGTTTTTTTGTTATAATTGAATAAATTCCTTATCTGGATTGAAGAAACCCCCTGAAGAACAGGGAGCTCTATTATTTTCAATTTACCACCACGGCCTCCCATACCAGGGGCGCCGACCAAATCCATACCACGGACGACGGCCAAATCCATACCAGGGTCTGCGGCCGTACCAGTATCCAGGTCGTCCATAACCATACCATGGACCTCCGAATCCATACCCGCCATAAAAAGCAGGGACTGCAGCGGTAAGGAACAATAGCGGAATAATCCTTTCATCATTCTGCTGATCTTGTCTGTGAAAATACGTTTGGGGATAATTCATTGAGCAACCTCCTGTAATTTATTCATTATAGGATATGTGACTCAAAACCTGATGGTATAAGAAAAGAAAAAATAGACAGTTGCCCATGCTTCTTAGTAAATCTAACGCTAAATAGTAAAAGGAGGGACCTTAATAATGATTCAATTAATTAATCAAACGGTAATGCATAGTTATCCAGGAATGGTCGCACTGGTTACCGTTACACATAAGGGCGAAAATAATATCATGGCTGCTGGATGGCACTCATACATATCCTATGATCCGCCCATTTATGGAGTAGCCATCGGCCGTGAGCGTCATACTTATACTCTGGTTAAATCTGCAGGCAAATTCGCCATAAACTTTGTGCCATCTGAATATTCTAATCTTATTCAACAGGCAGGTGTGTATTCGGGTTCAAAGGTCAATAAATTTGACTTGGCGAACATCAGTTTTGACCATGGATCAGCAACAAACTCACCGATACTCCGTGATGCTTATATAGCATATGAATGTGAAGTTATCGACCGCAATGGTTATGGCGACCATGATTGGTTCGTTGCAAATATCGTACAGTTTTACAGGGATCAAGATAAATTCCTTGATAATGGATTGCCAGATTTCGAGAAGCTTGCGATTCCTCTATATATAGGGAGGTCCACTTATACAGTGGTTGATAATGAGAATCAATTTGTTACCCATACTGTAAAAGAAAATTAATTTTAAATGAGGACATTGGGGATTCAAAAAAAGAAAAGCTGCATTGGATAACAGCTTTTCTCTTATACTAGTTTAAATTTAGGGCGTAAATAAATAATTATCCTGCGAACACCCTGCAAGCCTGGGCACAATGAAAACAAACTTGCGCACATTGCTGTGACATCATGTCAGGGAATTTCGCGCATTCATTTCCGCAGTTTTCGCATATAGCAGCACAAACATGGGCTAACATCCTTGCATGGCAGCTGTTTCGTGCAAGGTATTTGGCCATAAGTGTACAAATATCCGCACAATCCCTCAATAACTGGATTTGCATATCTCTTCGATTATCATGGTGTGCACAAATCAAATGGGTTACCATATGTTCACAGGTTGCTTCACAATGCTGTACCATTGCCAGCAAGGTATCGTGGCCTCCCATAACGCCTGCAACAGCTGCTTTTTGATTATCCATATGACTTCCCGTGTGAATAGGGTTCATATCCATACCTCCTTTTTCTATACGGTTCATGATATGGAAGAACTATCAAAACTGTGCTTTTTCACTTACTGCAATTTAAGGCGGCGGGAAGCAGGGGACACTTAAAAATAATCGTTTATTTCTAAATTAGTGCTTAACTTCTAGCTACTGAACAAAACCAAGTAATCAGGTATACCTTTAACGCTTCTTTTTGAAAAGGGGAATGAGGTGGTAATTATAAAAAGACATTTTTTTCTTTCAGTCATGGCATTTTCATTGAGTTATATATTTCTTTATACCCGATCAGACTGGAATTCCATGCATTCCTGGAACAGAGCATTTGCGGATGTCGCCCTATTTTTTCTAATAATTACAATGATATTAGGCCCGTTAGGCAAAATTCATCCTGTTTTTCAGCGCTTTTTATCCTGGAGAAGAGAATTGGGGATATGGTGCACAATAATGGTATTATTGCATCTTTATATACTTTTCAAGGGTTGGTTTTACTGGGAACCAATTAGATTAATCATTGGAGTTAACCAGGTGACAGGCCAGCTTGATTTTGACCCAGGCTTTACACTAGCAAATCTAATTGGTTTTGTTAGCTTGATCTATCTGCTATTGCTTAGTCTGATATCAAATAATCGCTCTGTTAAGATATTAGGGGATAAGGGGTGGGAGCATCTTCAAAGACAAAGTGGCACTCTGTTCATGTTGGTTATATTGCATACCACTTTCTTTCTTTTCTTTTTCCGATTCGCGCAGTATAACTGGCTGCAAAAGCCATTTCTTGTTATTATCGCTGCTATATTTATATTGAAATGGGCTGCATTTATAATAACTGTAAAAAGGAATCGACCTAAAAAGCCAGAGAAATAAAATTAAAATAGTCATGCATAGTTAACTTAAATGAACAGTTTTTAATTTAAAGAGTTCAAATGCCAATGGCCGGAATCAAACTAATCAAGTATGAAAAGCAAACATCGTTAAGCTATCAACAAAAATGAGTGTAGGTGGCTTAACGAATGCAAACAACTCATAAAGTGACCGTTGTTTGCATTCGTTAATAAGGCAGGAGAGGTTAGCTGGGGCGTTTCTATAAAAATCTTTTTTCTAGTTTACATAACATAAATTCTAGGAAGTCAAATGAATAAACTCAGATGTTGTCTCAATCACAAAGTATACTTAAATCAGTGAGACAGAATCAAATTTTCATAAGTATTTATACATCATATTTTTTTCTTTGAACAAATTAAGTTTTGATCACTAAATTCAGTTTGGTTTTACTTCGTTCACTTTTAATTATTTAACTAAATTAATTGTATACTTCATTTTATTCCAACTGATCCCCTGGATCTTAGAAAAAAATTTAACTTTAAAGTAAAATTGGTCAATTCTTATTATCATCAGTAATCATTAATATTTTTGAACTAAAATAAATTCAATTCTCCTATATACTCTATTAATTCTCTATCTAACAGTTTACATAATATTATTATGTATCTACCTCTGCAATACGTACAGTTTATAAAACAAAGCACAGGTGTCATGCCTGTGCTTCTGGTGTTCTTTCACTATTCACTTTGTTAAGATACGTTCTTGGTGTACCGTAGTAACCTACTTTATTAAATTCTGGATAGATC
The DNA here is from genome assembly GCF_018424685.1 of Mesobacillus boroniphilus. Lineage (NCBI taxonomy): Bacteria > Bacillati > Bacillota > Bacilli > Caryophanales > Bacillaceae > Mesobacillus > Mesobacillus boroniphilus. The sequence goes on from NZ_QTKX01000001.1 coordinate 1,340,896, forward strand.
GATGAAAACTGTACGTAAATTGGCGCATCGAGCAGCCATGGATAATATGTGAAGAAGCTTCTATCTCCATAAATCATCGCAGTCAATGCTAAATCTAATTCTTTCTTAAAAATCATATATCGGATTCTGGACATGTTCAGATCGTACTCTCCGTTGCTGATATACACCTTTCCATACAGCAAGTATTCACCGTTAATTGTGACCCAGTCTGCCAATACTTCATCCCGCATATCGTAATTGATTGCCTGATAGTCATAGACATTTCCGATTCCCAGAAACAGTTCTCCAGTGATGTCGGAATGTGTTAAAGTATACTTCCTGCTGTCTATAGGCACAAAAGCAGTTGCTGGAGGAATAAAGTTAACAGTCAATCGTTCTGGCTTGAATTTGCTCACGTCAGAAGGCTCCTTTCCGAAAAAGAATCCTTTTTCGATAGCTTATGCCAGACGCCAGAAGTTCGTGACAATCGCCTATATTACTGAGAATTCAGGCTTTTAACCTTAGCGTTTTGTAATTGCCATTTTCCATTTTCATATAACCAGGTCGATTCAATATTGGCGATTCCATCCGCATTATAAGCGCCATTTATTCGTTGGCTCCCTTTTAATCCGTAAAGATCATTTTTGACTTTCATCGGCTTTAATCTTCCAAAAGGAAGAACCATTAATTCTGTTGGTTCATTCAATTTTCCATCCTGATAAAGACCCAAGCGGTCGTATTCCTCTTTTCTGTCGCTTAGATCAAAACTGTATGATTGTCCTGTTTCCTCAATATTAATGGAGGCCTTGTAACCATCTTGAAATTGGCTGCTTACTGACAGAGGTTCTGGTACACTCAGATTGGCAACTTTGAAATTCTTTAAACTATATAAATAAAAATTCGAGAGACCCCCACTTCCTCCCGTAGGGACACTAATAAAGATGTCCTTCACGGAATCGTGGTTCAAATCTTTATAATTAGTAGTGGGATCGTATCCACCTTCAAGATCGATTTTATATATTTCCCCATTTGATGCTTTTATTTTCAAGAAAATCTTTTTAAGAAACTGTGCACCTTCTTCATAAGGCACACCTTTGACATAAATCAAATCCTTTTTTCCGTCTCCGGTAATATCAACTTTATCTTCTGAAATCGTCACCGTCTTCTCAATGGACTCCCCTGCATATACGCCGGTAAAGGCGGTAAACGACATAAAAAAGAACGCGCTGAACGTAATTAATAACTCCTTTTTCATTATGCATCACCTCGTTATAGTTAACATCTCCAGTTATGGTAAAAAGATGCACAAAAAACCCCTCTGATTGAGTCAAAGGGGTTGATTATTATCATTTGTTCTTGGATTCTGCGGGCTTTCGGTATTCCCAGGACTCTATTCCTGTCAAGCCTTCAATTGAGTCAGCATAAAAAACTGGGTCTTTTCCTTGTTTTCGCTGTTCTCTATAATCCTTTAACGCAGCCATTGCTATTTTTGCAAGCAAGGTAATAGCTACAAGGTTGATTAATGCCATTATTCCCATGAAAAGGTCCGCCAGATTCCAAACAATGGCTAATTCGGCAACTGAACCGAACAATACCATTCCCATAACAGCAAGACGATAAATAAATAAAGCTGTAGGGCTTTCCTTGATGAAACCAATATTCGTTTCTCCATAATAGTAATTTCCGATAATCGAAGTGAAGGCAAAAAGGAAAATAGCTCCGCCGACGAACGCTGGTGCCCATGAGCCGACATGCGCTGTCAGTGCTGCCTGCGTTAACTGTATACCATCTAAATCAGGATTCGTATATTCGCCTGACATAATGATGATGAAGGCTGTTGCCGTACAAATCAATAATGTATCCGTAAATACACCCAATGTTTGGATTAGGCCTTGCTTTACTGGATGGGTGACTGCAGCAGTAGCCGCTGCATTTGGAGCACTACCCATACCAGCCTCGTTAGAAAATAGACCTCTCTTGATACCCATCATGACCGCTGCTCCCATTCCCCCGCCAACTACTTCCTGTAAGCCAAAAGCGTTCTTGACGATCAGTGAGAGCATAGCGGGAATTTCACTGAAATTCATGATCACAATGAACAATGCAAGGATTAAATATAATACCGCCATGATTGGCACGATTATTTGTGATACAAAAGCAATCCTTTTGATACCTCCAAAAATGACTGCGGCAGTCAAAACAGTTAAAATGATTCCCATCCAAAAGCGATCGATTCCAAATGCCTGGTCAAAGGCAAGGGAAATGGTGTTGGATTGAACAGAACTGAAAACGAGACCGAACGTAAAAACAATAATGACAGCAAATAAAATTCCCAGCCACCTTTTATTTAATCCGCGTTCCATATAGTAAGCTGGGCCGCCACGGAATTCGTCCTTGTCCTTTACCTTATAAATTTGAGCAAGAGTACTTTCGATGAAGCTTGATGCTGCTCCTATTAGGGCAATAATCCACATCCAGAAAACAGCTCCTGGCCCGCCAGCAGAAACTGCTGTTGCGACTCCGGCCAGATTACCTGTACCAACCCTTGAAGCCAAGCTGACCGTAAATGCTTGAAATGAAGACCTGCCCCTTTTCCCTTCAGAAGATACGGTGGCTGGATCCTTAAGTACCCTGATCATTTCAGGAAAGTATTTGAATTGAACTAACCTGGTCCTGAACGTAAAATATGTACCCAATACAACTAGGACAGCAATTAAGACATAGCTCCACATATAGTTGTTTAATTCGGATATGATGTTGTTGAGAATCTCCATAAAAAACTCCTTTATTCGTTTTAGACAAAACTATTTAAATATAGTTTTTAATGTACCAAAATAGTAATCGCTTTACAATGGTACTTCACTCCCATTATCAGCTTTGCCCCAGACAGAGAGGAAGTTACCAATGTAATACCCTCATTATGGTGCAAAAAACAAAAAACACAGCAATTTTACTGTGTTTTTTGTTGAAAATTTTGTTATTGCGAGTCTTTATCTTGTTCATTCTGGCTTTTCCAAATGCCTGTAAGCTTCCCAGTTTCACTTTCATCTACCAGGAATGATCCATTTGTATAACGATCGCTAAACCTTAATTCAGAAGCTTTTGCAGATACAATATGCTGTTTTTCTGACTGGAAGAATACTTCATCCTCGTCATTGACAGCCTCCACACCAACAATCCGGTGAGGATTTGCTTTCAATTCACGCAGCATCACAACACCGCGTTTCGCTCGAGAAGTTTTCTCGAACTCAGACAGCTTCATTTTCTTAACGGCACCACGCTGTGTCGCGATGACAATGGAGTGGTTTTTAGTGTTGTCTATTATTTTCCCGCCGACAACATAATCTCCATCCTTCAGGTTCATCCCCTTAACGCCAGCTGCCCTGATCCCAATCGGGCTGATTTCTTCTTCGCTGAACCATAGACCATAGCCGAGATGTGATGCAAGGAATAAATCCTTCTCCCCATTGGTTACATGTACATCGATAACTCTGTCCTCACCTTTGACATTGATTGCGGTTAGTGGCTTGGAGTACCGCTGTGCTTTATAAAGATTTAATTCAGATTTTTTTACCATGCCATTCTTTGTCACAAATAAGAAGAATAAATTCTGTCCGAAATCTGTGACTGGAACAGCTTTTATGATTTCTTCATCCCGGTCTAACGGCACAAGATTTGCTACATGCTGGCCAAGGTCTTTCCAGCGGATATCCGGAAGTTCATGGACAGGCAAGTATAGGTAGCTGCCTTTATTCGTGAACAACAGCAAGACATCCGTTGTATTCATATTTAACTGCGAAAACAGTCTATCCGTATCCTTCATCGCAAAATCCTGCCCGTTGGATGCGGCATAAGATCTTTGGCTTGTCCGTTTTACGTAACCATCTTTTGTCACTGTTACAATGACATCTTCGCTTGCGATCAAAACTTCAAGGTTAATCTTGATTTCCTCAATCTCTTCCTCGATTTTTGTTCTACGCTCATCTGAGAAACGCTTTTTGACATCCTTCAGTTCCTTTTTGATTACCGATAATAGCTTTTTCTCACTGCCTAGGATTGCGGTAAGTTCCTCTACCTTCTTGGCAAGCTCCTCTGCCTCACCTTGAAGGGCAGTAATATCGGTATTCGTCAGACGGTAAAGCTGCAAGGATACAATGGCTTCAGCCTGGACTTCGGTAAAGTCGAATTTCTTGATCAAGTTATCCTTGGCGTCACGCTTATCCTTGGATGCACGGATTGCTGCGATTACCTGGTCAAGTATCGATAAAGCTTTAATGAGTCCTTCAACGATATGTTGGCGGTCACGAGCTTTTTGAAGTTCATATTGGGAACGTTTAGTCACAACATCCTTCTGGTGGTCAATATATGCATCAAGCAGCTCAGCAAGTCCCATCAATACAGGTCTTTTCTTGTTGATGGCAACCATATTGAAGTTATACGTAATCTGCAAATCGCTGTTCTTATAAAGGTAGTTCAAGACGCCATTTGCGTCTGCTTCCTTTTTTAGTTCAATCACGACACGCAGCCCTGTGCGGTCAGTTTCATCACGCACTTCTGAAATGCCCTCCACTTTACGGTCAAGTCGGAATTCGTCAATGCGTTTGACCAGATTAGCTTTGTTGATTTCATAAGGAATTTCTGTGATGACAATCTGCTGTTTGCCGCCTCGGATATCTTCAATTTCGGCTTTGCCGCGAACGATGATCTTTCCTTTACCAGTTTTATATGCTTTAGTGATGCCCTCAACACCCTGGATGATTCCTCCTGTCGGGAAATCCGGACCTTTTATGACTTTCATTAGATCCTCAACAGTGCATGCAGGGGTGTCCATCCTCATGATGACCCCATCAATAACTTCCGCTAAGTTATGTGGAGGAATATCGGTCGCATAACCCGCTGATATCCCTGTTGATCCATTCACTAGCAGGTTAGGGAACATTGCAGGTAGAACTGTCGGTTCGCTCGAGGTATCATCGAAGTTTGGAATGAACTCGACTGTTCTTTTTTCGATATCCCTTAGTAGTTCACCTGCGATGGCCGACAATCTTGCTTCTGTATAACGCATAGCTGCTGGAGGGTCACCGTCGATGCTTCCGTTATTCCCATGCATATCGACAAGATAGTTCCGCACTTTCCAATCCTGGCTCATACGGACCATTGCTTCATATACAGAGGAATCACCGTGAGGGTGGTAGTTACCAATTACGTTACCGACTGTCTTGGCTGATTTCCGGAAGCCCTTTTCACTTGTATTGCCTTCCACGTGCATAGCGTACAAAATCCTGCGTTGAACAGGCTTGAGCCCGTCCCTTGCATCAGGAAGTGCACGTTCCTGAATAATATATTTACTATAGCGGCCGAAACGGTCGCCCAATACGTCTTCTAAAGGGAGGTCACGAAATTTTTCAACTGAACTCATTCGTCAGCAACCTCCTCTGCAACTGAGATATTTTCATTTTCTAGGATGTTTCCATCTTCCTCCAGGCCAAACGCCACATTGGACTCAATCCACTTCCTGCGTGGTTCCACCTTATCCCCCATAAGGGTCGTCACCCGTCGCTCTGCTCTTGCTGCATCGTCAATACGCACGCGGATCAATGTCCGTGTTTCGGGATCCATGGTCGTTTCCCAAAGCTGATCGGCGTTCATTTCTCCGAGTCCCTTATAACGCTGGATAATATAGCCTTTGCCGACCTTTTTCATCGCGTCCTTCAGTTCCTCGTCACTCCAGGCATATTCAATAACTTCTTTTTTGCCCGTTCCCTTGCTGACCTTATATAACGGCGGCAATGCAATGAATACTTTGCCGGCTTCGATTAGCGGCTTCATATAGCGGTAAAAGAATGTCAGTAAAAGCACTTGGATATGGGCACCGTCAGTATCGGCATCCGTCATGATGACAATTTTGTCATAGTTGACGTCTTCTACATTGAAGTCAGATCCCACTCCGGCACCAATTGCATGGATGATCGTATTGATTTCTTCATTTTTGAAAATGTCCTGTAGCTTTGCTTTTTCCGTGTTGATGACTTTACCACGCAAAGGGAGCACAGCCTGGAACTTTCTGTCGCGGCCTTGCTTGGCAGAACCACCAGCAGAATCACCCTCTACCAGGTAAAGTTCATTTTTTGCAGGATTCTTTGATTGAGCTGGAGTCAGTTTGCCGGATAGCATCGCATCTGATCTCTTTCTCTTCTTGCCGCTTCTTGCATCCTCACGTGCTTTGCGGGCAGCTTCACGTGCCTGGAAAGCCTTGATGGACTTCCGGATCAGCAATGTACTGAAATCAGGATTTTCCTCAAGGAAATAAGAAAGGTGTTCAGAAACGACTGAGTCGACTGCAGATCTTGCTTCACTTGTCCCCAGTTTTCCCTTAGTCTGGCCTTCAAATTGAAGCAGTTCTTCAGGAATGCGCACTGAGACTATGCCGGCCAATCCTTCCCGAATGTCAGCGCCTTCTAGATTCTTGTCCTTTTCCTTAATCAAGCCAACCTTGCGGGCATATTCATTGAATACCCTGGTCATCGCTGTCTTGGCACCCGCTTCATGCGTCCCGCCATCTTTCGTTCGGACGTTGTTGACGAATGATAGGACATTCTCTGAGTACCCATCGTTGAATTGGAATGCAAACTCAACTTCTATTTTGCTGTATTCACCTTCGAAGCTGACAACTGGATGCATCACATCTTTTTCTTCGTTCAAATATTCAACGAATGCCTGGATCCCAGTCTCAAAATGAAAAACATCCTTTACATCATTGCGCTCATCGATTAACTCTATTTTCAATCCTTTTAACAAAAAGGCAGACTCTCTAAGACGTTCCGAGAGGGTGTCATAGTTATATGTCAATGTAGAGAAAATTTCAGGGTCAGGTTTAAAGTGGATTGTAGTTCCTGTTTGGTTGGTTTTTCCGATCTTTTCGAGCGTCGTCACTGGTTTTCCGCCATTCTCAAAACGCTGTTCATAGACGAAGCCATCACGTTTTATGGTAACAACCAGCCATTCTGATAATGCGTTTACAACGGAAGCACCTACACCATGAAGGCCACCGCTCGTTTTATATCCGCCCTGTCCAAACTTTCCGCCTGCATGCAGGACAGTAAGGATAACCTCCGGAGTCGGTTTGCCAAGCTTATGCATCCCTGTAGGCATACCTCTACCTTTATCCTGGACGCTGATAGAATTATCTTTATGAATTTTGACGATGATCTGACTACCGTAGCCGCCTAGTGCTTCGTCTACAGAGTTATCAACGATTTCATATACGAGGTGATGAAGCCCCCGTGTATCCGTGCTGCCGATATACATACCCGGCCTTTTGCGAACCGCTTCAAGGCCTTCTAGTACCTGTATGGCATCATCATTATAATCAAAAGATTGCTGATTTCTTGCCACGAACATACCCCTTTCACTTCTTGCAAACAACATTGACGTTTTTTATGTATAGTGTCAATGAATTCGTTAAGTATTCGTCTTTTTTAATAAGGCTATTTTCGCATTGATGTTGCTTCCCGTATAAAATGTCTTTTCCCGAGCGAACTTATAGGCTTGAGGTTGCATGTCTTGCTGACCGTATTGAATAAAGCCATAAGACTCGTTAAAACCCAGAACCCGTTTTCTTTTCTTCCGAAAACAACAGTTTACGAAAAGAGCCATTGATAAAGAGGATAACGGATTATATATCCTTTTATCAGTATCAGAACAATTGTTCTCTTAGTTATTTTACCATATGAATGGCGTCTATGCTTAATTGTAGCGATTAATTGGGATTTGGCAAACTGATTTCAAGAATTAATTGGAATTTTGTCATAAAAAATCGTTTTTTTGGATACTTATGTGAGAGTTTCATGTCATTTACTATGCTGTTTTGTTATTTTTAGATTCAATTGTTCTTCTCACTTCCACAATCACAATCCCTTTAAACTCCCAGCGATTTCCGCCGTTAATTTTTTAAGTTGTACAGCAACATAAGAACAAATACATTTATGGAGGACTTTTATTTATGAGAAGAACGAAGGTGTTCATTCTTGGGTTATCATTAATCCTTCTTCTTGGCCTTACTGCAGGCGGGGTATTCAGGAGTGATGCTGATAAAAATGATTCTGAAGCCACAACCCATGGCTCGGGTCAACGAATTATGATGGCGCGGTCTATGGCTAAGGCGAATAATGTGGAGATGGGAGAGAAAATCAAAAAGCAACTGGATACACAAGATGAAGTCACACTAATTTTTCATAACAAAAAGGATACAAGCCACTATTATGACCATGAAGCCACAGTTGATTTTGTAAATGAACCAAGCGTAGAGGAATTAGATGAAATTACGCGTGACATCAAAGGCTGGGTCATCAAGCATCTAAACTCCATTTATATTTTCAGGTCAACAGTAATGGAAACTCCGGAAATGATTGAGTACTTTAACCAGAGAAAAAACATCGAATATGCTGAGCCCAATTTTATCTTAATGCAGAATGAAGTGAACGGACCTAACGACCTGCTTTACCAGGAGAATTATCAATGGAATTTGCCAGTGATTGGTACAGAGCAAGGATGGAGGGTAAGTCGCGGAAATGAAGAAATTGAAATAGCGATCGTTGATACTGGTGTAGACTTGGATCATCCGGATTTAAGGAACCGGCTTGTATCAGGCTATAATGTGATCGATGAAAAGGCAGAGCCTGATGATGATAATGGCCATGGTACTCATGTTGCAGGCATCATTGCTTCGGAAACGAATAATAACGAGGGTGTCGCCGGCATGACATGGTTCAGTAAAATCATGCCGATAAAAGCGATGGGAGCAAAAGGCTATGGTACTACTTTCGATATCGCAAAAGGGATCGTCTGGGCGGTCGACCACGGAGCGGATGTCATTAATATGAGTCTTGGCAATTACCAGCCTTCAAAGGTTCTTGAGGAAGCCGTACGATATGCTTATGAACGAGACGTCGTCATGGTTTCTGCAGCTGGCAATGACGGCTCCGATCAGCCTACTTACCCATCAGCATATCCTGAAGTATTGAGTGTATCTGCAGTAGACTATAACGGTAACAGAGCCAGCTTCTCAAACTACGGTGATTATATTGATATTTCTGCACCAGGTGTTTATATACCGAGCACTTATTTCAATGAACAATACGCTGCCCTTTCTGGGACCTCGATGGCCGCTCCACACGTCGCCGGTCTTGCTGCATTAATCAAGTCGGCTAATCCAGAGTTAAAAAGTTCGCAAGTTATCAAGATCATTAAGAATTCCGCGATTGACCTTGGTGAGCAAGGAAAAGATATCGACTTTGGAAATGGCTTAATTGATGTAAATTCAGCACTGCAGGAAGCGAGTAAAGAACGGCCACACATCAGTAAACAACAAAAGTCGTTGCTTGACTGGTTCAGGTAAATGGGTATTTTCTAAAGCAACAAGCCGCCAAAATAATGGCGGCTTGTTGCTTTCATACCAGATGATATAGTTGTTCATCAACTTTTTCGAGAAGCGGACTAAGTTTTCCTTTGGAAAGGACATATAACTCATGCATTGCCCTTGTACACGCAGTATATAATAATTTCCTTTCTTCTGTCCTTGTGTAGGACGATGAATCGTAAATGATCACCGCGTCGAATTCAATGCCTTTTGCGAGATATGTCGGTACAACATTAACCCCATTCTCAAATGTCATGGTCCCTTTTTCAATCAACCTCGCATCATGCGCTTGTTTGACTCCCTCGAAAGCCGCTTTACTCTCTTTGGCAGTTTTGCAAATAACCGCGATGTTTTTATGTCCTGATCTCTCCAACTCGGAAATTAGTTCATTAGCCTTCAGAATATGGTCGCTGCTTTCGTGGCTGCGGACAATAACCGGCTTTGGTCCCGTACGGTTGAAAGGCTCGATCATATCTCCTTCCTCGATGAGTTGGCGGGTAAATTCAACGATTTGCTTCGTTGACCTGTATGTCTTGGTAAGCCTGTATAGTTCCTTTTCTCCAAATTCAAGAGCTGATTCCGCAAGAATTGTTGGGGCTCCTGTTGGTCCCGAATAAATCGCCTGATTTATATCACCAAGCAAAGTCATCTTGCTGTATGGAAACAGCATTTTAATATATGAAAACTGGAAAGGAGTATAGTCCTGAGCTTCATCAATGAAAACATGGCGAATCGACGTATTCGATTTCCTGCCTTCAATTAAATCCTGTAAATAAAGAAAAGGAGTTGCATCCTCATATGCAATATACCTCTTTTCCAAATTACTGATTGCCTGTTCACATGTGGCTGCCCAATTTTCAGGCATTGATTCAGTCCTAAGATGACCATCCTTATAGAAATTCATGTATATGGCTCTGATATTAATGAATTTTAATCTTTTTACTGCATTGAACAATGGCTTGAAACGTCTTTTGACTACCATTTGCGATAGCCACTGTTGCTCACGGTCAAAATCATGGAATGTATCATCGTCTCCACCCTGTTTTTGCTGGCTTTGCTTGTATGCCTCCAGGTAATCTTCTTTTTCAAGAAATTGAATCTCTTTTTCCACCCATTCCTGAGACAATTCTGCTTTTGATTTTCTTTTGAGTTCCTTTAGAAGCCATTCCTTAACAAGCTGAATTCTATTTGGAATTGAAATGTTGTTATCTAGTGAATCATAGTATGACGCGATATCTTCCTTTGAAATGATTGCTCGTTTTTTTATGCCTAAACTCTTAAAAGCAAGAGCCCCCTTGGCTAATTTCTCTGTGTATTGATCCAATAATTCCTTAAACTCCAAACTTGCCTTAAAACGTATGCTTTCAATCCTGTCAAAATAAGTATCATTTTTTTCTGCTTCAAGAAGGAATTCCATTTGTTCAAAAGGATCTTCCAGTTCATATTCAGAGCCAAACCGCGTTGAAAGATACTCCTGGAATGTAGCCTGCTGCATATTTTCCTCTCCAAGCTCCGGCAAAACCGTAGCAACATAGCTATTGAAAAGCGGATTGGGTGAGAATAACATGATATTTTCCGATGTGATGATATTCCTGTACTTGTATAGTAAATAAGCAACGCGCTGCATGGCAGCAGAGGTTTTGCCGCTCCCTGCCACACCCTGTACAACAACCAGACTGCTCGAGTCATTGCGGATGATTTGGTTCTGTTCCTTCTGGATCGTTGCCACAATGGTTTTCATCTGGGTATCGGCATTGTTGCCCAGGACTTCCTGAAGCATTTCGTCGCCAATTGTAACCCCGGTTTCAAACATTGCTTTAATTTTGCCACCCTTTATCACAAACTGGCGCTTTAGCTCCATCGATCCTTCGATGATGTCTGTTTCTGTTTTATATTGGGCCGGACCGGGGGAGTAGTCGTAATAAAGGCCTGATATCGGCGCTCTCCAGTCATAAATCAGGAAGTTTTCTTCCTGTTCATCCATTAGAGTCGCAATGCCTAAGTATATTCTTTCGGCTTTATTTTCACCGTCTTCTTTAAAATCGACTCTGCCGAAATAAGGAGAAAACCTGAGGCGTGATAAAGTCTGAAGCTGCCTGATCATCTGGGATTGTGTCCGTTCACGCTCGGATAAAAGCGCGGCCTGTTGCTTAATACTCGTGAAGGTTTCCGCTACATCATCTGCTTCGTCAAAGTTGACGGTAACATCTTCCCAAAAGGTTTTTCTGATTTGAAGAGCATCTGAGCCAACATCACTTGAACTTTCATTCCATTTCGCTGCTTTTTTATCAATTTCCTCAATGATGGAATTGACTCGTTCCTGTTCCATTTCTAAATCTTTAAGCTGCTTTTCTTCCATGAAAAATCACTCCCCAAACTCTATGCTCTTTTACTTGACTCCCAATATTATTTATGTTAATGTTATAATAGAATTACTATGTGTATGAATACAAGATAAACATTACCAACTTTCATTTTACTATGTACCTATTTTTATTACAAATACCTTTTACCTAATATCACCTTTTAAGGTGCTTTTTTATTTTCTACATATATCTTATATATATTTATTCGAATTCTAACCTTTTTAAACATAAAAACCGCGTGCTTATTTGAAGCACGCGGTTTTTTATAGTTTTTACAAATAATTACTTGCTAAGTTTGATCACGGATGCGATATTCGCAGCAATTCTTTCGACATAAGTGTGAGCATTTTTAAATGCGTCATCCAAAGAAATGACACCTGGTACTACGCTGAATACAGCGTCGATCCCATGCTCGTGGACAACCTCACTGTCCGATGCTACATTACCCGCGATTGCAATTACCGGTACATTGTGTATTTTCGCAGTCTTGGCCACGCCAATCGGGGTTTTCCCAAAGATCGTCTGACCATCAATCTTGCCCTCTCCAGTAATGACAAAATCGGCGTCTTGTAAATGTGTTTCAAGCTTGGTAGCGTCCAGAACAATGTCTACCCCTCTTTTTAATTCAGCAGACAGGAATGCCATCAATCCGCCACCAAGTCCTCCTGCTGCGCCTGCGCCTGAAACATGTTCAATATCCTTGCCAAGATCCGTACGAATGATATTAGCAAAATGGTGAAGGTTGTTGTCCAATACTTCAACCACATCTTGTGTTGCCCCTTTTTGTGGTCCGAAAATATGTGATGCGCCTTTTAGACCTGTTAACGGATTATCTACATCGCAAGCAACTTCAATTTTTACTTCTTCCAGCCGTTTTTCTATACCATCCATTTTGACCGCAGCAAGCGAATTCAAAGCTCCTCCGCCCTCGCCAATTTCTTTTCCATCAGCATCGAGAAGCATGATGCCAAGGGCTCTGGCCATGCCCGCTCCTCCATCATTCGTGGCACTTCCGCCAATTCCAATAATGATATGTTCAACACCATGGTCCAGAGCAGCAGCGATCAATTCACCTGTACCCCGAGTGGTAGTAACCAGCGGGTTTCTGTCTCCGGGTGGTACAAGATGTAGTCCTGAAGCGGCAGCCATCTCTATGACAGCTGTCTTTTCATCACCGGAAATGCCGAAAAATGCATCAACCGGTGTACCGAGAGGTCCTGTCACAGTTTTGGTGATTATTTTCCCTCCAGTGGCATCAACGAGGGATTGAACGGTTCCTTCGCCTCCATCTGCCATCGGTACCTTTACGAAGCTGGCCTCAGGGAGGATCTTTTTCATGCCATTTTCGATCGCCGTAGCTGCCTCAAGCGCGGTAAGGCTTTCTTTAAATGAATCAGGTGCGATTACAATTTTCATGCTCGTTTTCTCCTCTCAATGGATACCCTGAAATCAAAAGTCCGGACTTTAAAGAAAATCCAGACCAATTTTACTTATCCGAAAAACTTGAAGATACCAAAGATTAGTGTCGATACGATTGCAAGAGTTAAACCGACAGCTGTTTCGTAAGGAATCAATTTCAAACGTTCTTTGATTTCCATATTGACACTTCCGCCTGTTGCGTGGAAGAAGCTTCCGTGTGGAAGGTGGTCAAGTACAGTTGCACCAGCGTGAACCATTGCAGCACCAGCTAATGCAGTGACACCCATTTCCAAAATGGTTGTTCCGAATACTTGGGATGCAACTGCTGTTCCTGCTGTTGTCGAAGCAGTTGCAGCTGACATGAAAATACCAGATACAGGAGCAAGGACGAATGCTGGAAGACCAAGTGCATCCAGGCTGTTAATTAAGACATCCTTTAACCCAGAATTAGCGATGATTCCCGCAAGTGTACCTGTACCAAGGAGCATAATAGCTACACCTGACATTTTACCGAGACCTGCCACTGCAAAGTCATTGATATGTCTGATTCGGCCCATTGCAAGAGCTCCGGCAATCCCCCCTGCAGGCAGGGCGATCATTGGGTCGATGTTAATATCAAATAAAGGTCGAAGGGCAAGCAGGATAATCGTTACTAAAGGAGCGACAACAGCAGGAACAATCATCGGGAGCTTCCCGTTAATTGCTGTTTCACTTTCTTGAGCGGTGACGTTTGACCCCTTATTTACAAGCCTTTTAGCTAAAATATAAGTCACAGTCAACCCGAATATTGCCGGGATGATTCCCGCAGCCATGACAGAAGTCAATGGAATTTGGAATGCATCTGCCGCAGCAATGGCATTCGGGTTCGGGGACATAATATTACCGGCTTTACCGCCACCAATCATTGCAAGCAAGATGGCTGTTTTGGAAATACCTGCTCTGTTTGCGATCGCTAAAGCGATTGGAGCAACAGTGATAACAGCAACATCAACGAATACCCCAACAGTAGTAAGGATCATTGTCGCGATGGCAAGTGCTAGCAGCGCCCGCGTCTCGCCAACCTTTTTAACGATTGTTTCTGCGATTACTGCAGCAGCACCTGATTCAATCAGGACTCCCGCAAGTACACCGGCAGCCAGGATTCTTAATACTGCGGGTATAATTCCTTTCGCACCCTCCATCATCAAGGCAACAGTATTAGTGACATCTACTCCGCCTACAAGTCCTCCGATTAGGGCCCCTGCGATCATTCCATATGCAGGTGAAACTTTCTTTAAAATAAGGAAAATAGCTACTATGAGTGCTACGACTGCACCGAAAGCGCTTACTTGAATATCCAAGGTGATTCCTCCTCAAAACTTTTTTGTAACCCAATTGTAAGCGCTATCTATTGGTTTTACATTAGTCAAACTATCAAAAAAAGACCTGTAATAGAACAGATCTTTTGTGCATTTGCACAATTTCATTCCAGCTCATTATTTAGAAACGATAAATACAGATGTAGCAAGTCGGTCGTTTTTCGGGGATCCTTTCCTGTTATTTCTGTAATCTTATCAAGCCGGTACCGAAGGGTATTCCGATGTACAAACAGCTTTTGCGCAGCCTTGTTCATATCGCTGTTTGTTTCGATAATCGCTTTTAAAGATTCAGTAAGCTCTCCCTTAACATCCTTCTCTTTTAAAATTTTATAGAATGGTTGCAACTCTTCTGTGAGGCCTGTTTTAGAAGCACTTAACAAGAATACTGGTAGGTAATAATCTTCATACATGAAAATGTCATTTTGTGGAGTTAATTTCAGACCGGAGTTTAGTGTATAACCCGCCTGCCGATAGGACTTTGAGAACCCTGACAATCCTTCATGGTATGGACCAGCTCCAATTTTAACCTGAATATTAGCATTTTTTCTTAAACCGTTACACCAGTCTCCGGTTATTTTTCTTAGGTAATGATCAAAGTCGACCGCAGGTACTACTTTTAATACAACAATCCTGTCATTCTGCATGAGCAATAGGTCTTCTTTTTTTAATCGGCTTTTTAAATAGGCAAATGTTTTCTTTCGGTCAGGAGTCATAAGGATGAGAGCGGCCCTGGGCAATTCTAAATCAATCCCGAGACGCATAGCTCTTTCCAGGAAAAGTGGGTCATGTTTCCCTTCATAATGGATGATTTGGCTGACGAGCTCCTCTTTTAACCTTTCATCCCATTGGATCTCGTTCATCAATACCGCCTGCTGAAGGCTAAGCTCAGCCGCCATGCGCACGAGTTCTCCGAAGCTTCTAATTTCATCCGGGGTACCAGTAATCCCTATAACACCCATGATTTTGCCATCAAAATAAATGGGCAGGTTGATGCCCGGCTTTACCCCTTGGAGACTTTTAGCCTCCTCATCGGTTATTTCAAAACCAGTCCCTTGTTTGATCACGATGACTGCACCTTCATGAATGTCGTCGATGCGTTTTTTGTCCCCTGATCCAATGATTACACCTTGGTTATCCATGATATTGATATTCTTTCCAATGATTCCCATCGTCCTGTCAACAATTTCTTGAGCTAGCTGTTTATTTAAAAATTCCATATCAAAATCCCTGCCTTGCAAAACTTGAATACATATCATTATGACCGATTATTTACGATTACAAAAGAGAAGCGTGAGAACATGAGTCCTCACGCACAATAATTATTTTGTTAAAGCGTGTTCCACTTTTATGCATCTGTCCATGATTACGGTATATCCTTTATCTGTCAGGAAGTTATACGCCTCCTCGTTCTCTAGGCCAAGCTGTGCCCAAAAAACTTCAGCATCCATTTCCGCAAATTCTTTCGCAACCTCCAACAAGTATTCCGAACGACGGAAAACATTTACGATATCTACGTGGCCTTCTATTTCATTAAGCGTTTTAACAGCTTTAACCCCAAGCACCTCCTCAACAGTTGGATTGACTGGAATGATTTCATAGCCAGCTGCCTGCATTGCCTTTGATACCATATAGGAAGTCCGTTGCGGATTGTCGCTCAATCCCACAACTGCAATCCTTTTTGCCTTCTTAAGGATTTGGCCGATTTCTTCCCGGCTTGGATTTTTAATTGCCATATACTATCACTCCTATGGATTATTATGACCCTTACCTTATTTTATCGCACTATTAGGAAGACTCAAATCAACTTGCCTAACGGTAACTTATGAAAACAGCCTTAACAAACTAAGAAGATTTAACTTTGTTCATTCTCCTTTTCTGCATAAGTGTGAATTGGTCAGCGACGACGGCAATCAACGTACCCAGGATTAAACCATTGTTAAGGATGGACACAAGGACAGGCGGGATGTTGCGGAAAGCTTCTCCTGGGATGAACATTGCCCCTACACCGGCCAGAAGGGAAGTTCCAATGACGACCCGAATCCTCATTTTATCGTTCTCACGATCGAACTCCGAGAAAGCAATTCCAATCATATTTACGAATATAACAAAAGTGACGGAGTAGCCAACAGGTGCAGGCAGTGCCGCGAATAAAGACATCACGTGTGGCAGCATGCTAGCTAAAATAATTAGCAAAGAACTTATGATAAAAGGCAGAATCCTTGTAATTCCAGTTGTAGCGATAAATCCTGCTGCACCAGAGATTGGAACAGAGCCAATCGCTGAGAAAACTCCTCCAAGGATCTGATTGATGCCTGCTGTAAAACCGCTGGCCCGATAGCGAAAACCAGAATTGTCCGATCCCATATCTTTTAAGACTTGTCCAGTAACCCTTATGCTCGCTAACATATTTGTGATTAATAGGAAAGTGATAAAAATAGAAGTCACGATTAACCCGGAATCGAAGATGGGCTTGCCAAATGCGAAAAACTCCGGAATGGCTATTGTTGCCCCATTGTATCGTTCGTATGCTTTTCCCAGGTCCAAAATTGAAAATAGCACCCAGCCAGCGGCTAGGCTTATTAAAATTGCATACTGGCTAACCCACTTAATCCGATGTCGTGTTAAATAGAAGGTAATGCCAACCAATAAGATGCTGAAATAAGCGGTAGGAAGACTGACTTCACTTCGTCCCCCACCGAGTCCCACCATTCCATTCAGGAATGAGCCGCTTAGTTGAATGACGAGTAAAAGTAAATAAATCCCGCTGACTACAGGTGTGAACAGCTTTGCCAGTTTATCTATAAGTTTTAATAAACTTAATAGGAAAAAGACAATTCCGCTGATGATCATGGCTCCTTCGAGGGACTGCAGGGTTTCAATGTTAGATGAAAACAGTGTCGTACTTAACCCAGCATATATTGTAAATACACCCCACCATAGGCCAGCTGGTCCCTCGTTAATTGGCATACGATGGCCAATCAGAGCCTGCAGCAGACTCGAAATCCCCAATACAAACATCGTCCTCTGGACCAGTCCTGTCGTCTCCAAATCATTCAATTGGAATAAGTCGGCGATTGCAATCGGTGCAACGATTGAACCTGCAATAATAAATGCCATCCACTGTATGGCGGATAGTAATGTCTTCATATGAATTCTCCATTTTCTTGGCATAGTAATATTTATAAACATTAAAGCATCGGATTCATATTCTTTTTAGTGGAAGGATATTTATCCTAATTCTATATGGGAATCCCTTATTCCTGTGCCTATAATATTATCGTATTTAAAGATGTTGTACATGAGAAGCGTTTTTTAGGATTATCCTTTTGATCATGCAACCGATTCAATATAAAAAGGGCATCCCACATAGGGTGCCCTTTTCGCTAATAGCTTGTGAACCATAATATTCTTTGAATCCAGTAGATTATATATTTAAAGGGAGTCAACTTGTCCTTATTTTCTTCGTAATCAAGTGTGAACCTTGCTCCGTCGTTATTCCAGATTCTATTGAAATAATCATCAACACCCTTGATGAATTCACTATCGGAGGCTGCTGTTATTTTCATGTTGGTTTCAAGATTTAAATCATCAAGATTCCTACGGGTGAAGTTGGCGGACCCTCCGAGTACCAGGCTTTTTTTACCGCGTTCAAAGTAGATCATTTTTGCGTGATATTGCTCTTGGCCAGCATTGTACCATTTAATCTCAATGTTATTGCTGCCAAATTCCATGATTTCTTCTGACACAGGAATATTGGGCAGACCCGATTTCTGATTGCCAAATGCATTAGTATTTGGGTCAAGTATAATATTGATTTTCGCACCCCGGTCTGCTGCCTTGTCGATTTCGTCGATTACTTTCCTTTCGGCAAGATAGAACATACCTAACCAAATATGATCCCCTTCCCCCGTTTTTTTCAGTTCGTGCAGGAGATGCTTGAGGATTTCCCCCTCTGTTAGAACTTGGACCTTAATAGGTCCTTTTTCTTTTACAGATGTGTATACAGGGAGTTTTCCTCCTCCTGAGAAGTCGATTACAGCCTGCTCAGATTCAAGAATGTCTCCGATTATATTTCCGCTTGTTTCAAAGGCGATGTTTGAGTGGAATCCGCTTGCATCATGCGGATTCGCAGATGAAACAATAGCTGTTTTCTCAGTGACGAACACTTTCCTGTGATTCGCCTTCAGGTTTAGTAGTTCAAGATAGGTGCGGAGCGTCACGTCAGGAGCATTCTTTGCCATCGGGTTCGGAATCCAGCCTTCCCCTGATTCACCGAACCACTGGAAAAACACGCGCCAAACAGCTGTATATAATGGATTGGAATCCCTTAACGGATCCAGGTTAGTGAAGATAACTTTTATGTCATTTTCCCGAAGTTCCTTCAAGATGCCGGATTTGTGGGATCCGTATGTCAAATTAATTTCATCTGTGATGAATACGATTTTGAGATTTTTATTCTTTTTCTTTTGGGCAATAAGTTTTTCAGCAATCGATTCGCTTAATTCGGGATAGCCCATATCTTTCTTATAATAGCCATTGAATAAAAACATATCCAGGACGATGAAATCCTCAGCTTCCTCTATCCTTTGCAGTATCGTATCGAAAATATGATGCTCGTACTTTTGTTCACCATCTTGCCCTTTGTAGGTTAAATCGTATAAAAAGCGGACATCCTTTACGTTATGGACATCCCCCTCATACGATAAGCCTTCAGGAAGATCTTTGTGCGTATGATAGACAGCAGTGATGACTACTATTATTGCAAGGATCATTAAAATAAATAACGAATTTTTTTTAGACAAACTCTTTCTCATCCTCATTTAGAAGGACTCCTTAAAATTGAATAGTTTACTTCCTTATTCACTTATTCAGCAAGCTATAAACTTAGCAAGCAAGGAAGTGAGCCGATTAATGAATCAAAGTGTCATGGATTTAGTCTAAAAAATACTATATAACCAGCTGGCCATCCGTCCGGATTCAGTTTTGTTCAAGAATTGCATGGAGTTTTTAAGAGAACATGGTAAAATAGAAGAACCTTAAAATCTTAAAAGGAGAATATTTCATGGTATTAAACGCAATTATAATTATTCTAGCTTACTTGCTGGGCTCAATACCTTCTGGCCTCATTATCGGGAAAGTATTCTATGGCAAAGACATCCGTGAACATGGGAGCGGAAATTTAGGCGGTACAAATACATTCCGGACATTGGGGGTAAAAGCTGGTTTAGTAGTAAGCATTGCTGACGTTTTGAAAGGAACTCTTGCAGCAACTCTTCCTTTGCTTCTAAATGCTGATCTCCATATGCTATTGGTAGGAGTTTTTGCTGTGATTGGACACATGTATCCGATTTTCGCAGGATTTCGAGGCGGAAAAGCGGTCGCTACTTCCGGTGGTGTTTTACTCGCATATATACCGGTATTATTCTTGTTCATGCTCATTATCTTTTTCATCAGCTTGTACATAACAAAGTATGTTTCTCTATCTTCCATTCTAACTGGTATAGCCGCGTTCATTTACGCACTGTTTACCCAGGACCTTCCTTTGATAGTCGTTGTTGCGGTCCTGGCTACCTTCGTTATTTACAGGCATCGTGCTAATATTGCGAGAATCCGCAATAAAACAGAGCCAAAAATCAAGTGGCTTTAACATTTTTAAACAATCAAAAATTAGTCGGCAAACCTGCAATCAGGTTTGCCGGCTTTTTATTTACGGACGATTCCAAAGGCCTTCAGTGCCTGTCCCAAATTGCTGTACATTTTTACGTTATCAAAATTGATGCCAAGGGTAACCACTGATTGAGCCAGTTCTGGCCGCATTCCTGTCAGGTTCACATCAACTCCTGTAAGTTTAAGGCTGTCTATTATTTTAAATAGCTCCTGGGCGACCATTGTATCCACTATGAATACACCTGAGAGATCAATGATCAAGCAATCAACTTCCTTATTCTTCGTTTCACGCAAGGTATGTTCCATCAAGATCCTTGCTCTATGTGTATCAATATCGCCAATAATCGGCAGGACGGCCACTTCATCGACAATAGAAATGACAGGTGTGCTTAGTTCATCAATGACCTCCTGCTGTGCTCGCAGGCGTTTAGTGGCCTGACCCGTAAAGGAATAAGTAAAAGTGAGAATCAGGTCGTCAATGAAGTCATTAATAAGTTTACCTAACCTTAAGCTTTCCCCAGCACTAAAATTATTCGTTCTCTCTGCCATTGCAGAGATTTCTTCCCACAATGCACCGCGGACACTGTTGAAGTGGTGAACTGATTGACTAAGTGAGAGACCTAAACGCACATTATCTTCACTCACCCTTTTACCCCAATCGTTAATTTTCTCGTCGTCTGATTCCCCTATTAAAAAGCGTTCAAGCAAATGGATTAATTCTGTTATTTGTTCTTTATATAAATTGAATTTTGTTTGGTTTGTTACCTTGCTGAATGCTTCTGGCTGATTTTCATCAATTGAATTTAATATATTCGTAATTACTTTTTCTTCCCTGCTAATCAAAAAATCTTTAAATAAGTGAATTGCTCTAGACATCGCTTAGCTCCTTTTGGAAAAATAGTTCATTATAAAATATTTTTTGTTCTTTATAAGAAAAAAACAGACTTTTGCTGGTATAATTTAAATGAATATGTCATATACATTCGAAAGAAATCGAAATTGGGTTGCCTAGGTTAAAGATTGTGAATTCTTGATGAAAATACCCGAATCTATATTACTTCAAACAAACCCAATCCAAAGAATATTAAAAAAGAAGGGATCCAAATGAAAGCTTTGAAATACTCTAACCCCTCTCATTTCAGCTTTGAAATGAAGGAGAGACGGGCAAATGCAAGTGGTTTAATCTTAGATGGACCATTAAAAGAGTATCCCGGTTACTTTCCGACTTTCTTACCACTCGAAAAATCTTTCCCAAATCATAACCTGGCAATGACGAAGGATGAGTTGACAATGGTTGATTTATATCTAAAAAAAGAAGATCTCGAAAGCAAAAGTTTAAAACTGGAACAGGAAATAGCTGAAAAACAGCAAACCTTAAAAAGGCTGCAACAGGCGATTGAATCTGCCACGGGAGATATTCAAGCTGCTTCAGCAAGCCATTTGGCGGCCGGGTTAGCCCATGAAATAAGAAATCCTCTGACAACAATCAAGGGTTTTATCCAGTTACTTAAGCCGGAACTTCAGGCTGCAGGCAGGCAGGAGTTTGCAGATGTAGCTCTTGATGAAATAAGTCGAGCTAACAGCTTACTGACTGAATTTCTTTCCGTATTGAAACCTGCCTCTTCTGAGAAAAAGAAGAAGCTATCTATAAACCCCTTAGCTATGAGCATGATCAAGCTTTTTTTAAGCGAGTCTATAATGAAGGATATTGAAATCAGTGATGACCTTCCAAAAGTCGAGATATATGTATTTGCAGATGAAAATGCAATTAAACAAGTGTTAGTCAATTTGTTTAAGAATGCAATAGAGGCCGTTGAAGGAAATCATAGAAAAAAAGGTTCCATAAAATTGGTTGTCAACAAAGACGGGGGTTTTGTTTGCGTTAGTGTAATAGATAATGGCGGTGGCATTGATGAATACTCTCTGAAGAAAATCTTCACTCCTTTTTACACAACAAAAGCAAATGGCACCGGAATGGGACTGGCGATCAGCAAGCAAATAATTGAAAATCACGGCGGTGAAATGAGTGTCACCACTCAGCCATACGAAACAACATTCAAATTTTCACTCCCTGCCATATGAAATAACAGCCTTCCGATTAGTCGAAAAATTGTCAAATTGAATCCGGTTCACCCCTTCTTTCGTTGGTAAAATGTAGGTAAGAACAAGGGAAAGAAGGCGGGTTGTAATGGAAGAAGTTATAAAGCTGGCTGAAAATTTTGTGTACACAACCACAACAGCTGATGTAACGTCGCCAGATGATTTTGTTGTAGAATTTCTAACTGATATTTATGACAATGAAAAAAATGATCCTTCTACAATCAAAGTAAAGAATATGGATGAACTGATAGATTTCCTGGAAAAAATGGAGTGGTAGATTAGTTTATTTCATTTTTTGAATTACGAGTGGAACTTTACTTTTTAGTTGTGCCTCTAAACAGGATGAATTGGTTATCTAAATTCAAATATGCCATTGAAAAACATGCGGTCTAGAACCGCATGTTTTGTTTTTTAACCCTTTACACTTTTAGCAGTTTGAATTTCCCCACACCAAAAACATCTTTAATATAATCTAATTTCGTATCATTGAAATAAACCAAATCCCGCTCATGAATCAAGATTGGTACCTCGTCGAATGTAAAAACCTGATCATTTGTTAATGGCTGCTCCTCCAGAGCAACTCTAAGCTGCGGTCCTCCTCAGCCAATCCCCATCGTCAGTCGGACATATAGCTTTTCCTCATCCTTGCTTTCCTTTTTGATTGCCTTAAGCAATATTTTATATGCGCTTTCTGTTATGTTGAACATCTTAGCTCACCCTTTCATAGCTACAATTATTAATATACCTTTTTTGCAAAGAAGTTTATCGAATTATGACAAAAATACGAAAATCTTACTGAAATTTATACATTTATCACCATTCTTATAATATATTATCTTTAGAGGCTTAAAAATAAAAATGCCTCATCATATATCTGGGGAGATTAATATGAGAAAAAAGAAGAAAAAAGCTTATGGTCTGGCCTTGTTTGCTGGGGTGGGTATTTTGGCATCAACAATGACATTCCAGATGTACCACGAAGCCCAGGCAAAAACACCAACTATAACTGTGAAATCACAAAAGCCACATCTCGAAAGAAGCTTTGATGTCTCTGGCAAAAGTTTTGTGGAAACGGTTAAATTAGGCGCAATCGGTGATATCCTGATTCACGATACTGTTTACGAAGATGCCTTCCTGAATCCTGGTTATGATTTCAAACCAATGCTCAGTAATGTAAGAGGTTATTTAATTGAACCTGATCTTTTGCTAGCGAACCAGGAAACGCTTCTTGGAGGAGTGGAAATTGGACTATCTAGCTACCCGATGTTCAATAGTCCTGTAGAAGTTGGAGACGCATTGATAGATGCAGGGGTCGATATTGTATCAAACGCAAATAACCATTCGCTAGACAGATCTGAAAAGGGTGTCCTGGCTTCCATTAAAAATATGGAAGCGGCAGAACTTCCTTATGTGGGGTCTTTCAAAGATGAAGCTGACCAGCAAAAATTGCGGATATTAAATAAAAATGGGATTAATATTTCTTATTTATCATACACCTATGGAACAAATGGGATCCCAGTCCCTATTGGCAAGGATCACCTCGTGAACCTGATTGACCGTGAAGCAATGAAAGCTGAGATACACCGCGCTCGAGCAGAATCTGATGTTGTGGTCATGAGTATCCACTGGGGAAATGAATATCAGCGTTTCCCTACGAATGATCAAAAGAATCTTGCACAGTTTCTCGTCGACGAGGGTGTTGATATCATCTTTGGGCATCACCCGCATGTGCTGCAGCCCATGGAATGGCTGACGGCGACAGACGGCAGAAAGGCATTGGTTGTCTATTCTCTGGGTAATTTCCTGTCTGGGCAAATGTGGGACTATAAGGATATCGGCGGTCTTGCCACTGTGGAAATAACAAAAAACATCACACCGGATGGTAATGAAGTCGTATTGCAAAACCCTGAATTCCTCCCAACCTTTGTTTCAAGCAGCAGACAAAGTAATTACCGGGTTGTTCCTTTGCAAGAAGCCGGTAATTTCGGACTTGCTGGTGCTGAAAAAAAATATAATGAGATCATGCATCATATGACTCAATTCATAAAAGAATAAAGGTGTGAATGCCCGGTCCGTGAAGACCGGGCATTGCTTATGTTATAATCGGTCTATCTGGTATGGAAGGAGAACAATATGAAAATTACAGTTAATGATGATGCAGCAGCATGGTATGAAAATGAAATGGACCTTTCATCCGGAAGTTATTTGCGATTCTTTGTCCGGTACGGCGGCTTCAGTTCTATCCAGAAAGGTTTTTCATTAGGTGTCTCCAAGGAAGAACCGGATCATGTCGGTGTGAAAACAGAAAAAAATGGTGTCACCTATTATATTGAAGAAAAAGATATTTGGTATTTTGACGGCCATGATTTAATTGTAGAGCTCCACCCGGTTGGCCAGGAACCTGACTTCAAATTCGAAAAGTAATAAGGCAGACGCGATTGCGCCTGCCTTATTTTTTACCTTTTAAAAGAGGGTTCTCAAAACCCTCCTGTTTCAAGATTTCAGCTTGCTTCGTTCCTAAAAGATCGAAGTGAGGGTAATCTGTCTTCCTTTTATCAATCCACTCTGGCTGCAAACCATATTTTCTTCCCCACTCAGCTAACTTTTCAAGATCCCTGCAACCTACTTTCGTAACCGTTGAACAATCTGGGAAGCGGTCATCAATCCAGTAATGGGTCAGGAAGGCAAGCTCGCCACGATCGATTTTAGCTTTCCATTCATCAAGCTCATGGCGTTTTATCCCGAAAGCCAATCAGACCTGCTCCCTTTCATCTTCAGGCTTTTTCATTGCCTGTAAATAAGCTTCATGCCAGTCTGGAAAGCTCCTTTTTAACGATATC
The DNA here is from genome assembly GCF_018424685.1 of Mesobacillus boroniphilus. Lineage (NCBI taxonomy): Bacteria > Bacillati > Bacillota > Bacilli > Caryophanales > Bacillaceae > Mesobacillus > Mesobacillus boroniphilus. The sequence goes on from NZ_QTKX01000001.1 coordinate 1,366,043, forward strand.
GGCCGGAAGTTATCCTTTTTAACACAGACATGTTTTGAGCTGCCAGTCAATGCGAGCTCACCTTTACCATTGAAGATTTCATATTTATAGACGGACCGAATCCCATCATATTCCTCCACCCAGGTCTTGATTGTAGCTGTATCTCCATATCTCAATGGTTTTTTATAGGAAGCTTGTATATCAAGTACAGGTGAGATGATTCCATCCTTCTCCATTTCTGCATAATTAAAGCCAAGTTCCTTAATCAATTGTGTTCTGCCCAGCTCCATCCACACCAGATAATTAGCGTGATACACGACACCCATCTGGTCTGTTTCTGCATATCTTACCTCGATTTCCCTAGAAGATATTTTCATTGGTATTCCCCTTTATTTTTCTTGTATGTTTTATCCTATAAGCTTTTTTAAAGCCGCTTCAAAATCCTGTTTTTCCAAGTAGAAAACATCTTCATCCAGATTCTCGACATTTCCCCCGTCAATCAATCGATATGCCTGGGATTGAATCGCTTCATCCACTAAGTTTGTGGCAAAGCGACCATTCCCTTTCAGTTCTGTTGTTGAAAGTTTCTCAGACAAAAACGCTTCAGCTTCGGGGTTCATCCTATATTGATACTTGCCAGCGTAGTTCTTGATGATGAGCAACAAATCACTCACACTATAGTCCGGAAAGTGGAAAAACTTCTTGAACCTTGACCTGAGGCCAGGATTGCTTTCGAGCAGCATATCCATTTCAGCAGGATATCCAGCTAGGATCACAACAAGATTTTCATTATGCCTGGTCATTTCATCGACAAGAGTATCAATAACTTCCTTGCCAAAATCACCTGAGCTTTGACCCAGCAAAGAGTATGCCTCATCTATAAATAATACTCCTCCGAGTGCCTCTCGAATTTTTTTCTTTGTCTTGATTGCAGTCTGTCCGACATAACCAGCGACAAAATCGGCCCGGCTGCTGATAATAAGATGTCCTCTCTTCAGCATTCCGCATTCCTTCAGAAGTTCTGCGTAAATCTTTGCTACAGTAGTTTTTCCTGTTCCCGGATTACCGGAAAAGACTGAGTGAAGCTGTATCGGCACAGCAGGCAGTCCCTTTTCCTTTCGCAGCTGCTGCATCCTGACGAAGGAAATCAGGGAGGTAACCTCTGATTTCACAGTGTCCAATCCAACGAGTGCATTCAGCCTGTCGAGTGGTTTTTCAGCTGAAATAGTTGAAGGAGATTCAAAATCCTCTTTTTCTAATAAGGTATAAGTTGAAAAGTCATCTTCTTCACTCTGCCTGGATCCCTTTTTGAAAATTGCTTCCAATACAAGGTTTCGTACCGTCCTGGCATTTCCGAAGGTATCATCGACTCTTTCCTTTTCAATACGATCCCTAAGCTCAAGCTTTGCTGCATCTGTCATCGCATAATCGTTATCCTGTGCCGCTTGATCCGCAATCTGTAACAGTTCACCATCCGAATAATCTGGTAGATGAATCAAATTTGATTGAGGGAAACGTGATCTTAAACCTGGGTTCGCATCAAGAAATTGACGCATTTCTTCTGGATAACCAGCAAGAATCACGGCGAATTTACCTCCATACTCTTTCCCGGTCATTAAAGAAACGAGTGTATCGATAGCAGTTTGACCATAATCATTTCCAGTCTGGCCTTCCCGCTTAAGACTGTACGCCTCATCAATAAATAGCACCCCTCCCAGGGCTTGCTCAACGACCTTCCTGACATTTTCTTCTGTCTGCCCGACATAAGCACCAACAAGCTGTGAACGGTCAGCCTCGATGATTTCTTCTCGCGGCAGTACTCCAAGCTGGTGATATATTTTTGCAAGCAATCGTGCCAATGAAGTTTTTCCTGTTCCCGGATTACCAGTCAGGACCATATTCAAGCTTTGATCATCCTTCGTCTGCAGACCAAGCTCTTTCCGCTTTTGCTGATACTTCAAGAATCGGTAAAAATCATTCACTCTCTCCTTGACCGATTCAAGTCCTATCATTTTATTAAGTTCAGCCAGAGGATCGATTTCAGACTGTTTTTGCCTCTCCGATTCCTCAGCAAATTCTTCTTCCCATTGCAGCTTGATCTGTTCCAGACTTTGAAGTCTTTTCTGTATTTCTTCATAATGGATGGCTGTGTGAAATACTCCGGTAACCGACTCTTCATATAGCTCTGTCGCTTTCAAGAGAGCTGCAGTCTCTTCTACAGCCTTTTCCAGCATATCGGTCAACCTCTTGAACTTAGCCTCAACTTCAGACCCTTTTTCAACCGTCTTGGCTTTTAGGTCATCAAGCTCTTCTTCAGCGTGTGAAAGGAATTGCTGGGAAATATCGATATACTGCTCGGCTGTTTTCTTTTTTAAGGCTCGATTATCAGTTTCCCTGATCCGAGGGAAGATTAGCTGTTCAAATAAATTCCCTTTATCTTTCCACTGATTCCTGGCGAGCAAGGATTTTGCCTTCTTGTTTGCCGAATCGTGTTCTATCGCAGTCTTTAACCACTCAAGGACGAGAGAATCATACCCATTTCGTTGGGATCTAGATTGTGCAGCCAGAGTCAGGGTTTGAGAAAGTTGCTTATGCTCTTCACTTTTTGTCAGCTTCTTGATTGCTGTGATCAAACTGGCTTCATCCTGAATAAAGCCTTTTGTATTTATCTCTTCCTCCCATAGCAAAATCTGTTCATCTATAGGAATTTGTTTTTTATGTAGTTCCATCAAAATCACTTCTTTATCTAAAGTTTGAAAAATATACTTTCATTGTCTGTGTTTACATCCCGTATATTATCACATTTTTAACCAAACGGAAAAAGACCCGCCTGTTGACGGGTCTTTTTCCGATTACTGCTCGTTATGTGCTTCATCCTTGATTTCAGCCCTAAAGGCATCAATACTTTCTCTGCGGCGCTCATTTTTAGCCTTGATTCTTTGTTGGTCTTCAGGACTAGAATTGACCATTGCAGCTTCAGCATCTTCCATGTTCTCAATCGTATGATGGATCATGGACTGCAGCTTTTCAACATTATCGCTTCGATCATCCGGCTTTGGTGTATTATTTGCCATGGTAATGTACCTCCTTCTAAAAAGTACATCATTAGTATGCGACTTCTTATATTGATTATTAGCGGAAAACAGTGGGATAACTTTTGTTTGTAAAATAAATGCCCGCCAATAAATTGGCAGGCGTATCATTCGCTATTCACCTTTAGTTTGCATTACCTGGGCATGTTCACCCGACTTATCGTTCATTTTCTTTCCTTTATTGCCACTGAAACCACGTGGCTGGGTTCCAAGGTGGCTTGGAACATAATGCTTGCTGTCCCTTTTAGGATTGCTCATGTATATCCCTCCTCTAAAATAAGTTTTTCCTAAAGAAGAGGTATTCATAAATGGTAATGTATGATATTTACTCAGCTTTACCCAAGTGTTTTTGCTCTAATTTAGCCTCGATTTTCTCGAGTGCGTCACGGTCATTTAGAAGTTGGCGTTTATTTTCCATAACTAGCTCTTGAAAAGAACGCTTTCTAGGTTTTCTCATCGTGTTCACCATCCTTTATCATCATTGTAACAGTTATTATGTCCGGAAACGGTTGCAATTATTACAACTTTTTGAAAATTTAATCGTATTTTATTCATACCCGATTATTTCGTGTATCTCTCATGCAATATTTACCATAGAAAAACACCAGCAGCTAGTACTGGTGTTACTTCGTAAGTTCCTGCATTTGTTCGTATGTCATGGAACCAATATGCTTTTTTAGGATCAATCCCTGCTCATCAATAATAAATGTGGTAGGAATTGAAATGATTGAGTATGTTTGCTGTGTGGCTCCATCTTGATCAAGTAAGATCGGGAAGGTTATTTCATTATCCTTCACAAACGCCTTTACCTTGTTTTGAGGATCCAGATTGACTGCGAGAATTTCAACATCCTTTGACTTTTCTTTATAAAATTTCTCCATCGCCGGCATTTCCTCTTTGCAAGGCGGACACCAAGTAGCCCAAAAATTCAGCATTACCTTCTTACCTCTGTAATCTTTCAAGCTCACATCTTCACCAGCAAGGTTTTTCAGTGTAAAATTCGGAGCTACCATCCCAGCTCCAATTCCAATTGTTGATTTTGATGCTTCAATTGCTTTCGGTTCCTCGATTTTATAAAGATGCTGGAATAGAGCAAACAAAACTAAGCCAGCAAGAATTCCAGCTGCAATCGCTTTTTTGACCACAGGATAACCCCCTTTGGTTTATTTACAAGTAGGATATCCCAAGTATACAAAGATAATGAAAGTGGAAAAGTGAGAAAATTTGAGGATTATGTGAATTTTAATTGATATTCTCTGCATGGTTCGACTTTTCGATTGATCCTCAAGGCAGTTTAAGCAACCAAAAATGCCAGGGAGTGCATCCCCGGCATTTAACAATGATTATTTATCAAACAAACGCGGAAGTTCTTCGCTGTAGTTTCCTCGCATGATTCCTTTTTCAGTAATGATCGCGGTAATTAAGTGGTTTGGTGTAACATCAAAGGCGGGATTGAAAACCTTAACGCCTTCAGGTGCTGTCGATTTCCCGAATCCAGCAGTGATTTCCTCAGCTGCCCGTTCTTCAATTGGTATTTCATCACCTGTTTTTGTTTCAAGATCAATTGTCGATAGTGGCGCAGCGACATAGAAAGGGATGTTATGTGCTTTTGCAAGTAAAGCAACACCATATGTTCCAATTTTATTGGCTACGTCTCCATTGGCTGCTACACGGTCACAGCCTACGATTACTGCCTGTACCTTTCCCTGTTGCATGACCATGGCCGCCATACTGTCAGTAATGAGGGTGACATCGATTCCAGCCTGCATTAATTCCCAGGCTGTCAGGCGTGCACCTTGCAGCAATGGTCGAGTCTCATCAGCAAATACCTTGATATCCATTCCACGCTCTTTAGCCAAATAGATAGGCGCAAGCGCTGTTCCGTATTTTGCTGTAGCTATTCCACCTGCGTTGCAATGAGTCAACACAGTCATCCCATCTTTAAATAAACTCAATGCATTTTCGCCGATGGAACTGCAGACATTTTCATCCTCCTGCCGAATCAAATGGGCTTCTTCTTCCAATAGCTTTTTGATATCCTTTACCGGCTTTCCACTTTCAACCTTAGCTCGAGTATCCATCCTTTTGAGTGCCCAGAAAAGATTGACTGCAGTCGGCCTTGATGTAGCTAGGTAATCCGCTTGCTTTTTGAAATACTCATAAAATGTCTCGAAATCCTTCTCTGGTGCACCATTAATACCTAGCACCAGACCGTAAGCAGCGGCAATGCCAATCGCCGGAGCTCCCCTTACTTTAAGCTGTTTGATAGCATCCCATACATCATCTATATTGGTGATTTCCAGGAATTCTGTAACTTGGGGAAGTTTTGTTTGATCTAATATATAGAGCTTTTCACCTTCATACTTTACGGATTGCAAAAATATTTCTTCCATACTAGTCCTCCTTCTGGCATTTGAGACAATTCTGAAACTAAATTTCATTTTATCAATTATCTTGTTTACAGCAAATAAAAATCCACCTAATAAAAAAAATATCTAATTTTTAATTTTCTAAATTATCAATCAATATGTTATGTTATAAACAGGCAATTGAGTTGATTAGAAATATTTAGATAAGACTGGGGGCTGATTATGAAAATTCTAGTAATTGGCGGAAGCCGTTTTCTTGGAAAGGCATTTGTCGAGGAAGCGCAAAAAAAGGGCCATGAAATCACGGTATTCAATCGAGGGAATAATAATGAAGTGCTGCGTAATGTAGAGGTATTGATTGGCGATAGGAATGGAAATCTTGAACAGCTAAAAAACCGTAAGTGGGATGCCGTTCTGGATACTTCAGGCCTAATCCCTAATTCTGTCCGGAACTTAACATCAATTCTTAAAATGCAAACAGATTTCTATGCTTTTGTATCAAGTATTTCTGTTTACAAAGACTGGATTCCAAAAGGGATCGAAGAGGATTATCCGGTTCAAACAATGCCCGTTGAAGAAGCAGATGAACTCACAAAGGACCCAAATGGCGACTTATTACAATATTATGGAAAATTCAAAACATTGTCAGAACAAGAAGCCGAAAGGAACATGCCAGGAAAAGTGTTAAACATTCGCGCCGGACAGCTGGTTGGTGGAAATGACTATACTGACAGGCTGCCGTATTGGGTTAATCGTATTTCTGAAGGAGGCCAGGTGCTTGCGCCCGGAAATCCTCAAACCTCGTACATACAATTAATAGATGTGAAGGACTTGTCAGAATGGATTTTAAAAATGATGGAGGAAAAAAATGCCGGCACTTATAACGTGACTGGAAAACCAATGCCGTTGCTGGATCTTTTCACTAATATCAGAGAATTTACAGGCAGTGATGCTGAATTTAACTGGGCAGGTGAACAATTACTTCTTGAAAATAACGTTTTACCCTGGACAGAAATGCCTCTTTGGATTCCAGAAGAAACACCGTTAGGGCCCAACCATCAAGAACCATGGAAAGGAGCCTTCCATATTAATATAGACAAAGCCCTTCAATCCGGTCTTACCTTTCGACCGATCGAAGAAACCATCCGTGAGGTACACGAATGGATACAATCATTGGATAGAACTAATTATGATTGGAAAGCGGGAATAGACCGAGACCGTGAAAATATTCTTCTTGATGCTTTAGCTGCACATGAATTGAAAAACACTTAAAAAACAGCGCCCTAAACGCTGTTTTTTACTGTTTTCCGGTAGTATAGTACGGCGGCACTCTCAACCAGCCTTTTTCTTGCATAAGTGCTTTGAAAGTTAAAGAAAAAGTAATTTTCATCATATGGTATTTTGCGAATAAGTAACCTACATCCGACCTGACAGATTCTGTGATACCTCTAGTCGCCGATGTGATTCCCACGACCAAATTGTAAGAAATCAAATTCGCTATTTCCTCATCGTTCAAACCAGCGCCTTCGGGTAAATCCTTGTATTCCCCTATGACTTTTTCCGCACCGACATCAGGTAATGGTATTCCTTCGTCCTTGAAAAACTGGGTTAATTCATTGATCATTGGCCTGTGAACGTTTTCAATGATATCTGCGATTTTTTCTTTGAGCTCAGGATCCTTCACTAAATTGTAGGCGTTTTGATCGTACCTAAGAGTTTGTTCCGTCCCATGAAGATAAAACCAAAGATTCATGACTTCTCCGACGTGCAAAGGCTTTTTTTCACCGTCCATAAAAGGTCCGAAAGCATCTTTCATTACTTCAAAAAAGTTCATAGCAAGGCCATCTTCCTTTCAACTACTTAATTTGAAGTTATTATTGGAAGATTAAAGCCTTGTTATTCATAACTGCTTTCGTCGAGGCCGAGTCGTTCCTTGATCATTTCAATAAAATTTCTTGCCGGACTAGAGAGATGATGATCCTTAAGCCAGATTAATCCAACAGACGATATTAGCGTGGAATCAGTGATTTTTCTGGCAAATAGATTCTCCTGCCCATATGATTTAAAAACGGATTTAGGGACAATGGTTGAACCTATACCGGATGATACCAGCTGCATAAGCACATTCATATCTGAACATTCACAAATGACCTGAAGCGGAAGCTGCGCTTTTGTAAACGACTCGTGGATAATATTATAGCTCCCAAGTCCCTCTGTTGAAGGAAGGATTAACGGGTAACTGCTAATCTCTTCAATTGATATATTATTTTCATCATTATTCCTACAAACAAAAACGAATGGCTCATTGTACAAATGAAGGTAATTTAGATTATGGCTGGCCAATGGCAGCCTGACCAGTCCTAGTTCAATTGCGCGAGTTTTTACGAGTTCAGCTAAATAGGCTGAATCATTTTGCACGACCCGCAAATAGACAAGCGGGTAGTATGAGTGAAACGCTTCAAGCCAATCAGGAAACTCAGGAACAGATAGAGTATTGATTCCGACAGATAAATTTCCCTTCCTTCCTTCATCCGTTTCTTTAAGTTCATTTTTCACTTCCTCAAATGAGTGGATGATATTAAGTGCGTGTCTGTACAGCAGCTCTCCCTTATCAGTCAATTCGAACTTTTTCCCATACCGTTCTACCAGCATTACACCCAACTCTTCTTCCATTTGTTTTAACTGCAGGCTTAATGGCGGTTGTGACATGTGAAGCCTATGTGCTGCAGCCGTAATATTTTTCTCTTCGGCAATCGCAATGAAATATCGCATTTGTCTTAAATCCATGAATGGCTCCTCTATTTAAAAAAGATATGGTTTATATACAAATTATATATTTTTAATATACTAAAAGTCTATGGTACGATATTTTCATTCGTTTCAAAACGGAAAAATTTATCTGTAATAGAGAGAGGAGCAAAAAATGGATAAATTATTTCAACTAACAGCACACAATACAACGCTAGGGAGAGAGTTATCAGCTGGACTTATTTCCTATATAACGGTTGTGTATATTATCATTGTCAACGCAACAATCTTATCAGCAGCTGGGATTCCGCTTGAAGCAGGAATCATTGCAACCATTATTACAGTGTTCGCAGGATGTTTGCTCATGGGATTTTGGAGCAACACTCCGATTCTTGTGATTCCTGGGATGGGACTAAACGCGATGTTTACCTATACCATCGTTCAGTCAGGTGGGTTCACATGGCAGGAAGCACTCGCAATGGTATTTGTCTCAGGAGTCCTATTCATGTTATTAGCCTTCACCCGGCTCGCTAAAACAATCACCGCTTCCATTCCCGATTCATTAAAGGAAGCTATTACAGTCGGAATCGGAATTTTATTGATTTTGATTGGATTTGATAATAGCGGGATTATCACAAGCTCTGAGCACACTTTGCTTGCAATCGGGGATCTTAGCACCTCAACTGCACTCATAACATTGATCGGCTTGATCGTAACGGTCATTTTATTCATTAAAAATGTTCCTGGAAACCTATTGCTGAGCATTGTATTTACATCAGTTCTTTCCGTGCTGTTCGGAGACCTGAAGAGTGGAGAAGTTTCATTTAAAATGCCTTCATTTGGGGAATACACATCGGTGTTTGGGCAAATGTCATTTGCACAGGCTGGCAATTTTGTTTTCTGGCTGACAGCCTTCTCCTTGGCGATGGTCGTCATTTTTGAAAACATTGGATTGATTCACGGACATACAAAGATGCTCAAACAGCCTGAAAAATACAAAAAATCTCTTCAGGCAAATGCAATATCTGTAGCAACCGCGGGAATCTTTGGAACAAGTCCAACAGTTTCTTCTGTTGAAAGTGCAGCAGGTATAGCGGCTGGCGGCCGTACAGGACTAACAAGTATAGTGACCGGCGTCCTGTTTCTTGCATCCATTGTTTTGATACCTGTCATTAAATTAGTTCCAGAAAGTGCAGTTTCACCAGTATTAATATTAATTGGAGTTCTAATGCTTCAAAATATCACGCAAATCAAGCTTGACGATTTGTTGGAAAGCTTCCCTGCGCTTTTGATCATTGTGCTGATTCCTTTAACATACAGTATTGCAGATGGAATGGCGATTGGTTTCATTCTTTACCCTTTAATGAAACTATTAATGGGAAAAGGCCGGGAAATACAGCCAGCACTATATATGATCGCTCTGCTGTTCCTCGGTAACTTCGTATTGCAATATGCACTTTAGAAATAAAGAAAAAGCCTTGGCATCCAAGGCTTTTTTAATTTGCTTTTTTAAGAACAATCGATGATGCATGAGTATTAACATCTGGAATGAACTTAGCCGCTTCATGTAGCAAATGGATTTGTGCAGCCTGTGCCTGGTCAACTGTTCCCATACCGAACATTTTTAATGATTTTTCAAATTCAAGCATTGGTTCCTGGCCATTTACATAATAAAGACTTTCACCAGATTGAGGATAATATGATTCCAGCGGCTTTGTATTTGAGATGATATGGTACTGCGACTCCCCATTCTGTGAGTAACCAGCCAGTACTGCTTCAAATGACAAACCGTCCATCCTCTCCATCGAATTATTGAAGGATGACTGGATAGATTCAGCTATTTTTATGAGGCTGAGCCCTTGCTTCACAAGCGCTTCAGCTGCGGCAGCAGCCATCATGATATATTGCTCATCACCTGAGAAAGCAATGAAGGCTGTGTCCGGTATCAATTCTTTTATCATGACATCGTCATACATTTGATGATTACCCAAATCCGAAACCATAGATATAAAATCTTCTCTAGCTACTATCGATACAAGGCCCATACAGTTCACTCCTTATGTTCCATCTACCTTTAACATACCTTTTTGGCAGCAATTTTCAATAGGAGAAGTTGTCGATTCATTAGAAGTTTTATCAATTTATGCAAGATATGTGAATAATAAGGATTTCCCAAGGTAAAAAAAAATTATAAATCTAGATTTAATAGACATTTTACTCCATTTAAATAGCTTCAAAATAACAAGAAACCAATTACCAATATCTCTTTTTAGGCCCACCAAGTGAAAAACTTATGACAGGTTCATGGCCAGCTAGCGAAAAGTTGTCAAGAATAAACCGGTTTTCTGACAGGTTCAGGACCAGCTAGCGAAAAGCTGTCAAGAATAAACCGGTTTTCTGACAGGTTCAGGGCCAGCTAGCGAAATGCTGTCAAGAATAATCTGCTTTTCTGACAGGTTCAGGACCATCTAGCGAAAAGCTGTCAAGAATAAGCCGGTTTTCTGACAGGTTCAGGACCATCTAGCGAAAAGCTGTCAAGAATAAGCCGGTTTTCTGACAGGTTCAGGACCATCTAGCGAAAAGCTGTCAAGAATAAGCCGGTTTTCTGACAGGTTCAGGACCAGCTAGCGGAAAGCTGTCAAGAATAAAGCGGTTTTCTGACAGGTTCAGGACCATCTAGCGAAAAGCTGTCAAAATCAAGACCGTACTCTGATAGGTTTCATACCGAAATAAAGGCAATGCTATGGTGCAATGCAACATATCAAAAACCCCCAGGTCAGGATAACGACCAGGGGGTTTTGTTTATTTATGCTTTTAATTTATCACGAAGAACCATTTGCAGGATGCCGCCGTGACGGTAGTAGTCGATTTCTACTTCTGAGTCGAAACGTACAAGTGCTTCAAAAGTCTTCTTGTTGCCGTCTTCGTCAGTAGCTGTCACAGTGATGATGTCACGTGGACGGACATTTTCATCAATTTGGACATCGAATGATTCTCTTCCTGTCAGGCCAAGAGTTTCTGCGTTTTCACCAGCTTTGAATTGAAGCGGCAATACGCCCATCAATACAAGGTTTGAACGGTGGATACGCTCGAAGCTTTCAGCGATAACAGTCTTGATCCCTAATAGGTTAGTACCCTTTGCAGCCCAGTCACGTGATGATCCCATTCCGTAATCCTTGCCAGCAACAACCATTAGTCCTGTGCCCTGCTCTTTGTACTTCATGCAAGCATCAAAGATGGACATAACTTCACCTGTTGGCCAGTAAGTTGTGAAACCGCCTTCTGTGCCAGGAGCGATTTGGTTTTTGATACGGATGTTTGCGAATGTTCCGCGCATCATGACTTCATGGTTACCACGGCGTGAACCGTATGAGTTGAAGTCGCGAGGTTCTACACCCTTTTCACGCAGGTATTTTCCAGCTGGTGTATCTTTGCCGATCGCACCTGCAGGAGAAATATGGTCAGTTGTTACAGAGTCACCGAACTTGCCGACTACACGAAGGCTGTTCAATGGAGCCACTTCTCCAGCTTCTGGAGTCAAACCTTCGAAGAATGGAGGGTTTGCGATATAAGTTGAATCCTCATCGAACGTGTAAAGCGGATCGCTGTTTGTTTGGATCTCGTTCCACTTCTCGTTATCAGTGAATACAGTTTCGTACTCTCTGCGGAACAATTCTGGAGTTACTACTCGGTGAACAACTTCGTTCACTTCTGCAGTTGATGGCCAGATATCCTTGAAGAATACATCGTTTCCATCCTTGTCTTTTCCGATTGAATCATTCTGAAGATCGATGTCCACTGTTCCTGCTAGTGCATAAGCAACAACTAATGGCGGTGAAGCCAGGTAGTTTGCTTTTACAAGCGGGTGGATACGTCCTTCAAAGTTACGGTTACCAGAAAGGACAGATGTAACAAGCAGATCACTTTCAGCTACAGACTTTTCGATTTCCGGCTTCAATGGACCAGAGTTACCGATACATGTAGTACAGCCATAACCAACAAGGTTGAAACCAAGAGTTTCAAGGTAAGGCAGCAATTCTGAATCACGAAGGTATCCAGTAACAACCTTTGAACCAGGTGCTAAAGAAGTTTTTACGAACTTAGGAACTTCCATTCCAAGCTCAACTGCTTTTTTAGCAACTAGACCCGCACCTACTAGTACATATGGGTTAGAAGTATTAGTACAGCTAGTGATCGCTGCAATTGCGATGGCACCAGTCTTCATTGTTGTTTTGTCGCCATTAGCGAACTCAACAACAGCTTCTTTTTCGATTTCTTTCTTGTCTAAGCCGAATCCCTGGTTTCCTGCAGGAGAAGTCAATGCTTCCTGGAAAGACTTCTGCATTTCTGATAGTGGGATCAAGTCCTGTGGACGCTTAGGGCCTGACAGGTTAGCTTCGATTTCAGAAAGGTTGATTTCTACAACATCTGTATAAACTGGCTCTAATGCAGGATCAAAGAATAGTCCGTTCTCCTTGCAGTATGCCTCAACCACGTTAATGTGATCTTCGGAACGTCCAGTTAAACGCATGTAATCCAATGCTTCTCCGTCTACTGGGAAGAATCCGCAAGTAGCGCCGTATTCAGGTGCCATGTTGGCAACAGTCGCACGGTCAGCAAGTGGAAGTGTAACCACGCCAGGTCCGAAGAACTCGACGAATTTACCAACAACGCCTTTGCTGCGAAGAACCTGTGTCACTTTAAGTGCAAGGTCAGTTGCAGTGGCGCCATTCGGCATATCTCCTACCAATTTTACTCCTACTACTTCTGGTACTGGGAAGTATGAAGGCTGGCCAAGCATTCCAGCTTCAGCTTCGATACCGCCTACGCCCCATCCAAGAACGCCAATACCGTTGATCATAGTAGTATGTGAGTCAGTACCTACCAATGAATCTGGGAAAGTTTCAAATTCGCCATCTGCATTTTCTACAGCGTGGACAACGTTTGCAAGATACTCAAGGTTAACCTGGTGCACGATACCTGTTGCTGGTGGAACAGCACGGTAGTTATCGAATGCTTTTTGTGCCCAGCTTAAGAACTGGTAACGTTCAGCATTACGTTCGAATTCAAGCTCCATATTTACATTAAGTGCATCTGGAGTACCGTATTTATCAACCTGTACAGAGTGGTCGATTACTAGATCAACCGGCTTTTCTGGATTGATTTTTTGCGGATCTCCACCCATGTCGGCCATTGCTTTTCTTAGTGATGCAAGGTCAACGACTGCAGGTACACCAGTGAAGTCCTGAAGAATAACACGTGAAGGCTTGAAAGGCACATCCACTTCTTTCACTTCGCTAGTTCCCCATTTTGCTAAATTTTCAACATGCTCTTTTGTGATTACAAAGCCATCATGCTGGCGAAGTACGGATTCAAGCAAAACCTTCACTGAGTAAGGCAGTTTTGATACATTGCCGATTCCAGCCTTTTCTAATGCTGCCAGGCTATAGTAATGATAGCGTTTCCCGTCAATTTCAAATGAACTGCGGGCGTTAAAAACATCTTGGTTTGACATATGTTTACCCCCTTCTTCTACGTAAACATCATAAACTAATTATAGGTAATTGTCGAAAAGTTTGAATCTTTTATCCCATCCTAACTTTTCTCACAATTCCATATTAATATAACCTTGTGTATAAGTAAATAACAAGAAAGTTATTGTGATTGATAAGTTTTTCTTATGAAATTTATTATAAATATGATTAAAACAATCTTAATGCGATTTTATCATAGGGAAATTTCTCTTCGCCATTAACTGAATATGAAGCAATACTATTTCACAAAAATGAAAAAGCTGGATTGTCTGATGGATTACGGGAAAAAATATGGCAGATGGAGGTGAATCTTGTGGTAAAAAGGAAAGCAAATCATGTCATTCCCGGAGCAAATGCTGCCAAAGCGCAAGGAAATGGCGCAGGCTATAATGAGGAAATGGCAAATGAACCATTAACTGAAATGGAAAAGCAAAATAACAAGAAACGAAAGAAAAATCAATAGTCAAAAAAAGCGGAAGGCATTCCTTCCGCTTTTAATATCCTATTCCATATTCACTTCTGTCACGATACTTCTAAGATCCTGCTGGAATCTTTCAAGCTGTGCCCGTTGATGTTCAGAAGCGTTTTCCAAAGCGTTTTCTATCTGCTGGAATGCCTCATTCACTTCATTTTTCAGATGTTTTAACTGGTGCCCATAGCTTGCACTGTCCCGGACTATTTCTGAATATAGACCTTGGGCATCCTCGAACCCTTGCTGCGCTGCCTGGAAGGCTTGTTGTTTATCTTTATGATAAGGCATGTGTAATTCCTCCTGATGTATTAAATCTATACCGTTAAATTGCTCAGTTATATGTAATTTATTCAGTATAAATTCAGGAGAAAATCTAATCCTAAAATCAGGAGGGATGAGCAATGAACAAAAATGATTCCAAGGATATGCGCAAGAATGCTCCTAAAGGTGATCAAGACAGCCAGCCTGCTCCATTAAGCGGCTCTAAAAAAGTCAAAAACCGCAACCATACACGCCAAAAACATAATTCAAATCACGACATGTAGGCAAATAAGGGCTGCCGGTCAATCGGCAGCCCTCATTGCTAAATTTTTTTCAACGCTTCCAGAAGATGTTTTACTTCCTCAGCATCAACCGTGCGTAAATCAATTTGAACCTCTTCCTTATGTATCCTGACGATGATCGCTGGATAAAACTCCGTCCTTAGCTTTCTGGCAATATATTCAGCCCGCATTGTCGGATGGCTAATTGTGACTAAATAAGTTGGCAGCTCAACATCCGGCATCGTCCCTCCGCCTACCTGGCTTGTTCCTTCAGAAACAGCTGCTTTCAGCTGTCCTTCGAAAGAATGAATGGACTGGACAAAACTTTCAGCCCTGGATTTCAGTTCCCCAGGTGGTACAAGCAAGCATCTTAGAGTCGGGATATTCTGCATCCCCTTTACTCCTCTAAGATAGTCCATTAAAGTTCCCTCCAATGCTGCAAGGGTCATCTTATCCACGCGTACGACACGTGCCAGTTGGTGTTTCTTCAACTGATCGATCAGCTCTTTTTTGCCTGCGATAATTCCGGCCTGCGGTCCGCCAAGCAATTTGTCTCCACTGAATGATACGATGTCTGCTCCCATTTTCAGCACTTCACTGACAACTGGCTCATCCCCGATTCCGTGGCTCTTGAAATCATAAAGCACACCACTGCCCAAATCCTCGTAAAAAATCACATGCTCGTGCTTGCTGGATAGCTCTGCCAACTCATCGGTCTCAACTGTCTTGGAAAAACCAAATATTTTGAAATTACTCGTATGAACTTTAAGGATCATCGAAGTCTGATCGGTGATGACATTGTCATAGTCATGTAAATGCGTCTTATTGGTTGTGCCCACTTCAACTAATCGGGCTCCGCTCTCTTCCATAATGGAAGAAATCCGAAAAGAACCCCCAATCTCCACTAGCTGGCCCCGTGAAACAACTACCTCTTTCTCCTTTGCCAGCGCACTAAGGATGATAAAAACCGCTGCCGCATTATTGTTTACTACCATTGCTGCTTCTGCGCCCGTAATTTTTTTAATAAGGGACTCCACATGACTGTGACGCGACCCACGCTCACCTTCGTCAATCTTATACTCCAAGTTTGAATAATTCATCGCAGTATCCATCACATGCTTCATCGCATTTTCACTTAACCTGGCCCTGCCAAGATTCGTATGTAAAATGGTGCCCGTAGCATTGATGACTCTTTTCAGGGTATAATCCAACCGTTCTGCTGCAAATGAATCCACCAATGCGAATATCTGTTCAACGAAAGACTCTGTGCCTGGCTCAGGACCGCTCCAGTTCTCGTTTACCATATCTGTTCTTATATCATTCAGCACATCTTTAATGATCTCAGTTAAATAGTCGGTTTCAATTCCATACTTATTGGCTAAATCCAAAAAACTGTTATCTTTCTGCAATTCATGGACTGCAGGAAGCTGCCTTAACAAATGTTTCAACGTCTATCTCCCCCACAACGGTTGTGCATTCATTAATTATATCATTATTGCCCAAGTAAAAGTTTTTTCAAAACGGTGAACTTGAATGGTATGAAAAAAGCCCGGCTATTTGCCAGGGCATTAATTCATCGCTTCCATTTGTTTTATCATTTCGTCTGAAACAGGAAAAACACCTGTATCCAATTTCGAATAGATTGTCTGGCCATTTATTGTTACTTCAAAAGCTCCTTTGGAAGCTGGAATCAGCTCCATCTTCTCAATCTGACTTCGGAAATGTGTGAACAGTTCTTCCGCGAAACTCGCGGCTTTTGGTGCGTAATTTCATTGCATACAAAATTTGATCTCTACTTGAAATTTTTCCATCGTAATACCCCCTCTAAAGATTTTATATGTTCTTCTATATGTATTTACTGTCATTTTAGTGTAAAGTCTATCTCGGTGCAAATAATAATATCTTAAGGATGATTTTAAAAACAAGAAAGAGTATACTTTCTTTTGAGGTGATAAGGTTGAGTGAGCATGAAAAAATCCGTTTGACGTCATTATCGACAAAAGCTGGCTGAGGATGCAAAATCAGTCCTGAGGACTTGACGCAAGTTTTGCGTCTACTGCCAGAACAGGAACCGGTTCCTGAATTGCTCGTCGGACATGAAACATCCGATGATGCAGGTGTATATAAACTATCAGATACTATTGCCCTGATCCAAACAATTGATTATTTTACCCCAATTGTTGATGATCCTTATATGTTCGGCCAGATTGCTGCCGCCAATGCACTTAGCGATGTGTACGCTATGGGAGGAGAGCCTAAAACTGTCCTGAATATTGTAGGGTATCCTGTTAAAAAGCTCGGCCCAGAAATTCTTGCGGAAATTTTAAGAGGTGCCAGCGACAAAGTAAAGGAAGCTGGTGCAGTGACGGTTGGCGGTCATTCCATCGATGACCAGGAACCAAAATTCGGTTTGTCAGTAACCGGCCTGGCCCACCCTGACGCCATCTGGAAGAATGTCGGTGCAAAACCAGGTGATCTGCTGGTACTTTCAAAACCAATCGGGGTCGGCATCATGACAACAGGTATCAAACGCAGTGCAGTTACTGCAGAGCAAGAGCGAGAAGTAACCGAAACCATGGCTTTACTGAACAAGTCTGCGGCAGATGCGCTGAAAGATTTTACACCGCACGCGGTAACGGACGTGACAGGGTTCGGACTGCTTGGGCATGGTAGTGAAATTGCCCGTGGGAGCAATGTCAGCTTTGAAATTTCACTGTCCTCCGTACCTGTCCTAGACGGTACATATGAATTGGCTGCACAAGGTGTCGTACCTGGAGGATCAAAATCCAACCATAAGTGGCTGGAGAATGATGTTGTGTATGAAGACATTTCTGCAGAAGAGCAGTTAGTACTTTGTGATGCGATAACTTCTGGAGGACTTCTCGTTTCCCTTCCTGAAAGTGAAGCTGGGCAGTACGTGGAAGCCTTGAAGAACAAAGGGCTTCTTCATGCGGCTATTGTTGGGAAAGTTACAGAGAAGAAAGATAAAATAATCTATGTAAAAAGGTGAAATCAATGAGATTTCACCTTTTCCTTTTATCTATAGCTTTGTTTTTAATTTTTCCAGCATGTCAGCAGTCATACTTGAGAGATCATACTTCGCATTGAATCCCCATTCTTCAGCTGCAGCTGATGCATCAATGGAATTCGGCCAGCTATTGGCAATTGACTGTCGTACAGCGTCGACATTATAGGAAATTTCAAAGCCAGGAATATGCTTCTTGATTTCCGCTGTAAGTTCTTCTGGATCAAAGCTCATTGCCGTAACGTTAAAAGCATTTCTGTGGATCAACTTGGAAGGATCAGCTTCCATCAGGTCAATGATTGCTCCAAGTGCATCTGGCATATACATCATGTCCATGTAAGTGCCTTTATCAATATATGAACTGTATTTCCCATTCTTGATTGCTTCATAGTATATTTCAACCGCATAATCAGTTGTACCGCCACCTGGAGGGGTCACATATGAAATCAATCCTGGGAATCTTACTCCCCTTGTGTCTACCCCGAAACGGTGGAAATAGTAATCAGCAAGCAATTCTCCAGCAACTTTGTTTACACCATACATTGTAGTCGGGCGCTGGATGGTGTCCTGAGGAGTATTGTCCTTAGGCGTATTTGGCCCGAATGCGCCAATGGAGCTTGGTGTAAAAAATTGCAAATTGAGTTCTCTGGCTGTTTCAAGAGCGTTCATCAGGCCGCCCATGTTAAGGTTCCAGGCGAATACTGGTTTCGTTTCAGCAGTGGCAGATAGCAATGCTGCCATATGCATGATGGTATCGACATTATATTTTTTTGCCAGTTCGGTCATTTTGTTTGCGTCCATGACATCAAGGATCTCAAATGGACCGTTCGCAGCAGCTTCTGAATCAGTTTTCCTGATATCCGTCGCAATTACATTATCCTGTCCATAAATTTCACGTAGTTTAACAGTTAATTCAGAACCAATCTGGCCAAGTGCGCCAGTTATCAAGATTTTCTTCATTTATGTATTCCTCCCGGTTACTCTGAAAAAGGAAGCCAGCCTGTCAAACAAACCGGCATATCCAATTTAAATAATCTCTAATTCCTTGCCTACTTTTTCGTAAATAGAAATGGCCTTGTCAAGCATATCTTTCGTATGTGCCGCCGAAGGCATATTCCTTACACGGCCAGTTCCGCGGGGTACTGTAGGGAATACGATTGATTTAGCGTACACTCCCTCTTCGTACAGCCTTTTGCTAAACTGCTGTGTCTTGACTTCATCACCAATGATACAAGGAGTGATAGGTGTCTCAGAATGACCAATGTCGAAACCTAGCTTTTGCAGTCCGTCCTTCAGATAGTTTGCATTCTCCCATAGACGCTCGTTCAATTCTGTGCTGTCCATCAAGATTTCGATAGCTTTAATGCTGGCAGCAACGTCAGCCGGAGTAAGTGAAGTTGAGAAAAGGAACGGGCGGCTTCTTACTTTCAGCCAATCAATCAGGTTTTGTTTACCCGCCACATATCCTCCGACGACCCCAATAGCCTTTGATAGAGTTCCAATTTGGAAATCGACTTTATCTGAAAGACCGAAATGCTTAACAGTTCCAGCACCTTCACCAAGAACTCCTGAACCGTGTGCATCATCCACATATGTAATCAGGTCAAATTCTTCTGCAATTTCAACAATTTCCGGAAGCTTTGCGATGTCTCCGTCCATAGAGAAAACGCCGTCGGTGATAACCATGATTTTATTGTACTGGCCGGACTCCTTCGCTTCTTTTGCTTTTGCACGAAGGTCTTCCATATCTGAGTGGTTGAAGCGGATGATTTTTGCTCTAGACAAACGGCAACCATCAATGATTGAAGCATGGTTCAATTCATCAGAAAGAATGGCATCATTTTTATCCATGACAGCTGAGATGGCAGCCATATTGCACATGAATCCGGATTGATATGCAATCGCAGCTTCTGTCTTTTTGAATTTTGCCAGTATTTCCTCAAGTTCAATATGAAGTTTGAGAGTACCGTTGATTGTCCGTACTGCGCCTGCTCCCACTCCAAATTTGTCAATAGCTTCATCTGCAGTCTTTTTCAATCGCTCATCAGTAGCAAGTCCAAGGTAATTATTAGAGGAGAGGTTGATCATTTCTTTCCCATTGATGGTTATGACTGGTCCATTAGGGCTTTCCAGCGGGTCGATCACATTATATAAACCCTTCCCCTTTAAATCCTCCAGGTTTTCATTTAAAAATTGATCCAATGTTTTACTAGACATCGTAAATCCCCTTTCTGCCGTCACATTTGGCATGTCATTATAATGGATACATCTGTCTTTTTGGAGAGGACAATTATTTTACCTCTTTTTCCACGTTTATTGTGCGTTCACAAAATATACTTTATCATATTTATTTTATTTGTACATCTATGAAGGACAGAAAACGCTTTCTTTTTTATCTATTTAGTTTCCCCTATTTTTTGTCAAAATGCATGATATTTTATGAAAGGCCACTTTTGCATTGAAGGTAGCATCCTGGCAAACCTCAGGCATAAGGTTTAAAAGGAAGTTCTCCCAAGAAACAATTTAACGCCAAGACTATAAAGAAGGTTTGAAAGTATTTATTAGGGTATAGAAAAGGGAGCCAGTCTGCAGGCAAGCAGTTTGGCGGGGGCAGTGAAATTTTGAGTTTTACATAATAAATCACTTCCTCCTTATTTCATATAGAAATAGATACTGAATATGGAGGCTACTTATATGAAACACCCTTTGAATGTTACTTCTGAAATTGGCGAGTTGAAATCTGTGGTTCTGCACCGGCCAGGAAAGGAAGTCGAAAACCTGACACCCAAATACCTGGAACGGCTCCTTTTTGATGATATCCCTTATTTACCTGCAGTCCAAAGAGAACACGATTATTTTGCGGATGTATTAAGAAACCGCGGAGTAGAGGTTCTCTATTTGGAAAAATTAATGGAAGAAGCATTAAAAACAGATGAATTACACCATCAGTTCATAGATCAAGTATTGAATGAAAGCAAAAGCAACTTGAATGGCTCGAGGCAAACGGTTGAAGAGTATCTTCATTCTCTTTCAACTGATGAAATGATTCGAAAAGTTATGTCTGGAGTTCTTAAATCAGAAATCGAGCAAGAGAAAAAAGTTCATTTACACGAGCTGCTCGATGATTACTACCCTTTCTTTCTGGATCCAATGCCAAACCTTTATTTTACAAGGGACCCGGCAGCTGTAATTGGAAATGGTGTCTCTCTTAACAAGATGTGTGAAGGTGCAAGAACAAGAGAATCATTGTTCATGGACTTTATCATTAAACACCATCCGCGGTTCTCCACTCATGATATTCCACACTGGTATGACCGTGATGAATATTATCCATTAGAAGGTGGAGACGAGTTGGTCCTTAGTCCTGAGGTAATTGCGATTGGGGTTAGTGCAAGAACGTCTGCTCAGGCAATAGAAAAAATGGCGAAACGAATCTTTTCAAGAAACAACACTATAAAAAAGGTAGTAGCTGTTGAAATCCCTAAACTAAGAGCCTATATGCATCTCGATACCGTTTTTACCATGGTGGACCACGAGAAATTCACAATCCATCATGGAATTGAAGGACCAAATGGAAATATGAAAATCTATATTCTCGAAAAAGGTACGGACCCTGACAAGCTTAAAATATCCGAGCGCTCAAATCTGACAGAAACACTAAAGGAAGTCCTTGGACTACAGGAGCTTGTATTGATTCCTTGCGGAGGTGGGCATGAAATAGCAGCTGCCCGCGAGCAATGGAACGACGGCTCCAATACACTTGCTATTGCCCCAGGTGTAGTCGTTACTTATGACCGCAACTATGTTTCGAATGACCTGCTGCGCAAGAATGGTGTGGAAGTTATTGAGATTGCTAGTTCGGAGCTATCAAGAGGACGCGGCGGCCCGCGTTGCATGAGCATGCCAATTTACCGAAAAGATATAATATGAAGATTAAAAAAGCAGTCCTCAAAAAACTGAGGACTGCTTTTAAGTTTACTTTAATAAGGAATATACCTTCTTGCACTTAGGTTAGTGTCTAGCTCCAGCGCCTAGCCCCTCGAGTCGCTTCGGTCCGCCCAATGAAGTCAAAGAACGACTTCACCGGTCAGCCCTCCAGCGCTTGTCGGGGCTGACCAAGGCGCTTACGCTTTTCAAGTTCTAGTTGGTAGCAAGATAGCTTTGCAGTTCTTTGATCAATTGCTCAGCTCCCTCTTTGCTTAAGACGATTTTTCCATCTGCTAGTGACATATTATCACTGCTGATTGTACCGGTTATGAGGCATGTCAGATCCGGCTGATATTTCTTCAGGATAATCATATCCTCATCAACAAATATTTCGAGCGGATCACTTTCACCAATACTCAGTTTTTTCCTAAGCTCCATCGGAATGACCACTCTGCCAAGTTGATCTGTTTTCCTCACAATTCCTGTAGCCTTCATATAGCATCCTTCCCTTCAAAAAAATTATGGGATGTGGATGTCAGTTCTTTGAATAAATTCTAGCCCAATACAATTATAGCAAAACGAGGCATAATTTTACATTGTTAATGTCTCCGTTTAAGCAATCGGTGATTGACCGTTACAATAATCTATACAGCTTCATCTAAGCATCAAAGTAATCGAATTTGAGTATATTCCAAATACAAAAAGACTAAATTCTCATATTAGAATTTAGCCCCAAATCTTATTTATGGTGAAAAGGACATTTGCCTTCTATCGGTTTACTGTCGTCTCCGATAAAATACATTTTCCATTCTCTATGATCCTGGTCGCCATAATGGCTAATATTAGGGTGCTTTGGCAGGTTGTCCCATTTCTCAACGCGCTCCCTTACCTTTTCCCGAGACATAATTCCGCCCTTTGACGTTCCTTCAAGTCCCTCGAAAATTCGACGAGGCTGGAAACCAAGAACAAGACTATTGCCCAAGTCCCTAGTTTTTCGCTGTTTATAGGCGGGTGCATTTCCGAAAGCAAAAAATGGCTCCCCAGCAAACGAAAATGCCCATAAATGATGGTCAGGATCTTTTGGATAATCTGCAGGCCATGGCTGCGTATCTTTTTCATGTAAAAATTGTAAAACATTCCAAAAATATTCACGATAGTAATCAATTGTTTTTTCTTCCATTTCAGGCTCAACGAATACGAACAATCCATGTCTTATAAGAGGCTTGGAACCATCAAACAATGCAATGAATTCTTCAATAGCACCGGGTAATTGACCCCAATTGTCCCGGCTAATATATGAATAGCGGAGTTCTCCTTTTTTCTCGGCAGACATTCCAAAATAGCAAGGAAACTCTCGATTAGTAACAACATCCCGGAAATTTTTGTATTCTTTTATCACCCATTCAGGCACAAGGTCAGAATTGATCATATCTTCCTTTGTAAACAAATTACTATTGGTAACTGCCATGTTTTACACCTCAAATTAGTTAGTCAGTTACCATTTACCCATTCAATCTCTTAATAAACAAATTGCTTCCTGTCTTTATTTTCACATACCTTCATAAGAAAAAGTAAAAAGCACGCAATCTCAGCGTGCTTTCACCTATAGTTATTGGCTGTATTCGTATTCTTTGTTGCTTTTAATGTGTGGATTTCCACTCAAGGATGCTCGCTTTCCACGTGAAGAATTTTGAAAAAGCCCAACTGCCTGCTAAAACAGCGAAATTATTTTACACCCTGGCTCTGTGTTGTGGAGGAACTATTATTCTTCAATAAAACCTTCAATCCCGATCCAATATCAGATGCAAGAATGTAATTTCTGTCGACAAATACTCCCCACACATTAGATTTTTCAGGGACATATTGTCCAACTTGCACAGGGTTGGCAGTATCTGTGATATCTACTGCATATACTCCCCCTGCATAGTGGGATAAATAAAGTGTATTCCCTTGCACCTTTGGATCATGCACTGTATTCGCGAAGGTAACTCCATCCTCTACGTCATCAACTAAATCAGTCTTGAACTCACTTAGCAATTTAGGATTTGTTTTATCCTTAATATCGAAGATCCTTGTATAGCCATAGGATTGTTCATAACCTTCTTTCGTTGGGTTATAGACTTCCCTTGTCTCAATCAGAACACTTCCTCCTTTTGCGAGGGTAGCCGAGTGTGCGGATCCCTGCTGGTCGGAACCGAAATCAGTACGTCCCAGATATTGAGGGTTTTCGGGATTACTGATATCAAAAATGACGGTTCCCAAATCCCACATGGAGACATACGCATACTTTCCGGTTTCATCTATCATCGTGCTGTGATTGAATACTGGACGGGTTTTTCCGTCAGGAGAATTCCAATGGTATCCGTTAAAATCGTCCGGAATCTCATCGAGTGTTCTTGGGTCAAACTCCCATAGCTTCTGAGGATTCATAGGATCGCTTACATCAACAACCTGGAAGTCCTTCTCCTCCCCACGGCTATAATAGTCAGCATAAGGGTTGGCGGCAAGTACGATTGCGCGGCTCCCCTGCATGGTCAAGTATAACTCATGAGTTCCTCTCGTTTTCTTTGTTACCTCATAGAATCCAAGCTTCTTTGGTTCTGTTGGATTTGTAACGTCATAAAGCAGGAATCCACCTTTTGAATCTGGGTTTTTACTATCTAGTTGCTGTACACTTACCACAGCAAGATCCCCTTTGAATGAAGGCGTATTGACAGTCTTCACAATTACCTTTTCCTGCCATGTGCCCGGGATATCATTATTAGCGAAAACAGCGACTTCTCGAGGATTTGCAGGGTCTTTCAAATCAAATACCCTTACCCCGCCATTTCCGCCATTTCTTGTGTGAGTTCCAAGGTAGGCATAACCTTTATGTGCATAGACATCAGCAAAACTGTTTTGCTTTCCGTCTGCCCTTACCGTGTTCATTTCAGGAGCGGCTGCTTCATGTAAAAATTGAAGGTTTTTACTGCCCTCCATTTTAGGGACAGAAACGTTGCTATATCCAGCCCTCTCTCCTTTTTCAATATTGACATCCCCAAGTTCGTCATGGGCAAGGACATTAAATGGGACAGAAGAGACCGTCAGAGCACCAGCTAAAATAAGACTCGATAACAAACGTTTTTTCATTATTTAAAACCTCCTTCTATGTATTGAATAACAATATAGCAGAGGTGAAAACTTCGCTTCAAATAAAAAACTGTATTTTTTGTAAATTCAGTTAATTATTCCTAATTATGTAATTCGCTACTATGTCTATGGTAATTATTTCGAAACCCGAATTAGGTAAAATTCCACAAAGCTGGGTTAATCAGTTACCATATCTTCCAGCCTAGAAAACTCTGGTCGAAACCCAGAGATTTTAGTATGATTAAGAAATGTGATTGTTGAATATTTGTTATTTAAAATAGATTAAAGCGAGGATTTTATCATGAGTTTATTGAATGTAGAAAATTTAAGCCACACATTTGGGGACCGTACCCTTTTTAAAGATGTTTCTTTTCGTTTGCTGGCAGAAGACCATGTTGGTCTTGTAGGAGCGAACGGTGTCGGAAAGTCAACATTGATGAATATCATCACCGGGCAGTTAATTCACGATTCTGGTAAAGTCGAGTGGACTCCAGGTGTTGAGTATGGATATCTTGACCAACATACAGTTTTGACACCCGGAAAAACAATACGGGATGTCCTGCGCGATGCTTTTCTTCCTCTTTTTAAAAAAGAAGAAGAATTGAATGAAGTTACTGGGAAAATGGCTGATGCCTCACCTGAAGAACTTGAAAAATTACTTGAACAAATGGCTGAAATCCAGGATGCCTTAGATGCAGGCGGTTTCTACTCCCTTGATATGGAGGTCGAAGAAGCTGCGAGGGGTCTTGGTTTAGACGCAATCGGTATAGACCGCGATGTTTCTGCGTTGAGCGGCGGTCAGCGTACAAAAGTTCTGCTTGCGAAGCTTTTGCTTGAAAAACCAAAGGTGCTCCTGCTTGATGAGCCGACCAACTACCTTGATGTCGAGCATATCCAGTGGCTCACAAAATACCTTAAGGAATACCCTTATGCTTTTATCCTGATTTCACACGACACTGAATTCATGAACCCGGTTTCAAATGTCATTTTCCAGCTGGAATTTTCAAAGCTGACGCGCTATACTGCTACCTATGAAAAATTCCTGGAATTGGCTGAGATTAACAAGAATCAGCATATCAACGCATATGAAAAGCAACAGGAATTCATCAAGAAACAAGAAGATTTCATTGCTAAAAATAAGGCTCGCTATTCAACAACCGGCCGTGCGAAAAGCCGACAGAAGCAGCTTGACCGTATGGAACGGATTGACAGACCCGAAACAGCGGTCAAACCTACTTTCGAGTTCAAAGAATCACGAGCGAGCAGCCGTTATGTATTTGAAGGCACTGACTTTGAAATTGGGTATACTCACCCACTTCTCCCTAAAATGTCTGTTACGATTGAGCGCGGCGAGAAGATTGCGATTGTTGGGATGAATGGTGTTGGAAAGTCGACCCTTTTGAAAACAATGCTTGGAAAAATCCCAGCGTTGAGTGGCAAGATCGAACGCGGTGACTTCCTCTACCCTTCCTACTTTGAACAGGAAGTCAAAGCAGGGAGCATCACTCCGATAGATGATGTCTGGAGTGAGTTCCCGGGCATGGATCAGCATCAAGTACGTGCTGCATTAGCACGTGGCGGCCTGAAGAATGAACATATATCACGTCCGCTGAATCAGCTTAGCGGCGGAGAGCAGGCAAAAGTCCGCTTGACCAAATTGCAGATGCATGAGAGCAACTGGCTGCTATTTGACGAGCCTACCAACCACCTTGACATTTCTGCGAAAGCAGAATTAAAGCGAGCATTGAAGGCTTATAAAGGGACGATTGTCCTCGTTAGCCACGAACCAGATTTCTACGAAGACTGGGTAACAAAAGTCTGGAATGTTGAAGAGTGGGCCGGAAAATAGAACTAGAAGCAATAGGAACCTGACGGAAATTCTCCGTTAGGTTTTTCTTTTAAATAGAGTGCTAAAGGCTCTGTTAAAAACAGTCTTTACTGACTATTAACCACTGCTTGGACACCGAATAGACTCTTCTCCCATAATATTCATATTAAATTTTATCAAAATGTATTGAGTTATCCACTTGTTATTGATAAATTTTATAGGGTACATAAAAATTATTTATAAAGGTGATAAACAAATGAAAAAACTGATTGCATTATTAAGCTTGTTGTTGATCTTTTCCCTTGCGGCTTGTTCTGACAATGGAACAGATGAAGGTCAAAAAGACACAAAAACAGAAACTATTAAAATCGGTGCGATTCCCGATCAGAATGCAGCAGATTTGAACAGGAGCATGGAGGATTTTGCGAAGGATTTGGGAGACAAGACAGGGTTGAATGTTGAATATGTCCCTTCTGTCGATTATTCGGCGCTTGTTACTGCATTTGAACGCGGGGAAATCCAGCTAGCCTGGTTTGGCGGCCTTACTGGTGTACAGGCGAGAAACTTAGTTCCTGAAGCCGAAGCTTTTGCACAAAGACCGATCGATGAAAAGTTTAAATCTGTATTTATTGCCAACAGTGATGTAAAGATTGATACCCTGGAAGATTTAAAAGGAATGTCATTTACTTTTGGCAGTGAAAGCTCGACTTCCGGTCATTTAATGCCGCGCTACTTTATGATGGAAGCTGGCATAGACCCAGATCAGGACCTTGATGGAAAGCCGAACTACTCTGGTTCTCATGATAAAACATATAAGCTTGTGGAATCAGGCGCTTTCCAGACAGGCGCTTTAAATATTTCTGTATGGGAAGCAGCTGTAAAAGAAGGCAAAGTAGATGAATCAAAGGTAAAAGTATTTTATACAACTCCTGAGTACTATGACTACAACTGGACATTAAATAAGATGGATGCCGATACCAAGGCTAAACTCAAAGAGGCTATACTTTCAATGACTTCAGAGGATAATGAAATCATGGAATTATTGCAGACTGATAAATTTATAGAAACGAAGAATGCAAATTACGAAGCAATAGAAAAGGTCGCAAAGCAACTCAAGATCATCAAGTAGGTGGATTTCATGCAAGAAGTAATAAGTCTTAATCAAATAACGAAAATCTATGAGCGGAAGATTGCCTTATCTTCCCTCTCTTTTTCTGTTAATAAAGGAGAATTAGTTGCCCTTATTGGTCCAAGCGGAGCAGGCAAAACTACATTGCTGAACTTGCTGGCAGCCCTTCTTCCACCAAGTCAGGGTGAAATCCTGATAGACGGCCACCCTCTCTCTGAGCTAAAGGACCCTAAGAAGAGAGCAAAAAAAATTGGTATCATTCGCCAACAGTTTGACCTTGTGGGAGAGCTTCCGGTTATCCATAATGTTCTTGTTGGCAGGCTCTCTGAATGGGGTATTTTTAAATCTCTTCTTTCCATGCTGATCCCCCAGGATAAGGGATATGCTGCCCAGGCACTTAGTCGGGTGGGATTGGCAGATAAGTTGTATGAAAAAACTTCTTCCCTCTCCGGTGGAGAACAACAACGAGTAGCGCTTGCAAGGCTTCTTGTCCAAAGTCCTGAAATCGTCCTGGCCGATGAACCGGTTGCCTCACTGGATCCAGCGCGTGCGGAAGACGTCCTCGATCTAATGGTTAAAATCGCATTAGAAGAAAAACAAACACTGATCGCAAGCCTTCATTCAGTCGAATATGCACGAAAATACTTCGATAGATTGATAGCCCTTAAAGATGGTGAACTCTTCTTTGATCTCCCTGCTTCCTCTGTAACTGATGACCATATCCAGAGCCTTTACAAACTAAAGGAGATCTCTTGATATGGATAAAAGGTGGTTCAGCTTTGAGCTGCATAAACGAAAAATTTTAACACTGATCCTATCGCTGGCGTTTATCATGAGTCTATTCTCTGTCGAATGGAAGAGCGACTTGATTCATAACAAGGGGTTCGAGACAGCAAAACAAATTGCGGCAGCATTTTTCACTCCTGATTTGTCCAGTGATATCTTGCTTCTGGCCCTGGAGTCAAGCTGGACTACTCTTTCTTATGCTGCTGCCGGCATGAGTCTGGCGATTATCATTGCTTTTTTATACGGCATTCTTGCCGCAGGAATTGTGGTATCAGAAGGTAACATCAAAAGGTATATACGGCCTTTTTTTAGAGGGCAGCTTGGCTTCATGAGAGCCATTCATGAACTCGTTTGGGCCTGGTTATTCGTCGCCTCGATTGGTCTCTCTCCTTTTGCCGCGATTTTTGCACTGGCTATCCCCTACGGCGGTATCCTTGGAAGAATTTTCGCAGATATGCTTGAGGATATATCACAGGAACCGATTAAAGCTTTGGAAGCAGCAGGCGCTTCAAAGATGCAGACTTTATGGTATGGATACTTGCCAATGGTTAGGTCGAGTATTACCAGTTATGCGATGTACCGATTTGAGTGCGCAGTTCGTTCTTCAGCCATCATGAGCTTTGTCGGCATCGGCGGCCTGGGGTATCAAATTCAGTTGAGTCTTGATGACCTTCATTATGATGAAGTTTGGACTTTCGTTTACTTTTTAATCGCCCTAGTCATCATGATCGATCTCTGGAGCAATCAATTGAGAAAGAGGCTGGTACAATGAAGAAACGGAGAATAAGCTTTGTAACGGTCTCTGTTTATGCTCTTCTGCTACTGGCGGCGGGATCATGGGTATCCATATTTATGGTTGAAAAGGCAAGCTTGTCTTTACTGTTTTCTGAAAAGAATCTTTTTTATGCAGGTAAATTCTTCAAAGGTCTTTTGGGCATCGGAGAAGAAAGTCCGGCTTATCTAAATGCTGAAAACTGGAAGAAAGCACTGGATCTTACACTCGAAACTTTGGTCATGAGTGTGATGGCAACTGGCTTCGCGACAATTGCCGCACTTCTAACGGTTGTCCCCGCAGCACGGAATGTTGCTGACGGATCGCTCACACTGGTAAAAAAATGGCATGGGTGGCTCTCATTTGGTGCTGTTCGCGGGGGCTATATATTTTCTCGAGCAGTCCCGGAGCTTGTTTGGGCAATGATCATCATCTTCATCTTTAAACCTGGAATTTTGCCGGGAGCAATCGCACTTGCTCTTCATAATTTTGGGATACTTGGTAAGCTTTTTGCGGAGGTCATCGAAGATTTAGACTCAAGGCCTGTTCGGAATCTTTCTTCATCCGGGGCAGGACGTTTTCAGCTCTTTTTGTATGGAGTACTGCCATCAGCTCTCCCCCGGTTTCTGACATATATTCTTTACCGTTGGGAGGTCATCATGCGAACGACGATTGTCGTTGGTTTCGTTGGCGCAGGAGGTTTGGGCCAGCAATTCAAGCTGAGCATGAGCTTCTTCCATTATACAGATATTACGCTCTTGCTATTTTTCTATCTTGTTCTGGTATTCGCATCCGACTACATTTCAGAAAAAGCAAGATTTTTCATTAAATAAATCCGGCCCAGTGCGGCCGGATTTTACTTTACAAAATATCAATTTTGCTTAGTCCGTTTTCCATGAAGTATTTTTCATAACGTGCTTTCAGCTGGAAAAGACGATTGATTTTTTGTTCTATAGAATCATTGATACTGACTTCGCGCTTCAAATCGATCGTTGCGAGCTTATGGGTAAGCTGGTCCCAAAAGACATCTTCCTCGTATTCGTCTATAATCGCTTCAACCGTATCTTTAAGGTCTTCGGAAAGATAATAATACTCTTCTTCCTTGTCATAGTAGACTCCGTCACCAGCTTCAAAGTCCCTTGCGAGAGAAAAAATATATTGTTCAAGATCCTCCGCTTTACTCACCAGTTCCTGATTGGCTTCAGTCAGTCCAAGCGGCCAATTTCCAAGCTGTAATAATTTCACAAGTGTCAAATATTGTTCCCTTGAAAGGTCAATTCTCATTTTTAACCCTCCCCTTTCATATGCTTGTTTCATATATATGAAAGAACAATGGCTGGCTTTCCTAAATATAACTCATATTGGAATCTTTTTGTTAACCAGCTCTCTCTCCGCTTACTAGCTGGTATTGATGCTTCTCAAAATAAAAACGGCAAGCCGCTGATTAAGGGCTTGCCGGAATCAATTTGATCCTAGTTATTGATATTGATTGCTTTACCTAATAACTGAATATCTTTATATATCTCGTTTTTCAGTTCCTTATCCTCGCATTGTGCGTACTCATCGAATAAACGGCCAAGTTCTTTTATAAATAACAGATGTTCTTCGACTGCAACCATACAGAGACCCCTTTACACAGAAGATGACCAGTGGCTAATGCTGCGATTCTATTTCTGTTGACCAGAATATTTACCCTTTATAACCTATATCAAACTACCAATTTTTATATTTATATGAGGATACTGTCCACTATATGACAACCAGTTTGTTTAGTGGCCAATCCTTTAAGGTAAGTAATAAGAAGAGACATAAATATTCAGGGGGTAACGACATGTGGATTCAACGACCTTTTTTTAAATACGCAACCGGGACGATTCTGCTGCTTCTTATCATTTTCCTCTTTGGAAAGATAGACTACTTCGTTTGGCCGCTGCAAAACTTTATTATCGCCATTTTCTTTCCTGTTCTGATTTCAGGCCTTATTTATTATATATTGCGGAAGCCTGTTCAATGGCTAGGCAAATTCATGCCAAAAATCGTGAGTATATTGATTGTATTCGCCTTAGTAGCTGGGTTATTTTCAGGATTTATTTATTTTGCGGGATCCTTATTAGGTGGGCAGATCAGTGATTTGACGGAAAACTTCCCTCAAAAGGTAGATGAAATAACGGAAGAATCGAAAGATATCATCAATGATAATCAGTTTAGTTTTATTAATGCGGAGGAAATCAAGCAAAGGGCATTAAGCTATTTAAGCAAGGCTTCACAAAATTTAGGGGAAAATATTATAACAGTATTTTCTGTGATAACCAGTGTCGCGACAGTTCTGGTTGTAGTCCCGTTTCTTGCTTTTTTCTTTCTGAAGGATGATGAAAAATTAAGGCCTTATATTATGAAACAAATTCCCGAAGAACATGAGCAGGAAGGAAATAAAATCTTAAAAGATATAGATAAAACACTATTCACTTATGTAACTGGCCAATTCATCATTGCGCTTGTCGACGGAACGCTTATGTATATTGGATACAAGATTATCGGACTGGATTACGCTCTTATCTTAGCTATATTTACGATGTTTTTTACAGTCGTTCCCTTTCTTGGACCGATCATTGGTGTAATTCCAGCGTTGTTTGTAGCTCTCACTATCAGTCCAATGATGATGCTGAAAGTACTGCTTGTCCTGCTTATCGTGCAGCAGCTTGAAGGGAATCTTGTCACTCCACAAGTGATGGGGAAAAAGCTCAGTATCCATCCTATTACAGTTATCCTTCTGTTAATCGCGGCGGGGTCCTTGTATGGTTTTATTGGAATTCTGATAGCCATACCGCTTTATTCAGTTGTGAAGATCGTTATAAAAGACGTTTGGAAATTTTATAAACTCAGAGGAAAAACAATATAAAACCAAAAGACGGCCAGCACTCTCGCTGGCCGTCTTTGCAATTTAGTTTGTATTAGCTCCGCCATTTTCCAGGCCTGTTAGAATCAACGGCCGAACCGACCCATCTGACAACAGACCACTATGGCTTACTCCGCTGATTTCAACATTCGCTGCCCCGTCAATGATCGAGCTTGTGTATGGATTGATAATTGTATCAGCACTGCTGTAAATTGATGTGTATTGAATTACAGCTGATGTGTCACTTCCATTTGGTGTTTCATCCACACTGTTTAAGTCGTTCAGGAAAGCACTTCCCGGAACCATTTCTCGTGCTCCTTCAGTCCACAACCCAAAATATGAAGAATTCGTTCCGTGATGAGGTGAACCCAATGTGACTACATCATCGACTTTTTGAGCACCCTCCAGATGTTTTACATAGTATCGAGTACTTAGTCCACCCATACTGTGTGCGACTATATCTACTTTTGACGCTTTCGTCTGACGTAAGACGTTTTTCACGAACATTTGCAATTCGTACGCATTGTCAATACTGCTTCCTGTAGTATTTGAGTATTGAATGGCATACAGGTAGTTGGATGGCCATCCCTGGCTAATAAGCCATTGTTTCATGTTATCAAAACTGGAAGATGAACCTGTAAAACCATGGACAAAGACAACAGGATTTTTGTCGGAAGCAGCCGGGACTCTTTTAGCTGCTGCTGCAGGCGAAAATGCGGATAAAAGAAAGACAAGTGAAACTGTAAAACTTATAAAACCGCGCACCATTTTCATAGAAACCTCCTAAAGATTATAATCTATAAATTTTATGGTGGCGCTTTCATAAAATTACCCAATCCTGTTAAATATCATAATTACCATATTTACCCATTACGCAATTGGTCAGCAAACAGGATTCTTTACTCACTTAGTTAAGTTGGGGAAAATCACGAATAAAACTACGTCGATTGGGACATTCTATTTGCGATTCAAAAATTAGGAGGATTTGCCAATGAAACGAATTAGCCTACAGATGCTTATTCTTATTATGACCGTCCTTTTGTTCACTGGGTGCAATACATATACGGATGAGGGAGCAGAAACTTATCAGGTAAATAATGATGGTGCACAAATCCAGAAAATCAACCAGGAGTACACCTCCAATTCATATAACCAAACATCCAGGATTCATGTGGATGAAAATGCGGAGGACCAAGTAGAAATGCTGAATGAAGTTCAAAGTGCAACCGTTATTACCATTCAGAAAAAAGCGTATGTGGCCGTTGTTCTGGAAAATGGGGACACAGATGGAGTTCCAGGTGATTTAAAGGAAAAGATTTCGCAACAGATCAAAGTCACCGATGAGTCAATTACAGATGTTTATGTATCATCCAATGCGAAATTTGTTGTCAGTATGACAGACTATAAAGAGCAGCTTCAAAGCGGAAGACCAATTGTGGGGCTTACTAAAGACTTTAATGCGACAATAGAAGGAAATTTCCCTGGCAGCCGTTAAATAAACAGCCAGGTTCGGCAATTTGTAAGGGCATCGGGACAATACCGATGCCCTTATTGCATTTAAGAAGGCAATTGTGTTCCTCCCCCAATTTCTCCGTTCATAAGCTTTTCATCAATCATTTTATCAAGCCTGATAATGCTTTTCTTAGCTCGCTCATGTTCTATTTTCCTGTAATGGTGCTTTCCGCCTTCTTCTTCGTCTTTTTCATCTGCCCATTTCACTACCTGCTGAAGCGGCGTACGGACAATATCATTTGAAGGCAAAAAAGAATCAGTGTGGAATAGGATTGCTAGTGAAGTGGCTTTCGCCTGTACGGGGTTTTCTCCCAGTCGGATCAGGAGCTTATGTGCTCTTTCTGCTCCTTTTATAGGATGGATATCGTTCTTCCGGTATAGTTCATAGTCCCACTTGCCATTCCTGTACCAGGTGAAATGGCCGATATCATGGAGGAAACCGGCTTTCGCTGCCATATCAACATCTACCTTATGCTCCCTGGCAAGATGGAATGCGTGGTAAGCAACCGCAATCGCGTGGGCCATTCCAGAACGCTTCAAGTATTTCTGGGCTATATGATGTTCAAATATGTCCAAAAGTGTTACATCCCTCATTTCATAACCTCCTTAGCTGATGTGATACCCTCATTTTTATGAATGTTAACAGAAATCTTATCTAAATGCACCTTATAAACTTTCTAACTTATCCTTTCCTAAAATAAAAAGCCGGCAAAGGATTGACTGTTTTCCCTTTGCCAGCTTCTATTAATTCCAGTTTTTCATTTTCATGAGTAAGCTTTCTTTTAACTTTGCTAGGAAAGTTTTCTCCCCTCTAGCTCCTTTTTGTTTATTCCACTCATTGAAGCTGGCAACACTGATTAGGATCGAACCGGCGATCAAGAGGTAACCCCACCAAGGGAGATTTCCCCAGAATGGACGGGTTTGCAGGAGCACATTGAGAAGTAAAACTCCCGCTCCAACAAAGAAATAAGCTTTTACTCTCAGCCACATACCGGCTAGCATTGAAATAAGTGACAGCGACCCAAGAATCAGGGCATCATAAACCGTATTACTTTCCAGGCCATCCTGAATGAGCAAAAGCGAGACCATAATCAATACTGCCCATTGGATATAGCTGGTGATTTGTTTGCTTCTCTCTTTGAAAATAGACCGTACAAAAATCGCAAGAGCCACGAACGGAAGTACATATACTTCCCTTTCCAATAAGGCAGGGATTGTAATCTGCTCTACGGCTGCATAATAAGGAACCAGCAGGTACGCACCTGTGATAAAAAGAATTACACTTTCTCCTCTACCATGAACCCTGTTCCTCTGCAGCCATATCCCTGCTGATAGAAAGAGTCCATGGATAATGAGCGCCCAGAAGGTTTCGCCATTCATTAGTGCTACGGAAACAATGAACAAGAATCCAACTAATGAATAAGCATCCAGGCTTTGCAATCCAAAATTGCCTCCTCTTTCCCAGAGGTTCTTATATTTCCTTCTGCCTGAAAAAATAAGCAAAATTCCAGATCCTGAAAGAATAGCTATATCCCAATACTCATGAAGCTGTGCCTGGAACAAGATTTGGATTGTGCCGTTAAAGATCATTAATAATGGGATCAACGCAGCTAAATCCCATTTCACTCTATGAAGTAAAGCCAATATCGCTGCTGCATAACCAATTGTTATTCCGAAAAGCAGCCAGCTGTATGGATATGCTGCCAGGAAGCTTGCTACTCCTAACATCGAAATCGGAACAAGGTAATATAAAGTTCTTTGTTTGTAATTTGTGGATGACAATACCCAGAATACAAACAACAAAATACTTGTCATCAGGAAGGCGTAGTGGCCTGAATCTGTTTCCGTAAAATAACCGATCCCTGTCTTGATCGCTAAGAACAACGTAGTGAATGCCCCGTATAATAGTGATTTCACTTTCCATTCCTTTTTTACAAAGAAAATACTCGCTGCATAAACTCCTGCTGCAATCAGGTAGCTAAAGGTCGATTCCTCACCGTAGATGATAAACGCAACTGCCATTATTGGAGCGAGATAGACATGGGCAATCCATGAATAAGCGACTGCAAGCCCTCTTCGCTTTTGAAAAAGTAAAGCCGCTGCCACCAGCAATAACCATCCGCCTCCAGGAATGAGTAAAGACTCAATTGTTGTACTAAAATTAAATATCTCTTCATTAATAGAGTCCACTGTGATTAGGTACCAGGCAAGGCTGACTACACCTGATATAAATCCAACCAGGGATTCCTTTGTCATCTTGTAAAGCAAGAGAGACATCAAGATTCCACCAAACCAAATGATTGATTCACCATATATATTTGGTATCGAAGACGTGAATGTGTAAAACAGTCCTGCTGCATAGAAACCATGTGCACTGAAAAATGCATTTTCTGAAAGGATGGTTTCCCTAGTTTTGCCAAGGACAACACCGGAACCTAATAACAGGACTCCCGCGAGCGCGAAATTTCCGGGCATTCCAATAAAATCGCTATAAATGCTAGAATTTATCCGTATTTCCTCCCCGAACGCAGCGGCTGACATACCGAGTGAGATGGGTGCTGCCCATTGAGCAATCAACAGCAATATCGCCCTTCTGTCAATTTTCAACATGACATAAAAAGTATAGCTGGTAAGGAAGAACATCAGTGCCAGCTCCCACCAGTTCAACATGAAAAACGTAACAAGAATCATGGAAAGCATGATCACCATTCCGACATCCCGCGAGCTGGTTTTAATGACTTGAAGATATTTAAGCTTAAGCAGCCAGCCTGCAAGTATGAAGAGTAAGAATCCAATCAAATAACTTGGCAAAACCAGGCTTTCGAAACCTAGCCATTTCCCAATCTGCAAGATGGCTTCAAACATGGCAGATGCAAGAAAAACCGGACTTAAATATTTGAAAATGATATTTCCATTGGTATTCGCAAGATAAATGAAGTTGGCTGAAATGATCAGGTAAGCTGCCATAAGAATAAAGGATGGGTTTTCTGTTTGAATCATCATCCCTTCAGCCGTGATGTATAAAAATGCAAGACCTGATACAACAGCACTAGTAATTTGAAAAGCTTTTTTCAAGGCGTATCTCTCATCCATGAACCTTGGTACGAACAGAAACACTAATCCAAGTAGTGCGTAACCTAGTATGCTTACCTCTGTAAATCGCCAATTTTCAAGAATTTGATATGCACCATATATGAATATAGCGCTGAAAACAAAATGATACTCTTTATGGCCATTTACAAAAATCATCGAAAGATAGACAATAGCTGTCAAAATCAAATTAAAGCCATTGAAAACATGATTGTCATAAAAGAAAAGCATTAGTAAGGTAGATAACACTATGTTGGCCTGTGAATAAAGGGCAAGTTCCTTTGTAAAAAGTGGCAGCTTACCATTCTTTTTAAGCTGATGATAGGCTGCAATCAAAAGTGTATTGAAAATAATCAGGCCAAGGTAAAATCCGTCTGTTTGCAATCCAATCGCTCTCAACAGGTATGCTGCGGCAATGGATGTCGTAATAAACGTAAACCACACAAATAACCTGGAAGACATCCTATTGGCTAGAAACGCATATATCGGGATCAAAACTGAACTGCTGATTGCCCCTAATATGAATCGGCCTTCACCATGGAACGATAAATAAGGACCGAGCAATTCAAACCAGCCTAGTGATAAGGTGAAGATTGGCAGGAAAAGGCTGCCAAGGACTACAAATGCAAAGGCCGTCTTATCTATTTTTATGATCTTGTAGCTAATATAGGCAATACCGTAAAATAAAGCCGAAACAAGTGCGATTGACCCAGCCTTCATCCATGGAGTCATCGTTTCCCAGTTGCTTGTTGCTACAAACAAACCTCCAATCAAAAGCATGATGACACCGATATTCAATGACCAGGAAATATTCCGTTCACGAATTTCTTCTGCTGATTTCCTGGGTCTGACTTTTATTGGACGTGGTTTAGGCTGTTGTATTTGATTCTCCTTCACCGCCATGCTTGCTGATGACTGAACCTCTTTTTGGCTTTCAGGTCCAAAGGCTATAGAATCATTCTTCCTGTTGCTGGCTGCCTCTTTTTCCTGTCGTTCTTTTTCCAGTAAATCAAAGAAATATTCATTATGGGCTTCTGATACACTTTTGTATTCCTCTCGAGAAACATAACCTAATTCTTTTAAATTATAGAGCTCATTACGGAAAATCCTGCGTCTTTCCTCTTTAGGAGCATGTTCCATTTTTATCCCCCATTTCCTCTTTAATCCAACATGAACCATTTAGTGTAATTTTACACCTTTTATAAAATAATTCAATAATCTAGATAAAAAAAGCAAAAGTGATTTTTCGACAAATTTCTATTCCAACATTGCTCGTGCGCATTTATAATAGTGAAGGTGTTAAAAGGTTGCTTTTCTTGCACAAAGCGACTTCTTTCTTCAATTCTGTTTTGACTTATCAGGTTCAGAATCAGGAAGGTTAAAACAATTTGGTAAGAAACTAATTAAAAGATTACGAGGTTAAAAAAGATGGCTGATTTTTTTTGGTTAATGTATTTAGGGTTTATGGGCACGACGGCAATTTGGTTTTTGATCAAGGGTAAATATAAAAACAATGTCACCAGGCTGGATTTTGTCATTTCAATCATCACTTGGTTTGGTTTATTTGGATATGTGACTGAAACAGAAATGCTAACCCCTCTAGTATGGAAAATCGTCTTCGTCTTCGGTCTTCTTTGGGATGTGATATTTACAATATTCTTTGCGGAACGTTATGCAGGGGATTTTGGCCTGGAAGAAGAGGAAGAACCAATGCCGCTTGCAGCTAAACTGAGTGGATTGATATTTGTACTGCCCCTTTATTATGGGATATTCCAGTATGCTTTTTAAAACGGCTTAGGCCGTTTTTTTGTTGCTTTTCTTAAGTTATACCAAAATAATAGTA
This sequence comes from Mesobacillus boroniphilus, assembly GCF_018424685.1. Lineage (NCBI taxonomy): Bacteria > Bacillati > Bacillota > Bacilli > Caryophanales > Bacillaceae > Mesobacillus > Mesobacillus boroniphilus. Next base: position 1,404,716 of record NZ_QTKX01000001.1, read on the forward strand.
TCGTTTTTTAATATAATAATAGCCGATTGGGAGGCTGGGACAGCATGTATTAGCGCTATTTCACCACCTAATTAGCAGCAGGTACTATTAGCGATCTCTAGTGTATTTTCCAGGAGGACACTTCAGGTTTTGTTTGGATTTGCTGAAAAATAAAAAAGAGGATAAAACCTTTGTTAGTTCTATCCTCCTATTGATTATGGATTTGTAGACCACATTCCAGCTGTTTTGATGAAAACACGGCGGTTCAATTTTAGCTGCGCTACCATTAACTCAGCAAGATCTTCTGGCTGCATGACTTTTTCCGGATTGCCATCTGTTAAGTTCGACTCAATGGCAAGGTCAGTAGCTACTGTACTTGGTGTAAGTGCGCTGACCCGAATGTTATACTTTCGAACTTCAAGCATTAACGATTCAGTCAACCCGAGCACTCCGAATTTTGATGCGCTATATGCACTTGTTACCGGCGCTCCCTTTTGCCCAGCTGTGGAAGCAACATTGATGATGTCACCTGTTTTTCGCTCTATCATTCCTGGCAAGACAGCACGAGTCACATTATATGTGCCCATCAAATTGACCTGGATAATTTTTTCCCATTCTTGTGGCTCCAAATCAAGAAAGCCGCCAAATTTAGCGATTCCTGCATTGTTAATCAGGATATCTATAGGACCGAGTTCTTCTGTTACATGCTCGACAGCATGCTGTACAGATTCCATATCAGATACATCCGCTACAGCTCCTGAAACATTTACCCCATATTCCTCAAGTTCAGTTGTAACCTTCTCCAGATTGGCAAGTGTTAGCCCAATCATGCCAATATTAACGCCTTCTTTCGCCAGAGCAATTGCAGCAGCCCGGCCGATACCTCTGCCAGCACCCGTTATCAGCGCTGTTTTCCCTTTTAAAGATTGCATAAGATGACTCCTTTCAATTATGTAGTCAAGGGTTAATTATAGAAAACTTTATGATTGAAAACAAATCATGCGACTCTTTAAATAAGACGGCAGACGATTTGGCGCACAAAAAACCAGCAGTAAAAGATTACTGCTGGCCATTACATTATATTGGCAACAATGCCACATTTTTTTTATTATTCAGCTGATCCACCATCTTATTCCACTTCTCTGGTTTCTGTTCGAGAACGGAATAATAAGTGGTTAGGAAATCAGTAATTAACGCTGCAGGTAGTTCATGCGTATTCTCATCAGTCGGCATAAAGCATAAATCAAGTCCCTCTACTGATTCTCCGTCATTTTCCCATGATGGATGTACGTATTCCATATCCAGACGCTTATACCCAAGGTGAGATAATACTTCGCGCCTTACAAACGGGTCCATCGTTTTTACATTGCCAAAATCATGATCTATCTTACGGTACGGATCATAAATTTCTGCGAACATCCCAAACAATTCTACCCCTTGTTCACCAGCGAGTTTCTGCAGGTCTTCCATTCTTTTATTTGCAAGGAATCTCCCAAGACTTAGTCCAGGTTTTCCGACAATGGTAAAGTCAGTCATCGCTATATTCCAGTCAGGATAATAGCGGTATTCGGTCACTCCGACCACTTCATTCTCATGTACAGCAACAAAAACCCTAATGCCTGGATCTTCGAGTGGTCCTTTCCATAAATCAAACTCCAATACTTCCTCCGGAGGGAAAACTTCCTTCATTAAATTATGGAGCTTTGCAAAGAGTGGATCATCAATACTGTTAACGCGGATGTATTCCATGTAGAGTGCTCCTTATCGTTTTAAATTTTTTCTGCTTGTTCCCAGTCTGGATAAAGGTCCGTCCGGCGGTCACGCCATGTAGTGACAGAACCTCGTTCGCGTACTTCGTACAATAGCTCCAAATCAAGGTCTGCTGTGACAATCATATCATTATTAAGCTCACCTTCAACTTGAAGTCCTTTAGGAGGAAATGGTATATCATTCGGCGTTATGACTGCCGCCTGACCAAAGTTAGCTCGCATGAAATCAACAGTCGGCAGTGCTCCTACTGTTCCTGTCAAAACCACATAAATCTGGTTTTCTATAGCTCGTGCATGACTTGTGTATCGTACACGGTGGAAACCGTGACGGTCATCTGTACAAGATGGAACGAAAATAACATCTGCACCTTTTGCTTTAGCCATCCTTACGATTTCAGGAAACTCAATATCATAGCAAGTCAGTAGAGCTATTCGTCCCTTTTTTGTATCAAATACCCTGAAATCTTCCCCAGCACTCATATTCCATTCATTTACCTCAGTAGGTGTGATATGAAGTTTTGCCTGCTCGACAATCCTTCCATCAGGGTAAAACATGTGCGCGACATTATAGAGCTTGCCTTCCCGAGCAACGACATGTGTTCCGCCAATGATGTGCATACCTGTTTTCAATGCGAAATTCTGGAAAAGGTTTCGATATTGTTCGGTAAAACCGGGGAGCTCATTGATGGTCAGCCTCGTACCCTGCTCACTGCCGATTGATAATAATTGAGTAGTAAAGAACTCAGGAAATAAAACGAACTCTGAACCATACTCCTGTGCTGTTTTTACATAATGCTCACATTGCTGAGCAAACTCTTCGAACGACCTGATCGTGTGAAGATGGTATTGGACTGCGGAAACTCTCATTTTCATCCATCATTCCCCCTGTATCAATAAACATTTTTCATCTTGAATTCAAATTTTCGGAAATACGAAAATCATTATATAGCATTTTGCTTTTTATGAATATATTTTTATGTAAACTTAGGCAAGAATTTTAGAAATACCTAACTTGAGTCATGGTTTTTTTACATTAAAAAATTTGTTCCTTTTCCCAGTAAATTAGAATACAATCTAATTAGATTAAATTCTAATTAGATAACCGTAATGGAGGGTACTATGTTCAAAACATTCACCTTTGAAAAATCCTACCGCAAACTATTCCTCGCTGGGATCATCAATGGAATTGGTGACCGGTTCAGCCAGGTTGCACTGCTGGCTTTAATACTGCAAATGACTGGTTCTGGCCTGTCAGTCGGAATTACAATGGCTCTCAGGATGATTCCATTTTTATTCTTTAGCACTTTGAGTAGCTCCATTGCAAGGAAGTTCGGAAGAAAAAGAATTATGATCTTTACGGACTTATCAAGAGCGGTTATAGCCTTGTCTTTTCTTACCGTCAACTCTCCGGCTGAAATGTGGATTGTTTATGCCGCATCCTTCCTGCTGGCCTCAGGAGAAGCTATCTACTCACCGATTAGGAAGTCCAGCATCCCAGCCATAGTTTCCTCAAAATCACTAAAAGAAATTAACGGTTGGGAACAGGTTTTAATGGGATTTGTTTTAGTTATAGGAGCGTTAAGTGGTGGGATTGTCTCATACTTTCTAGGGGCAAAAGCAGCATTTCTACTTAATATAGTCTCCTTTCTTGTCGCAGGCTGGATTTTATCGACCTTGCCTTCACTTGATGGCAAGAATGAAAATGAATTAATCAGTAAACCAAATCATGAAAAGTACAGTGAATTACTGCCTGTTATTGCGGCTTCATCCTTCCTGTTTATGTTGATGATGTTTGAGCTTATCATCCCGTTGATTAATGGGATTGAGAATGTTTTATTAAGCGTGTATGCCGTAGAAACGTTTGAAAAAGCTGACTTGGGAGTGGGCATCTTTTACAGTGTTCTTGGTCTGGGCTTAATTATCAGTCCATTATTAACGAAGATGATAAAAAAGAGGTTTTTATTATTTTCGTTCATATGCATCATAGGCGAAGGGTTGTTTTTAACGACGATAAGCCAGACCAAAGCTTTCTGGTTGGCCGCTGTTCTATTTGGCATGACTGCAGTATTCAGCGGGATCGGCAACACACTTCTTGACACGATAGCAATGGAGACAATTCCTTCAAAATGGCATGGAATGTACTTTGGCCTTACAAGCATGTTATCGAATACTTTCATCGGTGTCTCAATGTTCTTTACCGGCATAGCCCTGGAATGGCTTAATCCAAGATTGGTGGGCATGTTTGGCGGAATCATGTATATAGCTGCCGGAACCTTTTTCTTACTATGGTCCCTAAAATATAGTGTTGATCAAGAAAAAGCTAAATTAATGAAAAAAGCAGTGTAAAAAAGCAACCAACTCCATCGTCCCGGACGGTGGAGTTGGCTGTTTCAACGAAACCCATTTTATTTAAGAGAATTCAATCCATAATACTCCATTAAAGATACGATATTAAATTGCTAGCAGTTGATATCATATTGTTATCGAAAGCTAGCAAAAATGGTCAGATACTGTCGAAACACCTTCTATAAAGCTGTTTATGTGCTTCCCGACCTGTCGGATTGTCGATTTTCCTGATTCCGGATCTGAAAGGCTATCAATCAAAACAACAATAAATGCCTGCTTCTTCCCATAGGTTATAATACCGCAATCGTGTTCGACACCGGGAAGTTCCCCGGTCTTATTCCCGATTTTTAATAGAGTATCATCCATATAAACTGGAAGCTTTTCTTTAAATTGTTGTTGGTTGAGAAACGAATGAAACGTCTCTCTGGAGTGTTTATTTATTAACCTGCCAGCAACAGCTTCTTTCAGGCATAATGCGATATCAGCTGCGGATGTAAAGTTATCACTGCTGGATTGAATGGCTTGGAAATCCAACATTTTTCGCTGCAATATAGAGTTCTTCATTCCAATCCTGGACATAGTCGAATTAATTGAATTTACCCCTATTAAATCAATCAATAGATTAGTAGCCGAATTATCCGACACAATGATCATAAGTGACAACAAATCCTCGACTGGCAGCTGCTTGACTTTCATAGCCTGAAGAACTCCCGTGTCACCAATTTTGTCACTTTCTCGAATGGTCACGAGACTGTCTTTTTGCAGCTTACCTGCTTCAATCTGTCTCAAAGCCTCGAATAATATCGGAAGTTTTATCAAACTAGCAGACTGGTAAACTACATTGCTGTTAAATTCTATAGTTAATCCTTCAATTTCCAAAAACAAACTCGCCCGGCCTTTGCAGCTAGCGAGTTCTTTTGATAGTTTATCTCTTAATTCTTCAATGTTCATGGGTTTTCTATTCCTTATCTGATATTGACAAGCATTTCATTTTTATTTTTTTCATCTAAATGTTCGTCATATAAATGACAGGCAACATAATGGTCTTTATCAATTTCCTGCCACACTGGTTTCTTCTGGGCGCATATGTCCATGGCGTGCTGGCATCTGGTTCTGAATACACAGCCGCTCGGCGGATCCATTGGACTTGGCAGTTCTCCCTGCAGGATGATACGCTCCCGCTTATCTTCCACATCAGGATCTGGTATTGGTATAGCAGATAGCAAGGCCTGAGTATATGGATGCAGCGGTTTATTGTAAAGCTGGTTACTTGCTGTGAGCTCGACGATATGACCAAGATACATAACACCAATACGGTTGCTGATTTGCTTAACCATTGAAAGGTCGTGAGCAATGAACAGATAAGTTAATCCCTTTTCTTCTTGTAGTTGCTTCAGCAGGTTTACGACTTGTGCCTGGACTGATACATCAAGTGCGGAAATAGGCTCATCTGCAATGATAAAATCAGGATCAAGTGCAAGTGCCCTTGCAATTCCAATTCTCTGTCGCTGCCCACCGCTAAATTCATGGGGATAACGGTTAGCATGATCACGATTCAATCCTACATCTTCCAAGAGCTGATAAATTCGTTCCAAGCGTTCTTTTTGGTTTGGAAACAGTCCATGGACTTCCATCGGTTCAGATATGATTTCCTTTACCGTAGAACGCGGATTTAATGAAGCATATGGATCCTGGAAAATCATCTGCATCTGCTTATGGAACTGGAATTTCTCTTTTTCCGAAAGCGAATGCACGTCTTTGCCGTTGAAAACAACTTCTCCATCTGTCCGGTCATAAAGTCCAATCATTGTTCTTCCGGCAGTGGATTTGCCGCATCCAGATTCCCCAACAAGGCCAAAGGTCTCGCCTTTATAAATATCGAATGAAATGCCATCAACTGCTTTAAGGATTTCATTTTTACCCATAGTGAAATGCTTCTTTAAATCTCTTACACTTAATAAAACTTCATTTTCCATAATTATTCCTCCGTATCAATCCAGTAGCGTCTCGCTGCACAGAGTTCTTTTTCGTAAACTGTTCCTTTTAGAGAAATGATCTCGATATTCTTACCAGTGTTTGGTGAGTGGAGAAGTTTGCCGTCTCCATAATAGATGCCGACGTGATGAATGCTGCCCTTTCCTTCCTCATAGGCGAAGAAAAGAAAATCACCTGGCTGAATGTCGGATAAATCGACTTCTTCACCAGCGGCGGCCTGTTCATGGGCATCCCTAGGTATGATGTAACCATTGGCGAGACACATGTTATAGCTAAAACCGGAGCAATCATACCCGTAGCTGCTCATGCCGCCCCAGAGATAGGGTAATCCAAGGAATTGTTCTCCAGCAGCGACGATTGCTGCCCCATTCCTTTTAGGGATTTCTTTTTCTGAAGGAAAGACCGAAACATCTTCTGCCCTTAGGATACCTATTCCTGTCGGGGTCTTAACGCGAATCCGGTCGACGATATCCTCCACCACAGGCAAAATCGTTTGGTAGCTTAGTTCCATGAGCTTTTCATTTTTTTCTGAATAAAGCAAAGCTTTTTTACTAGTAATAACCGCAACAGGCCCTTGCTTGATATACCAATCTGATTGCTGTATCAGCTGGTCTTTGGGAATCCAGCCAGGATATCCCCGTCCGTCTTTTCCGGAAGGCTGTTCAGGGACAACCACATGTGCCCATTCATCCACTTCATCAATAATTAAAACCTCGTGTCCAAATAAGACCTGTGATTGAACCAAATTATCATCGCACAATTGGAGTCGTGGCTCATATGTAAGTTCTTCAAGCCATTTTTCGATATTCAGGGTACCGGAAATTGCGTTCATGTCGATTTCCCTCGCTGAATCATGGGAAGTCCACAAAGTCGCCACAGGGACATTGACGAGCCAAATATTATTGCTTTCCATTGTAATCTCCTCCTTCTGAAAGAACCTGTTCTATACCAAGACCTGGCTGGTCCGGAAGTGTAATTTTTCTACCATTATACTTTATTCCGCCTGAAACAGCTTCTTTTGCAAGCATTAATGGCGCATCAAAATCAAAACGTGTGATGTTTTTCTTGCTTGCAGCAAAGTGGGCAGCAGCTGTTATCCCCAGCCTAGTTTCAATCATGCTGCCAACCATGCATTCAATCCCAGCAGTTTCAGCCATTTGGTTAATCATTTGTGCTTGATAAATTCCGCCAGACTTCATTAATTTAATATTAATTAGGTCTGCGCTTCTCCTGCTGATCACCTCAAATGCCTGTTTAGGTGAAAATACACTTTCATCAGCCATTATTAATGTATCTACTGAATCAGTTACCTGCTTTAAACCATCCAGGTCTTCTGCTTTAACTGGCTGTTCAACCAGCTCGATATCAAGTCCAAGGTCCTCCATTTTTCGGATCGCCCTGACTGCATCCTTCGGTTTCCATCCCTGGTTCGCATCAAGCCGAATTTTAATATCTTTTCCAATCTTGCGGCGGATTTCCTGAATCCTCGCAATGTCAGTTGCGATATCACCAATTCCTACCTTAACCTTAAGTACATTGAATCCATTGCTTACATAATTAATAGCATCTTCGCCCATCTCATCAGGACTGTTGACACTTACGGTAAAATCAGTTTCTATTTCGTTTCTGTAGCCTCCAAGGAATTGATAGAGCGGAAGGCTGCAATTTTGCGAGATACAGTCATATAGTGCCATATCAACGGCTGCCTTTGCGCTAGTATTGTTAACAAGGATCGTTCTTAAACCCTGGAATATAGCTTCATAGTTCAATAGATTCTTTTTTAATAAGAACGGTCCGATCACGTCATTTATTGCACCCTCAATACTTACGAGACTGTCCCCTGTAATAACCAATGTAGGCGGTGCTTCTCCCCAGCCTGCAATCCCGTTATCACAGGTGATTTTCACAAAAATTGCTTCAGCTACAGTGACTGTACGGAGTGCGGTTTTAAATGGCTTTTTCAAAGGGACAGCATTTCGGAATGTCTCGATTTTTTCAATAATCATCACTCTATCTCCTTTGGTTCTATTTGATCCCGCTCTCGACAAAAAGCGTTTTTTCTTCGGTATTCATGCGGGCAACCGCCCCGAGTGGTACTCCAATGTGCGGGGAGCAATGCCCCATTTTGAACCCTCTGAGTGCCGGCCTGCCTGCAAGTTTAATGTAATGGTCAATTACTTCTTCCAGGGTTAAAGACAGCTCTCTATCTGGCACGCAGTTATTAAAGTCTCCAATAATGATCCCCGCTGATTCCTGCAGCTTGCCAGCCATATACAGCTGATTCAGCATCCGGTCTACAGCCCGTGGTTCTTCATTAATGTCTTCAATAAGCAGAATCTTACCTTCTGTATCAATTTCAAATGCTGTGCCCATAGTGCTTGAAAGAAGCGAGAGGTTTCCGCCAACCAATGAACCTTCGGCCGATCCGTGAACCAGTTCTTCTATCTGTGAAATGGTTGAACTATAATTCAAGTCTGTCGAGGCAAACAATTGTTGGAATGTATCCTTGGAAATTTGATTGGCCTCTTCTTTGCCAATATCTGAAGCAAGCATTGGACCATGGAAAGTTACCAGTCCTGTCTCTTGCCTGATTGCAGTGTGCAGGAATGTAATATCACTGTATCCCCAGAATATTTTAGGATTATTTTTGATTACTTCATAATCTATAGCTGCTGCAATACGAGCAGTGCCATATCCGCCGCCAGCACAAATTATTCCTTTTACTTCCTCATCAATGAACATTTCATGCAGATCGGCTAATCTATCCTCATCATTGCCGGCTAGATAACCATATTCAGCATACAATGATTTCCCTAATTTATAATTGAGGCCTAAATCTTCGACGAATTTTAAGCCTCGCTTAAGGTTTTCTTTATTAGGAGGACTCGCTGGTGCTATGACTGCCACGGTATCCCCTTTTTTTAGACGATCGGCCTTCATTGTCATTTCAATCGACTCCCTAATATTATCATTTTTTGAAGTAGACATAATTATTTTATTGCCTACTTCATGGACGCAACGGATAAAGTCAAAAACCCTGCTCTGTCCGAAATTTAGTTACTGGATAATTTTGGGTAAAAACAGACGCACTGCTTTGCCCTAAATTCAGTTCCCTGACCATTTTGAGTAAAAGCAGATGCACTACTTTGCCCCAAAATCAGTCCTCCGGATCTTTTAGGTAAAAGCAACCGCTCTGCTTTGCCCCAAAATATAATCTTATGTTATAAATAAAATATTATTGAAGAGTATGTACTAGTAAAAAAAGAGGTGTTCCAAGATGAACACCTCTTTCTTAGAATGATTAATTCTTATCTGCCCATTTAAGTTCAAGGTATCCTACTGGGTGGCGTACAACACCGCTAACCGCTTCATTTTGAAGATAAACCTGGTTATAGTAGTGAACAGTGAATATTGGTGCTTCTTCAAACAAAATCTTCTCTGCCTGATACATTAAGTCAAAACGCTTTGCTTCGTCAGATTCATTCTTTGCTTGTTGAATCAACTCATCATACTTCGGATTGCCCCAGCCAGTACGGTTCATGGAGTGTCCAGTCTGGAAGTTTTCCAGGAAGTTGATTGGGTCAGCATAGTCAGCAAGGAATGAACTGCGTGAAAGCTGGTGCTTCAGTGCTTTCTGTTCTTCCGCGAAAACGTTCCATTCCATGTTCGCAAGCTTTACTTCTACGCCAAGGTTTTCTTTGAACATTTGCTGCAATGCTTCAGCGATTTTCTTATGGACATCACTAGTGCTGTACGTAAGGGTTACTTCTGGAAGTTCAGTGTAACCTTCTTCTGCCATTCCCTTCTTTAACAGTGCTTTTGCTTCTTCTACATCTGTTTTGTTGAAATCTCCGTTTACTTCACGGAAATCCTTGCCTGACGGATCCTGGAATCCCGGAGAAACAAATCCATAAGCAGCTTTTTCTTTGTTCTTTGTAACAAAGTCAACGATCTTTTGCTGGTCAACAGCAAGTGCGAATGCTTTACGGATATTCACGTTCTGAAACGGTTCTTTTGTTACATTGAAGCGGTAGAAATAATCTCCTGCCTGATCTTCAACCTGTACCTTTCCTTCTTCGAATAACTTATCACTTAATTCAGCAGGTACATCGGAAACATCCAAATCCCCAGCTTGATACATTTGATACTCAGTGTTTGTGTCATCCACGATTGCCCATTCGACACGATCAAGATTTACGTTTTCCGCGTCCCAATACTGATCGTTCTTTTTCATGACGAATTTTGTGTCATGCTCCCAGCTAGCAAGGTTAAATGGTCCATTTCCCACGAATGATTCAGCTTCAGAAAACCATTCCGGATTTTCCTTCGCAACATTTTCATTGATCGGGAAAAATGCCGGATTTGCAATGACACTTAAGAAATATGCCTGCGGGCTTGTTAAAGTAACTTCAAAAGTCTTGTCGTCAACCGCTTTTACTTTTACGTTGTCAGCAGAACCATCTCCGCTGTTAAATTCCTCTCCGCCTTCAATGAAGTACCCAAGGAAAGCAGCTGCTGAACCCGTTGCCGGATCTAATAGTCGCTTCCATGCAAATACGAAATCATTTGCTGTGACATCGTCACCATTGGACCATTTTGCCTCTTCACGGATGTGGAATGTGTATGTCTTACCATCTTCAGATACATCCCACTTTTCTGCAGTTGCCGCTTCTGGCTGATGGTCTTTTCCTAGACGTGTAAGACCTTCCATCAGATTGTTCAAAGCGTTCCATGATGCTGAGTCGAAACCGATTGGCGGGTCAAAGGATGTTGGTTCCTGTCCGTTGTTGAGGTAAAGAACCTTTTCCTCGCCTTTTTCACCATTGTCTTTTCCGTCTGTTTCTTTGCCTGTGTTGTCAGTTGCAGTACAAGCCGCCATTGTGAACACAAGCAATGTTGCCATTAGCATGGTTAATAATTTCTTCACTCTGTTTCCCCCTTAAGTTGGTCTGATATATATATCAAAAAGGCAATAGCCTGATTGAACATTACCTGCTTGCGAGCAGTTTTTGTGCTCGCTCATCCTGAAGCCAGCAGTCAACACCGTGGCTATTGGAAAGCTTTGTTCCTGCTGGATAAACTTTGTCACAAACCTCCATTGCAAATGGGCAGCGGGCTGTAAACGGACACCCAACTGGTGGAGAGAATAAATCTGGCGGTGTCCCGCCAATCGGTATTAGCTCAGCACCGTCAACATCCAAACGTGGGACAGAGTTCAATAGCCCTTTCGTATACGGATGCTGTGGATTGTAAAAAATCTCTCTCCTTGTACCTGTTTCGACGATTTTACCAGCATACATGACGGCGATTCGATCAGCGACTTGTGCAACAACCCCTAAATCATGAGTGATCAGGATGATCGAGACGCCTGTTTTTGTCTGAATATCACGGAACAATTCCAAAATCTGCGCCTGGATTGTCACGTCAAGCGCTGTTGTCGGCTCGTCTGCAATCAACACCTCCGGCTGGCAGACCAGCGCCATAGCTATGACTATCCTCTGTCTCATCCCGCCGCTGAATTGATGTGGGTATTGCTTCAGCCGGACTTGTGGGCTTGGAATTCCGACGAGGTCAAGCATTTCAATCGCCACTTTCTTTGCCTGTTCATTTGTAAGCTTCATATGCTGCAATATTCCCTCTGTCAGCTGGTCACCAATTGTCAGAGTTGGATTCAGCGCAGTCATCGGATCCTGGAAGATCATCGAAATATCTGACCCGCGAATCTTTCGCACCTCAGAATCCTTTAATTTTGTCAGGTCCTTGTTTTTAAAGAGAATTGAACCACCATCAAACTTTCCAGGCGGTTCCGGAATCAGTCTCATGATACTTTGAGAAGTTACGCTCTTGCCACAACCAGACTCGCCTACAATCGCGAGGGTTTCCCCTTTATGTAAATCAAAAGTTACTCCACGGACAGCTTTTACCTCGCCGCCGTATGTTTTGAATGAAACATGAAGGTCTTTTACTTCCAGTACTTTTTCCATGGTGCTTACCTCCTTAGCTTCGGGTCAAGTGCATCCTGAAGCCCATCACCTAATACGTTAAACGAAAACATTGTCAATGAAATGAAGAATGCCGGGAAAAACAGCCTCCACCAGTCACCTGATAAAATGACCGGCAATGCATCGCTTGCCATCGATCCCCAGCTGGCCAATGGTGCTTGGATTCCCAGGCCAAGGAAGCTCAGGAAAGCTTCAGCAAAAATTGCCGAAGGAACCGAAAGCGTCATTTGAACGATAATTGGCCCCATCGTATTAGGGAGAAGATTTTTGCGGATGATCCTGCCGGTTTTGGTTCCGAAAGTTTTAGATGCTAAAACGTATTCGTAGTTCTTGATCTGCAGGACTTGGCCGCGGACAATCCTCGCCATTCCTATCCATCCTGTAATAGTCAGGGCGAAAATGATCGTTGCAAGGCTCGGACCCATCACTACGCTGATTAAAATTACAACAAGCAAATATGGAAGGCCATATAGAACCTCTATGATTCTCATCATGAAATGGTCTGTCCTGCCGCCTTTATAGCCGGCAATTCCGCCATAGATAACCCCGATAAGAAAATCGATCAATGCAGCAGCTATGCCGACAAATAAGGATATACGCGCGCCAAACCATGTTCGGGTAAAAACATCTCGACCGAGCTCATCGGTTCCAAACCAATGCTCACTTGACGGCGGAAGATTCTGATTGACCAAATCCTGATGGTCAACAGTGTGTGGAGAGATGATAGGCCCGAAAATCGCCATGAAGGTGAGAACAGATAAGAAGAATAATCCCATCATAGCCAGCTTGTTTTTCAGGAGCCGTCTCCATGCATCCTGCCAATACGACAGGCTTGGCCTGACAACAGCTTCTGCTTCCGAGTCACTTTTTTCAATAGGAACAAACCAGTCGTCAGGAATGGACGAGACTGCAGGTGGTTCCTGATGCTTTCGCAGAGCCATCATTTTCCCTCCTTTTTATGAAGCTTGATTCTTGGGTCAAGGATGCCGTAAGCGAGATCTACAAGGAAAAGCATCATGATCAAAACTGTACTGTAAAAAATTGTTGTTCCCATTATGACAGGATAGTCACGTTGATTGATACTTTCGACAAAGTACTTGCCCATTCCTGGAATCGCAAAGATTTTTTCGATTACGAAAGTTCCTGTAAGTATGCTCGCCGCCAATGAGCCGAGTATCGTGACAACTGGCAATAATGCATTCTTTAAAGCATGTTTGAACACGATTTTTACAGGCGACAGCCCTTTTGCCTTTGCTGTCCGTATGTAGTCTTGAGTCAAAACCTCAAGCATGCTGGATCTCGTCAAGCGGGCGATGATTGCCATAGGCCCTGTAGCGAGTGCCAGAGTCGGCAGGATCATATGCATTGGACTTGTCCAGGTGGCAACCGGAAGGATCTCCCAGGTAACAGCCAGCTGCTGGATCAGCAGGGTGGCCATAACAAAGTTAGGAACCGAAATACCGACTACCGCTACTGTCATTGCTAGATAATCAATCAAGCCGTTATGGCGGAGAGATGCAATGATTCCCAGGAGGATGCCAGAAAAAATAGCGACGATCAGCGTAATCATCCCCAACTCGAATGAAACAGGAAATCCCCTGCCAAGCATTTCGTTTACAGTCTGTGAGGATTTTTTAATAGAAGGTCCGAAATCGAATGTCGCAATCGATTTCAAGTATAAAAAGTATTGAACGTATAAAGGCTCATCCAAATGGTAAAAACTTTCAAGGTTCTTTTGGACGGCTTCGCTCGTTGCCCGCTCCTCGTTAAAAGGGGAACCGGGAATTGAATGCATCAAGAAGAAGGTCAGCGTGATGATGACCAGCAAGGTCACTGCCATCGAGCCCAGTCGTTTGAGTATGTAATGGAGCATTAACTCACATCCTTATCATGTCTTTATGTCAGTTCTTGAGGTGAGGAAAATCATTCTATGAAAATGCTGTCCTCATTGCGAGTTCTGTCATCACAAGCATAGCTTGATAGGCTTCAAGAATGTCCTTAGCATGGTACCGTACAATCGTGGTCCCTTCTTCGATTTCTGTACCCGGCATCAAGTTTGCCCACTCTGCTTGTCCATAGTTGGCAAATTCAATTCTTAATACAGGATTATCAGGAGGAGTAAGCGGTTTCATTTTATCCAGATTCTTAATAGCCTTCTCTGTCTTTTCAGCGAGCAGTTCACCAGCTTTCACTGGAGTTAGAGATTTTGCTGCAGACCTCGAAATTGACTGTTTAACTACGGCGGTTGTAATGTTAGGAATTAATGCCTCTGCTTCACGGGCAGCTCCATCGTCCCCTGCGACCATAATGACAGGTACACCATAATGACCTGCTACATAAGCGTTGAATCCAAGCTCCCCTATTTGAACATCATTGATCCACATATGGCGAACACCAAAAATCATTGAATGCGACATCACTCCGTTCATCGAAGCTCTTGCATGGTAGCCGACAAAAACGGCTCCACCAAAGCTCTCATCCAACCCTTGGACCATGGAATAGGGCTTTACATCCCCGGTAATCAACTGTGTATCCGGATGAAGTTCCTCTATTAAAAGGTTGTTCATCTTGGAGTGGCTATCATTGACGATGACTTCCTGGCAGCCAGTCTCAAAAGCTTTCTCAATCACATAGTTTGCTTCCTGCGTCATGATTTTCCGTCCTCGTTCGTAATTGTGCTTAGAAGAGTCCACATGGGTATGGTCGACCAGACCAGTAATCCCCTCCATGTCCACGGATATGTACAATTTCATTTTCTAACCAACTTTCTATGAATAATTATCTTAAAATTATAAATAATAAATCTACCAATCGCAACCTTTTTTCCTATTAATTTCTGTTTTTTCAAGTAAATAGGAGATTTGTCACTGGTAGTAAATTGTCAATAAAATTATTCATAGAATAATATTTCCCTCTTAATTATTTACAAAAATGGAATTGGATATGATTTTTCGATTCACTTTCTAGTACCACGGGGAGTTTGTTAAACAGTTTTATCAAGATAATGGTTTATGGGCAGAAAAAAGAGCGCAAGGATATGCGCTCCTAATCTTTGAGATTATGCTGCTCCATCAGCTCAATAAAGTGGGTCAGCACCCTGGCTGTTAGTCCCCAAATCACCTTGCCATTCGAGCGATAGAAATATTCATCCATCGATCTTGTCTGCCAATTGTAATTCTCGCCGCCAATGATCAAATCAAAAGGAAATCCGTCTTCTGGTTCCACTTGAAAGTTGATCTTATAACTGTCGGGCTGGTTTTTTTTAAAGAAGGACAGAGGGACAGTAAATACCTCCCCTACTTCTGCTTCGTTAGGAATGATGGCGTTTAAATCACTGATTCTTCCAGCAAAGGGATAGATGATTGTGCCGAATGCAGACACCATATAATCCAAAGGAAACACATCGATGATCTCGCTTTCCTTTATGCCGAGTTCTTCCGAGGTTTCCCTGACCGCTGCTTTTTGAGGATCCTCACCCTTTTCTATCTTCCCTCCTGGAAAACAAACCTCTCCAGGCTGTCTTCTCATCGTCAGGGATCGCACCTCAAATAAAATGTGGACTTCATCGTTCACTTCCACTAAAGGCAGCAAAACTGCGAATTTGATAAACTGTTCATGGCCCAAAATTGAGGGTGTCCGCCCCAATAAATTATTTGATATCTGGTTTATATTCATTATTGGACATCCACTCTCCCTGTTTTAGTATGTATTATATTCTATTATGAAGACCACTATAAAATAAAGAAAATGGCTTTTTTTTAAGCTGCACATTTAGTAAAGCACTGATATTAGCGCGCAAACTATTAATATCCTATGAAGGAAATATATCTAGGAGCAGTTTTCTGTTGGGGTACCACAAGACTCAGGGTCTAAAAAAAAATGAAAAAGCAGCGACCGAATGCCGCTGCCCAATCAATTAGATTATGATCCCGTCGCTCGGCCTTTGATCGCTTTATATGCAATCAAGATTAAACCGATTACGAGCAGAATGTGAATGATGCCGCCGGCGATTTCGAAAACCAGCCCCAATAACCAAAGCACCAGCAATATTCCTGCTATAGTCCACAACATTAGGATCGTCTCCTTTCGCTGTATTCTTAATAAAAGTTTACCCACTTGCCTTTTTCATTAAACAAGCCTCTGGTGCATTGGGTTTGATCAAATATTTGATAACTATGAATTCGGTATGTCACACTATAATAACAACAATTTAAGGAGCACAGCTTATGCCAAAGTATAAAATATTATTCTTAGATATAGATGGAACGATTTTAACTCCTGATGATACGATAGAGGATTCGACTAAGGTCGCCATCAATGAAATGAAGAAACAAAATATTGAGGTCGTTCTGGCGACCGGGCGTCCGATTCATGAGATTAAAGAGTTTGGGCAGGAACTTCACATCTCCTCCTATATAGGATACAACGGTGCATTGGGCATTTATGAAGGGGACACGATTTTTGCCGAATCAATGGATACTAAGGATGTAAAATACATCCTGGAGGTAGCAAAAAAAAATAATCATGAGGTTGTCTTGTATACCGATTCAAAAAATTTTTTAACTGACCTTGACTCCGATTTAGTTAAAGCTTTCCTTCAGCAATTCCATTTGCGCCAGAATGATCTTTTTACAGAGGATGTCATCGAATATATTCTCGGCATGACGATTATCACTACAGGAGATGATGGAGACGCACTATATCAGTTCAATGATGGCATTCATTTGTCACAAGTCAATGTAGAGGGAATGCAGCATTGCTTTGATGTCATTCGTGATACGGTAAATAAAGGTGCAGGCATTCAATTCTTGTTAAACAAACTCGGTATAGAACGCGAAAGCTCTATTGCCTTCGGGGACGGAATGAATGATAAAGAAATGCTTTCTTTTGCAGGAGAAGGCTTTGCCATGGGAAATGCCCATCCAGACTTATTCCAGCATGCAAAGCATAGGACGACAGATGTTACTGCCTCAGGAATTTATAATGGTTTGAAGTCGCTTGGCTTATTGCAATGAAGGCTGTTTTCGCATCGGTATGAACGTAACAAAGTTTACAAAAGGGCCTAATGAAAAATGGAACCTCTCACATTGGAGGTTCCATTTATTTTGTTTAAGTTATGGATAGCGACTTATTAGGTGCAGGGCGTCCGTTCGAGGCACATCCGCCTTTTTTCCTACCATGCTACCCTTTTTTGAAGGCTTGCCTATGAAATTTGATTTTCCGGTTGCACCTTTTGTTTTCCGATGCTCTCCAATAAAATAATGCGATAAAGACACCTCCGCTTACTATGTTTCCTAAATAAACTGGCACAAAAATTAGCGAATAATCCACCCAGAAAACAGTTTTCATTTTTTTGACATTTAAATATTTATAACATATCATAATGATATATCACTTTGATATATATTTATTAAGGGGTAATGAACATGTCAATTGAACATTCGATTCTTGCAGTGATTAGCTTCCGTCCTAGTACCGGTTATGATATCAAGGCTGAGTTTGAGCATAAAGCAGCCGGACTTTTCTGGGGTATGAGTTACGGCAGTCTGTATCCAAAACTCAAGAAGCTTGTAGAACAGGGTTTTATAACTGTAATTGAATCTGAAACAGAAGGCCGGAAGAAAAAGCTTTACGAGCTGACAGGAAAAGGATGGAAGGAGTTAGAAATCTGGTTAAAAAAAAGTCCTGAGCCTCCTTCGATCAAGGATGAATTATTTATTAAAATCGGTGCATGGCATGATGAAATGGATCTAAGTATACTGGCTGGCCATTTACAAGCAAGAGCTAAGGAATCACAGGAAATTTTAAATTACGTCAAGGAGTGGAAGCAAAATAATACTTCTTATATAAGCAGCCTTGGAATGCTGGCAATGCGATACGCAGAATTAAAGCTCGAGGCCGAGCTTCAATGGATACAAGAGGCCCTTGCTTCCATAAAGAATGAAAATCTGCCTGTCGGGCAGGATCCTAAAAAATTAGGTGAGAAACAGCTTGCGCGGAGAGAATCTGCATTAAAAGCTGACAAATAGGAGGTTGGACATGAAGACGGGGATGTTTAAACCGTTAAGAAATAAGGCTTATCGTTCACTTTTTGGCGCACAGGTATTTTCTGACTTAGGGAATTGGCTTGATTTTATCGCAATACAGGTGATTGTGGCTTACCATTGGGGACTGGGCGAGGCCGCAATCGCATCAGTTATCATAGTTATGGGTATACCCTGGGTCATCATTGGACCGCTTGCTAGTGTGTTTGTTGACAAACTTCCGAAAAAGATTTTCATGATTTCATGCCTATGGTTAAGAATACTGTTTGTCGCCGGGATGTTTTTTGCACCCAATCTGTACGTCATGCTGCTGTTTGTATTCCTCAAGGCTGCTGTTGCCGCCCTGTATGACCCTGCAAGGCAAAGTGCAATCAGACATACGGTTCCTGAGGAAGAGCTTCCTGAGGCTGTTACTTTAAGTCAGCTTTCTGTAAATACAATGAAAATTGTCGGTCCTGCTTTAGGCGGTGGAATGATTGCGCTATATGGCGTCAGGAGCCCATTTGTCTTTGAAGGTGCAGGGTTTTTGATTGCTATAGTGCTTTTATTGACATTGCCTAAAATTGAAACAGAAGATAACCTGCAAGAGCCTCAAAATGGATCTTACTTTAAAGAGCTTTCTGAAGGAATAAATCATATCTTCTCTGCTAGCATTTTAAAAGCAGCAATAATCCTCTCCTCCATTGCCTTTTTCATAATTTTTCTATACGATGGATTATTTATTTTTGTTGCACAGGAACTAGGTTTTGTCCAGGAAGAGTTTGGCTTGCTCGTCAGCTCTGTTGGTTTTGGCAGTGTAGTCGGCGCCCTTCTCCTCGGCAGGTGGACGGACTGGAAACATAAGCCGATTCACATAATGGCTTCTGCCTCCGTCATAAGCGGTTTATTGATTCTTGTAATCGGAACAGGTGTGATGGGATTATTTGAATTGCCTAAGGTGCTTTGGATGTCCGGGGCGTTCCTGCTTGGAATTCTCGCCTCTGCTGAAGGCGTCCCCTATGGTTATGTCCTTCAGTCGGAAACCCCAAAGCAGATGATGGGAAGAGTTTCAGCAGCGGCAATGTCTCTGCAGACATTCTCCATGCTAGTCGCTCCCGCCGCCGGTGCACTGCTCGCAAAATGGATTGGTGTTTCTGGAGTCCTGATCGGTGCTGGAATAGCTACATTTTTCATGGGTACAATCGCTTTGGCTATGCGGTTAAAGCAAACAAACAGCAAAGCCGAACTTAATAATTTTGGGAGTTAAATCGTCAAAAGCCGTTGTCTTCGGACAACGGCTTTTTGCACTCAATCTTTATTTAAAAGCTCTTCTCCTGCAATTCCAGGGTTTGTCATTTCATATGGATTTAAGATCAAATCGAGCTCTTCTTCTGTCAGGACATCGTAGGCAAGACACAATTCTCTTACTGATTTTCCTGTCAGGATTGCTTCTCTTGCTATTCTCGAAACGGCTTCATAGCCAAGGTGAGGATTGACAGCAGTAATGATGCCTACACTCCTCTCAACATCCTTTTCAAGTTTTTCTTTGTTCGCTTCTATCCCAACGAGACAATGGTCAGTAAACACCTTAAAACCATTGTTCATGATGCTGATTGATTGGATCAAATTGAAAATAAGCACTGGTTCCATGACATTCAACTCAAGCTGACCAGCTTCGGAAGCAAGACAAATCGTATGGTCGTTTCCGATAACCTGGAAAGCAACCTGGTTGATAACCTCAGGCATGACCGGGTTCACCTTGCCCGGCATTATGGATGAGCCCGGTTGCCTTGATGGAAGGAAAATCTCGTTAAAGCCCACTCGTGGACCGGAAGCCATCAGTCGCAAGTCATTGGCTATTTTAGACATATTCATCATACAAACCTTCAAGGCAGCAGAGACTGTTGTATAAGCATCGGTATTTTGTGTCGCATCTACTAAATGGTCAGCATTGGTTAAGGGATACCCGCTGATTTCAGCAAGGTGCCGGACAACATTTTTGATGTACTTAGGATTGGCATTAAGCCCGGTCCCTACAGCTGTCGCTCCCATATTCACTTCAAACAGGTGGCTGCGGGTATGCTTTATTCTGTCAATATCGCGTTCGATTACCCTTGTATAGGCTTCAAATTCCTGGCCTAGACGGATTGGAACAGCGTCCTGCAGGTGTGTCCTGCCCATTTTAATGACAGCATCAAATTCCCTTGCTTTCTGGGAAAAAACTTCGCGCATGATTTGCATCGTATCCAATAGCTTGTCCAGAAGCGACAGAACAGATATGTGCATTGCAGTAGGAAATGCATCATTCGTTGACTGGGCCATGTTTACATGAGAGTTGGGACTTAGTGTGAAATAATCCCCTTTCTTCTCGCCAAGCAATTCCAGCGCACGGTTGGCAATAACTTCATTCGTGTTCATGTTGATGGAGGTCCCTGCTCCTCCTTGAATTGGATCCACGATGAACTGCTCATGCCATTGCCCCTGGATAATTTCGTCAGCAGCTTTTACAATGACCTCCCCCAGGCCGCCGTAGAGCCTTCCTGTTTCCATATTGGCAAGTGCCGCTGCCTTTTTCACCATGGCCATTGCCTTTATAAGTTCACTATGGATTCTGTATCCTGTTATCGGGAAGTTTTCAACCGCCCTTAAAGTTTGGATCCCATAATACGCATCGGCTAATACTTCCTTCGTACCCAGAAAATCCTTCTCAATTCGAACTTTAACCTCAGACATTTCTACCCCTCCAAAAAGCATGAAATTTCGATAATGATCCTAAA
The DNA here is from genome assembly GCF_018424685.1 of Mesobacillus boroniphilus. NCBI lineage: Bacteria > Bacillati > Bacillota > Bacilli > Caryophanales > Bacillaceae > Mesobacillus > Mesobacillus boroniphilus. Next base: position 1,425,607 of record NZ_QTKX01000001.1, read on the forward strand.
TTATGTATTGAGGGCAATCACTTTCCGACAATCTTCTTGTACTCTTTTATCCCCCTTGAACTTTATATTGGCCTACATGGACTATTGTAAATCAAAATGAAGAAATCATCACGACAAATCATAATTTTCCTAAGTGCCAGGGTTGCGAACCCTGTATGATTTCTTGTTGTTATGCTGAAACCCCACTACTTTTGAGAGCTTTTGTCACCATGCAGGAAAAAAGGAATGTACGTGCTGAATTCTAATAGGACATCTAATTTTTCATAAACCAAAACAGAAAGGAATGTTCATGATGACTGACACTCAATTCATGAAGGCATACACCATCAAAGAGGTGTCCAAAAAAATTATGGTTCCGTCTGGCACCATTAGACAATGGGAAAAAGATCTTGCCGGTTTGCTGATCGTTCCAAGAACGAAACAAGGAGCAAGATTTTATACAGATATCGAAATAGACCAATTGATGAAAATAAAACAAATGCGAGATAAAAATTTAAGCAAAGATATGATACGGGAGCTATTACAGAGACATATGAGTACTGATACGGTTTCCGAACAAACTTCAAATGAAAACAGCCTTACTGTAAAGGAGAAAATGCCGGCCGTTCCCCTGACAGGCAGCCATAATGATTATGATACTTTTATGATGGCAATGGAACAATATAAGCAGTCCCTGCTAGAAGAAGTCAAGGCAGAGATCAGGAACGGCATTAGAAAGGAAGTTCTGGAGGAAGTAAAAAAAGAAATCTCCAAAGGTACTTTAACAACAGTAAAGACACTTTCCGATTCTATCTATAAAACAGGTGAAAAAACCAATGAACATATTATGGTCCTTTCTGAAACGGTGGCCAGAGGCTCGGAAGAAAGTTCCGAACGTCTCGGAACCATTTCATCAGAGCTTACGAATGTTTCGAAAGGCACTTCCGAAATCAGCACAAGCCTTGCAAAAGTTTCAAAAGGCACGAACGAAATGTTCAGCAAGCTTACCGATCGTGTAACCAAAGCTTCGCAGGGCACCACAGAAAAAATTGCCCAGTTATCTGAAAATATTCAGAGGAGCTCCACAGGAACAACTGATAAAATTACCAAGCTGACAGAAAGTGTTACAAAGGTTTCAAAAGGTACTTCAGAAAAAATCAATGCACTTTCCGGAAGTATTTCGAATGTCTCAAAAGGTACTTCCGAACGAATTGCATCGTTGACATCGAGTTTGACTAAAACATCAAAAGGGACGAATGAAAAAATCATAAAACTCGAAAGCACGGTTGATAAACTATCATCCGGTACAAATAAGGAATTATCACTTTTGGCAAAACGTCTGAATGAGACTACCGAAACGGTTTCCGAGGAGTTTAAAATACTTGCGGATTATGTTTCAAATAGCCGTGAGACAACAAACCAAGAGCTATCTAATTTAAACCAAGTCATCAGTCAGGAGCGCGATTTTTTTGTCAGCACTCTTCAAAGTGAACGCGAAGAATTACGCAGGGAAATCAGGCAGCGTGACGAAATGTTTAAAGATATGGTCGATAGTTTCAGGGAAACGGCAGCTTCGAAACAATCAAAACGCAATTGGTGGAAGGTTTGGAAGTAGTTTTCATAATAACTGACATATAACTTGTAAAGATGTAAATAATATTCACACTTAAGCGGCACCCGTTTTTATAAGTCTCCATAATGCAATGCAAGAATTACTCTTGGGAGGGAAATTGGAGATGGTCGGATATATTCGCTGTATAGCAATCGCAGCATTGGTCATTTACTTATTAGGAGCATCATTAGATATTGCTATAGCGGACATTTCCTCGGATTACGGGCAAGTAAAGGCAATTAATATCTCCCACCGGGGTGCCTCAGGCCATGCGCCTGAACATACATTGCATGCCTATGAACTTGGCAATGTCATGAAAGGGGATTACATTGAAATCGACCTTCAAATGACGAAGGATGGAGAATTGATTGCTCTGCATGACGAAACCATTGACAGGACAACGGGTAAAAAGGGACTAGTCAAGAACCTTACTCTGAAGGAATTAAAGAAACTTGATGCAGGCTCATGGTTTAATGAAGCTTTCCCTGAAAAAAAGAGTACCGAGTATATGGGACTTCAAATCCCTACCCTGCGTGAGGTGCTCGATAGGTTCGGTCCAGATTCGAAATTTTTTATCGAAACAAAATCACCTGAAGTCTATCCTGGAATGGAAGAAAAGCTGATCAATATACTGAATGAATACAATCTCATCGGTGCCCATCAGACATTTGGAAATGTTATTATTCAATCATTCAGCATTGAAAGCTTAAGAAAAGTCCATCAAATGGATGAATCCATCCCTCTAGTCCAGCTGTTGTCCTATTATGCTCCAGCGGTCATTACCGATAGTGAAGTAAGCAAAATATTAGAATACGCAGTTGGAGTTGGTCTGCATTATACGGCGGTGAGTCCCGGATATATTCAAAAGGTCACAGATTCTGGATTAATGATTTTCCCTTATACGGTCAATGAAAAGGACGACATGAAAATGCTTCTGGATTGGGGAGTTACGGGCATGTTTACCAATTATCCTGACCGGTTGGACGAAGTCATACAAAGCAGAAAGCCTAAAAACTCGTAGACCTTTGAAAACTAAAACAAAGCTGCCTATTTGCAGCTTTGTTTTAGTTTGGAATCGAAATAGGTTTGTTATGGAGATGCCCTCAATAAAGTCTATTTTTATACCCTTCTTCTAATCTTTTCTTTATATCAGCTTCTGTGGCTCCAGGGAGTTTGGAGTGCGCTGCCAATATTTCAGCACCTGATGGCAAAGTGGAGGAATCTGTCCAGCTTTCAGGATTCCATAAGCGTGATCGCTTCAACGCTTTTCCGCATTGTATATAACATTCCTCTACTTCTACTATGATTCCTAGCAGTGGGTTCTTACCGCCGGCTTTCATCCTTTCTAGAAGCTCTGGCTCCTGTGACAAGGTGGCCTTGCCATTCACTCTCAATGTTTCAGGCATCCCAGGTATAAGAAATAATAGGCCTACCCTTGAATTTGATAAGATATTTTTCAATGAGTCCATTCTCTTGTTACCGGGACGGTCTGGAATTACTATCCGATTTTTGTCCAGAACTAGTACAAAACCAGGAGCGTCTCCCCTCGGGGAAGCGTCTGTGTACCCTTTTTCGTCAGAGGTAGATAAGACAAGAAATGGTGACTGGGCTATGTAGTTAAGGCAATGTTCGTCTACGAAAGAAATAACCTTCCGTTTGGCCAGCTCACTTGGCTCTCCGAACAAGGTCCTTAATTCTTCAAAGCTATTAATTTCATGAGTCATTTGATCATCTCCCAGGGTAGTTTAATTAGTGTTGCTTAGTACATATTTTCAATTGAGCATAACAGTGAAAATAGCCATTTGACTTATTCTGGCTTTACCGGTCCAACTCTGCCATCATCAGTGAAGGATTTATGACAATTGATGATAGGCGGATATATTGGCATGCTTTTAAAGCCTGAGAAATTGGAGAAGAAAACATCAACAATCATTCTCGCATTGATAAGTGGATTCTTGCTTGTGATTGGATCTTTGGTGTTAAGTTTCTTTTTATCAGACGCTTTAAAAATCAATATAGTTACAGGTTTTCTGAGTTTGGCGCCAGGTGGAATCGGACTAGATGGGGATAATAGCCAATGAGGTAAGGGCTGATATATCAATTGTTTCAGGATTTCAGCTGTTTAGGCTATTCTTCATATATTTTATAGTTCCTCCAGTTTTAAGGTTGTATTTCAAAAGAAAATTAAACAGTAAAGAGGATTCTCTTTAATATTCAGGGGTATATTAACTAACACCTTAAAAATGAATAGATGGAGGACTGAACTTGAACAATTCGTTTAATACTTTGCTAAATAAAGCAAAAAAATCTTTGAATCAGGCATTTAGTCACGCGAAGGATACCCTTTATTCCATCACAGGGACATCGTCAGCTTCTGTTCAGCAAATAGCTGATTTCGTCAGGAATCATCCTGATGCAAAAGTTGTAAAAAAAGAATATATAGGGATTACTTTAACATTTTATGAACTCATCCAGGGTGAAATGAGATATTATCTTGAGACCAATTACGCAAAAATTTTGCAGCTTGATGTCCATTCCCATAACCACACTGTGGTAGCTTACCGATCATACCGAGATAATTTATCCGTTAATACTCCAGTAAAGTTTCCAGATTTACAAAATGCAAAATAAGCAATGACAGCGCCCCCTATTTAATTATTTACCTGGAACTTTACTTATCCACCATCATGAAAATTATGTGCCTTGAGCAAAAAAAAAGAGTACATTATACAAAAAGAAGGGTGTCTCAAAGTACTTTCGGACACCCTTCTTTACTTCCTTATTTCAACCCGGACAACTGGTCCCGGTCGTCAGCCATAGGAGGTTCCTCCAACCATGAGTTTTTGATCATGATATTCGCTCCATCCTCCGCATATAAAGCTATTTCAGGAATCAGTGAAGCATATTTCACCCCAATATCCTTCCGCGGGCTTGCTGCCATTGCCGCACCGTAATTTCCTATCCCTGCGGCAATCATTGCTGAAACATGGAATAAAATAAGCTTATCTGAAAAAACCTGTGTTGTACTATCTGTTATTGCTGAATCCCAAAACATTGGAGCCGGAATGTCATTATTCTTAAGGATATCGCTGAATAAATCGACATGTTTTTGAGCGATTTTCTTCCCTCGCTGCAGGTATCCTTTGACCTCTTTGTCCTGAGCCACTTGTATGAATCCCATGATCAGTGCCTTACCTATTTGATTTGTTTGTATATTCAAGAATAAATGTGTGATTTCTACCGAGGTAAGTGCGCGTCTCCTGCTCTTGATTCCTGATAGGAATTTTTGTTTCTCAACAAAGTCAACCTTATCTGGCACTGAAATAAATGGAGGCCTTATGTAAGTCCCTTGCTCAAGCATTATCTCCCTTGTCAAATCCTGCAGTCCAATCGAAGATTTCAAAACACTTTTATGCAGGGAAATCACATCAGGCCGGGTTCCAAGACCGATTGCCGCACTATTTGCGGCCATTCCAAGAATCGACATATGTCTTAAATACATCATTACGAATGTATCGGAAAAAAGCCGTGGTGCATGAACATTCACATCTTTCTTAGTAAAACCCATTGGGCACGGAAATTCCTCCCCTTCGAAAATTTCCTTTAAAAGAGAAATGTTTTTTTGTGATGCACCGATAGCAAACTCAACGATTTCTTTTACCTTCTTATCGTCGATGTTGTTCAGAAAATAGCTCAATACACAAATAGAGACTGTATCATTTATATATTGCGACCACAAACTGGACATTTCTGCCGCAGTCAGCCGGATTTTTGTCTTGTCTTCCATCTTAACACCCCAATGCACTGATGATATCTTTATCTTTCCTTAACTTGTCGTTATTTATTTCGTACTGCAGCGGAAATCAACTCCCATGATAAAAACAACCTATCTATTTTCCAAAAAACAGTAAAACAGAAGTATGATTTACATTTAGGAGTGAGCAAGCTGAGTGCAATTTCTTTGTTAATTATTTCAGCTGTTGGGATATCAGTGACAGCAAATTTAGTAAGATTTTATGTAAGCGCTTTTCTGAATCACGTTGATGGATACTGAAAATATCCTTCCTTTGGCAAACCAGGCTGCGATAGCACTCGACCATGCTAACCTTTACGAGCAAATCGAAGAAATGGCTCTGCGTGATGGTTTGACAGGTCTTCTCAACCAACGGGCATTCCAGACAATTCTTAACGAACACTTCCCGTCTGAAGAAAATGGGGTCGGCCCCCTTTCGCTAATCATATTTGATATCGATTTCTTTAAAATTTTCAATGATAAAAACGGCCATCTGCTGGGGAATGAAGTGCTGATGAAGCTGGCAAGAGTCATTGTAAATTCTTTAAGGTCCGGTGATTTTTCCTTTCGGTTTGGCGGAGAAGAATTTGTGATCCTTTTGCCTGGCACGTATCTGGAGCAGGCTGAAGTCATAGCAGAGACAATTCGATTGAACGTAGAAAAAGAAAGCTTTCCAGGTGAAACAACACAGCCTAACGGCACATTAACTGTGAGTATCGGAACAGCTTGTACAGATCATTCAGCAATAACCACTAAAAATGAATTGATAGAAGCTGCCGACCAGGCACTTTATAAAGCTAAAAATGCAGGCAAAAATTCGGTAGTTTCTTTTAAGGAGTTCGTGAACATTGATTGAACTGGCATTTATTCTAGCTTCCCTTTTCTTTTTCATCGCTTCCGCTTTGACAAGCAGGTCTCTATATAATCTTTCACAAAAGTATTATTCCAAGCGGGTCACTGCACATTATGGTTTTAAGCTATCAGACCTGCATTATTCATATGATCAAATGATCTATTTTATCTCAATGCCTACTACTTTGCCGTATATAAAGGATACGTTAAAGGAGGAATTGGTTATTGAACAAGACTATTCATCTTATTTTTTCCCCGTTTTGAAAGGCACCAAGATATCATTGAAACAAAACAGGGAGAGTATGTATCTTGCATATTTGCCAATTGGCAACTTCCGTCTGCCACATCTCGATAAACTGCAGCAAGAAGGCACGAATGATGAACAAACGTATTTACGAATAAGCACCGGTAAACTGCTTGATCCTGGCACATTGCAGGAAGTCCGTGAAGAAGTTTATAAGCAGCTTCAAGAGGGCCGCTATTAGATAGGAAAGAGCCAGCATTACATGCCGGCTCTTTCACTTTCCACATCACCGTATATCTCGTCTTCCACCAATTTTTCTACAGAAGGCTATCAATAAAACAAATTAATTACTCTTTACTTCCAGGCTTCCTTAAGAGTTACTCGGAACAATTCATTAAGATCCTCTGTATGATCGACACTTTTTTGAGTGACAAGGCTCGCGTAACTGCCGAGCTGTTCAATTTCATGTGTTATAAACTCATTAAGTATCTTGTTTTTCTCTGTAAAACAATGTTCCCCTCTTTGTTTCATCGAAAGCAATTCCCTTACTTCACTCTCTACTTGTCTGTTTTCTAAAATACATACAAGTTCACTGAACCCGACTGGTGGAATTTGCTGATGTATTTGTAACCATTTTGCCGACAGGATTGACCGGAGGATATATAAATATACCTTTCCCTTCCATTCCTCCTTCTTTTGGAGCTCAATGAAATTTCTTTTTGCCAGGTTCAGATGATGGTTTATATATGGTTTTTGTGAAATGACTGTCTCTTGCAATAACTTTAATTTTTCGACCAAGCCAGTATGATTGCTATACACGTATTTCGAATTAAGCCATTCCAGCAAGGAAGGATTAGACTTCCTGTAAAGCCTGAGAGTTTTGGTAAGCTCCCAGCCGACGACATCCAATTTGGGATCGACAAAAATTGAAAGCGTATCTTCTTTTGGAATTTCGATAACATCCCTAGACTGATCAATTGATAAATACCAATCTTGTTTGTGTATATAGATGAAACGGATATCATAATCACTATCTTTTGCTGCAAATCCCAGTGCCCTGCTCCCGGCGTCACATGCAAAAAGTATTTTTACCTCATATTCTTTTTCAATTTGATTTAATACTGTTATGATATGGTCCTCCATTTCAAGTTTTGCCCCTTTCATTTCTCACACTTAGTAGTTTGCCTTCCTTTTTAAAGGGTATAAAAGAATATACTCAAATAAAGGAGGCCATAATCATGAATGACAAACAAACAAAAGGTGCATTTGACCAGGTTAAAGGTGAAGCCAAAAAGCAATTTGGAAAACTGACCGACAATGAATCTATGGAAGCTGAGGGCCGCCTTGATAAGGGAAAAGGAAAACTGAAAGAAACAGCTGGTGATATGAAAGAAGATGTATCACGTGCTTATAACGACTCGTCCAGAGATTAATAAATAGTTTTTACAAAAAGCCTTTGCTGAATCAGCAAAGGCTTTTTAACTTTGTAAGAAAGTATACAATTTTCCCACTAAGATTAGTGTCTAGCTCCAGCGCCTAGCCAGTTTTCATCACTGGAATTGCTTCCTGGAGTATCTTGCGAGAAGCGTTAGCTTTGAGCAGCTCGAGTCGTTTCGATTCCTGCCAGTGAAGTCAAAGAACGACTTCACTGGCAGGACCTCCAACGCTTGTCGGGGCTGACCAGGGCGCTTCCGCTTTTCTTATACTAATCAATATTATTTTTATTTTTCCCTTTAACAAAGCGATAGGCCAAATACGCTACATATAGTGGAGTAGCAATATAAATCAAGTATGGGAATTGGCTGTAGGTACCTTTCCAAATGACAAACAGCAAAGAACCAAGGAATATAGTGACGATTGTTCCATACTTAGGGAGCGGTACTTCCTTGAAGCTTGGAATCCTGATTCTGCTGACCATGAGGAAGCTCAGCGCAGTAAAGACAACAGTAGTGACGATATTTGGAATCATGTCTCCAAATAATGTAAGAATGGCCATAATTCCGCCTGCTGCAGTTATAGGCACTCCAATAAAGTAATTGAGCGAAGATTTATCAGTACTGATATTGAACCTCGCAAGGCGATAAGCCCCGAATAATGGGAATAGCCCCGCTACCATCAAGCCCAATAATCCAAATTGGTAAAAGTATGTATAATATACAAGGAAGGAAGGTGCTACACCGAATGTGACGATATCCGCCAGTGAATCGAGTTCCTTACCGAGCTGGCTGTCCGCTTTTAGCATCCTCGCCAGCCTTCCGTCCATGCTGTCCAGCATCATGCCGATCAAAATTAAAATGGCTGCATTGTTAAATTGGCCATTAGCCGCAAATCCGATTGATAGAAAACCGCAATACAGATTCCCAAGCGTGAACATATTGGGAATCATTTTTGTAAACCGCATCAGTTGTCATCACTCTCCGAAACTTTTCTTATTTTTGCTTATGCCTATTTTTACCCCAGCCACCTAATAATCATGTTTATTTTATTATAGAATCGCCGAAAATATAGTTTAACTATATCATTTTTTCTCATTCTGAGTAGAGGGTAACAAGAAAATTCTTATTCGAAAATTATATCATGTACCTCTTTGGAAGAAATATGTTAAAGAGGCTTTTAAAATGATTCATCAAATTGTATACTAATTTGGGGCTGGTGAATTATGATTAATACAAATTTGCGTAGGTTAAAATTCCTTCTAATTAAATTATTTAGAATCAAAGAGAACGCTCATAATGTGTCTTTAGGGTTTACCCTGGGTTTTTTAATCCACTTCATCCCGTCATTCGGTATGGGGCCTATTCTTTCGACTGTGGGTGCCAAGCTCTTCAAGGGGAATCCGTTAGCTGGATTCATTAGTGGTGTAGCACTCATCTGGCTTTTCCCGTTTTTATTTTATTTAAATGTCGTAGTCGGCGAAACCCTTTTCCCTTATGGGATCTTCCCCTCTGCAGCGGGTATGCCCTCTCATGGTTTAGATGCAGGAATTCATTTAGGTGCCGTTTTTTTTATGGGCATGATCATTAATATCATTCTTTTCGGGATGGTTGTTTACTATATAATTTATACAATCATGAGGAAATACCGTTTAAGCTTCCTTACTTTAATAAAGAATTGGGATATAAAAAAATAAGGAATGGAAAAAGAGATGTCCTCTTCCATTCCTTATTTTTTTCCTAGGTGACTTCAAGGAATTCAATTACCTCATTGTCCGGACCCAAGTAGAAAATCGTCTTCCAACCGTTGACCAATGTATATGGCCCTTCAAAAGGATCATATTCTCTTTCACTCATTTCCTTCATTTTTTCATCAAGATTATCCACCTCAAAGCAAAAATGAAACCTTTCACCAATACCTCCATCCGCCTTTTTCTGATACAATTCAAGTCTGAATCCGTCCTGTTTCAAAAAGATAATTTCTTCCTTATTAAAATATATTCTTTCGCTTTCATTGAACCCAAGAAAGGTTTCATAAAAAGTTTGTGATCGTTTCATATCGTTTACTTCAAGTGCAAAATGATGGAATCTCATTGTTAACTTCCCTCTTTCAATTAGATGATCAGGTTTATATCACCAAATTCGTGCCATAGATAGTGTTGTTGAATGGCAATATTATAAGCTTCAAAAAGCATGTTCTCATCAATAAATGCCGTCAGCATATCCAAATGGCTCGCCTTTGGTTCATGAAACCCTGTTATAATTCCATCAACGAGCTGCAATTCATAATCCGAAGTGATATATAGATTTGTCCAGCCTTTAATAGTTGAATTAGCGGCGGCAGTTTCAAGTGCGCGGACAACGGTAGTTCCGGCAGCGATGATCCTCCCTCCAGAACCTTTAGCTTTTACGATTGCCTCCATATCTTCATGGAGAATAGAATATTCCTCGAAATGATCTTCTGGTGAATGGGCATACTCATCATCTAGAAGATAGCTAAGGCCCGTATGAAGTTGTAAAAAAGCCAATTTAACTCCTTTTTGCTGCAGCTTTAATAGGAGTTCCCAGCTGAAAGCACGGCCTGCCGAGGGCATTTCGACTGACCCTGGTTGACTTGCAAAAACAGTCTGGTAATAATCCAGGTTCCACGGGTGATGAATATATTCGTACCTTATTGGTTCACCCATTGAGTAAATTTCTTCGTATAAATCTTTCCCTTGTAGAGTGAACTGGATCATCTTAAGTGGGGATTTAAATACTTCTCCAACTACCTTTGCCGCAAATGCTTCCGAGAATTTAAAACAATCCCCGGTTTCTACATTTTTTGCTATGATCAAGGCTTCCCATACAGAGTCATTCTTTTTCCTTGCAAGCCGTAATTCCACGTTCGTGCCGAATACCTTCCCGTTTCTATGCCATTCTCCTTTCAAAATAGCTGGAATGGTCCTGCTATTATTTAGTACAAGTATATCCCCTGCATTCAAATATTGTTCTAATTGAATAAATTGGTCATGAACTACATTTCCCGTTATTCTGTCCAACACCATCATCTTCACCTGATCTCTGCGGAGGCCTCTCCTTTCTGGTGGATGAGAAGCATTAAGGAAAGATGGCAGATAAAAATCATGTTGGTGTGCCTTTGTTTTCAACTCCATTATAATTCCTCCCGTTTAAACTCTTGTGCCTCGAAGCGTTGACCATTGACTCCATTTGATTCTTCTGAAGCAAGGAAAAGAAAAACATCGACAACATCGTCTGGTCTGGCTAACTTATAATTACAGTCCGGAACTGCAAGAGAATGCATTTCGGTATCCATCTCACCAGGATCGACCATATTCATTCTTATACTTGTGCCGTTTAATTCATCTGCCCATGTTTGGGTCAAACCCTCAACAGCAAATTTTGAAATTCCATATGCTCCCCAGCCTGCATATCCAACATGACCAGCTTCTGAAGTTACATTTATAACTGATCCTTCCCCTTGTATGAGCATGGCAGGAAGTACCCGCCTTGCCATTAGGAACGGACTGATGCTGTTCACCCTGATGACCTCAGTGAAATCTTCCTCCGGGTAATCCATCAGAAGTGGCATAGGACTAGGTCCCAGAATCGAGGCATTATTGATCAGCACATCAATTCGCCCGAATGTTTCGATCGTCAGAGCTACAAATTTTTCAGCATCGCGCGGCTTTGATACATCTGCTGTTACTGCGAGCACTTCAGCTCCATGTGATTCCGCTTCCTTTTTTACTTTTTCAAGTTCTTTTGCCCTTCGAGCGCAAACAGCCAGTTTCGCACCTTCCTTTGCGAATCTTAGGATCATTGCTTTTCCCAATCCCTGTGTTACCCCGGTAATCATCACTACTTTATTTTTCACCATGTTCTACTTCCTCCTTGGTTTTCTTCTTGTCTTTATCATAAGATTTTCAAGAAAACCAGACCTCGTCGAGAAGCTTTATATTTTCTACGACTTTAGTCTGAAGAGTATAAGCATGGCCTCTAATTAATGAATTCAAAAATAAAAAAGGCTGCAAAATAGCAGCCATTTTCAATGATTAATTCTGGATTAGGTATACAATTGCTTCATACGGCCTCAATGGAATGGCAGAACCGTATCCTGCGCTCGCTTCGTAATTTGAAATCAATATTTCATTTTTCTTACCCTGCAGGTCAGCAGGAACATCAAAGCTCTGCTCCTCATTAGTGAAATTCAATAAAACAAGTAATTTTTGCGACTCAAGTGTTCTAGTATAAACATAAATATTCTCATCTTCGGGAACAAGTATGTCGTAGCTGCCATGGACAATAATTTGGTGCTCTTTCCTAAGCTGAATCAGCTTCCGATAATAGTGGTAAATGGAATTATCATCTTTAACAGCCTGACTGGCATTAATTTCCTTATAGTTTGGATTCACCTGAAGCCATGGGGTGCCTGTCGTAAATCCTCCGTGCTCACTATTGTCCCATTGGAACGGAGTACGAGCATTGTCCCGTCCTTTTACATAGATTGACTCCATTACCTTCTCAGGGTCTTCTCCATTTTGCTTCACTTTTTCGTTGTACATATTAAGAGTTTCTATATCCTTATACTCATCGATGGAATCAAATCGAACATTTGTCATCCCAATTTCTTCGCCCTGATAAATATAAGGAGTTCCTTTTAGCATATGAAGAAAAGTGCCAAGCATTTTGGCAGACTCAACACGAAACTCTTTATCATCACCGAACCGTGAAACCATCCTTGGCTGGTCGTGGTTATTAAGGTACAAGCTGTTCCAGCCTATTTCCTCTAGACCCATCTGCCATTTTGTAAAACTCTTTTTCAGGTCAGTAAGCTTCAAGGGTCGCAAATCCCATTTTCCTCCTGGTCCTGAATCCAGATCCACATGTTCAAATTGGAAAATCATATTGACTTCATTTCGGTCCTCGTCAGTATAAAGCTTCGCCAGTTCGACATTCGCACCAGGCATTTCTCCCACTGTCATCGCATTGTAACGGTCCAGGACTTCACGACTCATCTCTTGAAGGTAATCATGAATTTTAGGACCATTCATAAAGAATTGGCTGCCGGAAGCATACGGTTTGCCTTCTGGGTTTGGGGCATCTGGCAGACCATCAACCTTGGAAATGAAATTGATGACATCCATGCGAAAACCGTCGATACCTTTATCAAGCCAGAATTGCATCATATCGTAAATTTCTTGTCTCAGCTTTGGATTTTCCCAATTCAAGTCTGGTTGTTTTTTACTGAATATGTGGAGATAATATTCATCCGTTGTTTCGTCATACTGCCATGATGAGCCGCTGAAGACGGATTCCCAATTGTTTGGTTCTTTTCCATTCTTGCCAGGTCTCCAAATATAATAATCCCGATAAGGGTTATCTTTCGATTTTCTAGACTCAACAAACCACTGGTGTTCATCAGAGCTATGGTTAACGACAAGGTCCATGATCAGCTTCATTCCTCTGTCATGCATTTCTTTTAATAATAGCTCCCAGTCTGCCATCGTTCCGAGATCATCCATGATGTCTCGATAATCGCTGATATCATATCCATTATCATCGTTAGGAGACTTGTATACTGGTGAAAGCCAGATAACATCTACTCCCAGCTCTTTTAAATAGTCAAGTTTTGTAATAATACCAGGGATATCGCCAATCCCATCTCCGTTGGAATCCATGAAGCTTCTCGGGTATATTTGATATATGACTGATTCCTTCCACCAATGCTTTTTCAAAAAAAACCACTCCAAATTAATTTCTTTAGTAAAGACTCTTTTCGTAAACTTTGTTGCTTTCACGATTATTATTAATTCAAACCCTATTCGGAAATCTCCTAGAAAAGAGCCTCGATTCATAGAAGAATGAGGATATTAGAATGACTTCGAAAAGCAACAATCAATTTGATAACAGCCTTAGTAAACGTTTACGGTTTCAGGTAAATTTAATTTCCTTCACACTTTCTCGCTCAATGACCGAGTGAGGCATAATTCTGCTTTCCACTCTTCTTCCTTGATCCATCATCGTAAAAAGCATTTCTGCTGCGACCATTCCCATTTCTTCCAATGGCTGAGCTACTGTTGTAAGCGGTGGTATAGCCATTTCGGCAATCGGCAGGTTATCATAACCGATAATTGAAAGGTGATCCGGTATTCTAATGCCAAGCTTATATGCAGAAGATATCGCACCTAGGGCCAATGCGTCGCTGGCTGCAAAAATAGCTGTTAAACCCGGAGACTGTTCAAGGAGTTTAGGCAAACCAGTAAAACCGTCTTTAAACGAAAACCCTTGTGATTGGACTATATTTTCTTCTTTTATGGGCAGTCCTCTCTGTGTTAACGCTTGCTTATAGCCATCTATTCGTGGCTGGCCAGCTATGATGTCATCTTTATTTCCACTGATCATCCCGATTTTACTATGCCCCATTTTCACTAAATAATCGGTAGCGGTGAAAGCAGCATGCTTATCATCCACTTTCACGAAAGGCAAAGGATATTGATAAGATTCTGTGGAAATAAGGACAACCGGTATTTGCATTGACTCAAGCTTTTTATAATACTCTTCAGTAATCGTTTCACTAACAAACAGGATACCATCCACCCTTTTTTCGGTTAAAAGCTGTAAGTACTTTATCGTTCTCTGTCCATGTGATGCCGTATTGCAGACAATCACGCTCGAATCTAGACGGTGGGCAGCTTCTTCAACACCTCGAAGGATTTTTGAAGAAAATTGGCTCGATACCTCCGGAAACAGAATTCCTAATGAATTGGATTTTCTACTGATTAACCCTCTGGCGAATGCGTTTGGCTGATACCCAAGCTCTTTAATGGCAACAAGTACTTTTTCTTCAGTTGCTTTCGAATAACCACTCTGTCCATTGAGGACCCTGGATACGGTAGCGATTGAGACATTTGCATGTTTCGCTACATCTTTTATTGTATAACTCATAAACAATCAAACCCTTTGCGTAAACGTTTACGTTTCCATCTTAATAATATTATGGTTTTAGCTTAATATCAACCTTGTTTAAAAGAATGTTAAAATCGTTTTTAAAAAAATTGAAGGCCGAAGCCTTCAATTTCACTTTACTCATTACTTTGATTTTCTTCCTTCACTTTTGCTGGCCTCGGCCTTTCATCGCTAGTAATTCCAGTTAATACATCACGGTCAAACTTACTGCGATCTTCCCCCATAACGGGCAAAGTATTACCCATTGGCAGCTGTTCAAGTTCTTTCCCTCTTGGCAATGTAGACACCTCCTGCTTATAACGTTCCTCAATTTGCTTGAACTAACACAAATCATTCTAGAAGGTATTCTGGAGACATTTGGTGAATTAAATAACAATACTATATTGATTAGGATGATTAAAATGAAAATCGGATTGTTACGTCATTTTAAAGTGACATTGGGGTATCCAAGTAAGTTCGTCACCTCCAAGGAGCTTCTTATTTGGCAACAAGAGTATAATGAATCCCGAATCGAAGAAGTTGACATTCATCATCAGGGGCAAAAATGGAGTAGATGTTACTCAAGTGATTTAGAAAGAGCGAAAATAACTGCATCGAGGGCTTTTGAAGGAAATATTACTTTTTTGGAGGACCTCCGGGAGATGTCACTTTACCCAGTCTTCCGTGCTGAAATGCGCCTTCCTCTCTGGCTCCATGTCACTTTAATCAGAATTGCCTGGTTTTTGGGCCATAAATCACAAAAGGAAAGTAAAAAAGAAGTCATGAGGCGGATTAACAGGGTTTTAGATGAAGCAATAGCCGAGGGAGAAGATATATTGATTGTCGGTCACGGAGGAATCATGATGTTCATGAGGAAGGAGTTATTAAAAAGAGGATTTTCAGGCCCTAAATTTAACAGGCCCGAAAATGCCAAAGTATATATTTTTGAAAAAACATAATGGTAGGAGGTAACTAGAGGCGCTCAACTTTAAGCGTCTTCTTTTGTGATGGCGTACATTTTCACATCATAATGGGCGCCTTTAACATAAATGAATTTTCTTAAAATGCCTTCGAATTTCATTCCGGCCTTCTCCATCACACGCTCTGATCCTTTATTTGCTACAAGGCTTTTTGCCTGAATCCTCACGAGGTCCATTTCAGTCATTCCAAACCTGATCAGTTCATTAGCTGCTTCCGTCGCAATTCCCCTTCCCCAATAGTCCATGGACAGCGCATAACCGATTTCTGCAGTTTTATGCTGAGGATTCCAGGAAACGAAGTCTACGGTACCAATTAGTATATTGTCCCCTTTATAGTGGATGCCCCACGGTGCAATTTTCCCTTCTTCATAAAGAGCCAGAACCATTTTCACATATTCCTCAGTCGCTTCTCTTGTTTCATGGGCTCCCCAGAAGACATATTTAGATACCTCTGGGTTGGAAGCATAAGTATGTATATCATCAATATCCTCATGCCTGATTTTCCTTAAAATCAGGCGCTCCGTTTCAAGCTGTGGCAGATTTCCATAAATATCTTTTATTTGCATGATTGTCACTCCTGACCTGGTGATTTACAACTGTTATTTTACTCTAATGGTGAATCATTTACATGAATGAATTGAATCGGTAATGGAAAAAGTAACGACGAGCCATATAACAGGAGGTACTATTATGGAAAATACCCACGAATTTGTTCAGAAGCTACATGATAAGCAGAGAAAAGACGAACAAAACAGAAAGCGGCAGGGAAAAGAAAATCCGAGCGATAAATTACCAAATAAACAACATTAAAATGAAAAGCGCAAGCGTCTTCGTCAGCCCCGACTAGCGCTGACCGGACACTAAAATAGACCGCAATCTGCGGTCTATTTTAGTGTATGCTACCTGCTTCTTCGGTTTCTTGTACCGCTACTTTTTGCTATTCGGCCTCCAGGTGAGCTGGGGTTCCGTCTCTCTCTGCCCGTTCTTTCCTGATTAGGTTTTTCTGCAGTATTTCTTCTTCTTGTTCTTTCGTCACGCGCACCAGTTGAAGACTTTTCCGTTCTTCTACCACCCGCACGAGAGGAACTTACTTGCTGCCCTTCAGGATAGCTTCTTCGTTCACGCTTTGATGATGGTTGTTCCCTATCTCTGCGCCCTTGACCATCGTACCGAGCTTCACGCCTGTCGTCAGCCTGTCTCCGGGAAACTGGTTCTTTTCCTATTTTTTCACCCCGGTGGTCTCTTTCGGGTTTCCTATCGTCTCGTCTTCTCGATCTGGTATTCTTTCCCTTGTAATCACCAGATCTCTGTTTGCTTTTATTGCCGGCATTGTAATCATCTGTTGGGGATTCGCCTTTTTTTGCGTTCCCCATGTTTTTCTTTTCAATTCTAATATTTAGCTCTGTTTCAATCTGATCCAACAATGGTCTATCTTTTGGCGAATAAAACGTTAATGCAAGCCCTTCACTGCCTGCCCTGCCCGTACGGCCGATTCGATGGATGTAGCTTTCTGTATCCAGCGGGATGTCATAATTGAAAACATGTGTGACACCTTCAACATCAAGCCCCCTTGCCGCAACATCGGTAGCGATCAGATACTGGATCTTTGCCTCACGGAACTTTTTCATGACCTGTTCCCTTTTGGCCTGCGAAAGGTCTCCATGCAGTTCATCACAATTAAAATGGTTCGCTTTTAAAGCGTCATTCAGCTTGCTAACCCTTCTTTTCGTCCTGCAAAAAATCACACCTAAAAAAGGCTGATACAATCTAAGTGATTCAATTAAATCATTTTGTTTTGCCCGGTCGGTCGTACTGATGGCAACTTGCTTTATGTTTTCTAGCGGAGCCTGTGTTTTCTCAACCTGAATATATTCAGGTTTGTACATATGTTGTTTCGCTAGCCTTTTGATCTCATCAGGCATTGTCGCTGAAAAGAGCAAGGTTTGCCTTGTTTTTGGTGTCTGCTTGATTATTTCTTCAACCTCGTTCAAGAAACCGATATGAAGCATTTGATCTGCTTCATCAAGTACAAGAAAAGCGGCTTTGGAAAAATCGACCGTTTCTCTGCGGATATGGTCAAGCAATCTTCCAGGGGTTCCAATGACAATATGGATGTTTTTCTTTAGCTTTTTGAGCTGTGATTCAACATCCTGACCTCCATATACAGCAAGAACATTTATTCCATCTATACCCTCAATTAGTTTTTTTACTTCATGAGTAATCTGCAATGCAAGCTCTCTTGTAGGTGTAACAATCAATGCCTGTATATTTGAGTTCTCGATATCGATTTTCTCCAGGATCGGCAGCACGAAAGCAAAAGTTTTCCCTGTACCCGTCTGTGACTGCGCTATGACATCCCTGCCACCGAGCAATAACGGTATGGCTTTTTCCTGAATTGGTGTAGGCTCGTTAATTCCATGTTGGTTTAGCTTTTCTGCAAGCTGTTCTGATATTCCTAAAGATCTAAAGTGATTCAAATTCAATCCCTGCTTTCTATAATAGGTTGGACCCACCAACCATCCTTATCATTATTGCTATTTGAGGAGGAAAATATCAAGTGTAATATTGATTCATTTATCTAAGTCCGACTTCATACTAATCCACGCGGTCTTTATTGTCATGAGAACCTTTCTATCGGAAACTCTCATGGTTTTTCCTTCAAAAGGTGTTCGTTAGAAGCTCTCTATTGGAGAATCGCAAGGCTTTTTCATCAAAAAGTATCCGTTAGAACACTTTGAAAATTTCTTCCCCGCTATCTATCTTGGGTCATGCTCTTTCTGATTGGGTAAAATAATAATATGTGGATTTTCACTTTTGCCTGTGGTACGATTTACTAATTGAAGAATAGGAAGTGATTATAAGTGATTAAGATTGAACTACCAGCACCAGACGTAGTCATTACACGGAGCAAGCAATTAGGAGAAAAGGTTGAAGCGGTCATCAGCAGTGAATATGGTTTTACTGATTACCACCGGATCCCAAGGGATAAAGGCGGAATCATCTTATTTTTCAACGCCGATGATGAATTGATGTTTGTAGGGAAAGCACGCAAGCTCAGACCTCGCGTTAAAAAACATTTCGAGGATAATGTTTCCCCTATTAAAAACCATCGTCATGAAGTTAACAAGATTGCTGTCATTACCGTGATAGATCCGATAGACAGAGAAATTTATGAAACCTATGCAATCAACACACTTAAAGCTAAGTATAATATCGATAAGGTATTTTATAAATAAGAAGAGCCTGTTTTAGGCTCTTCTTTACTTAAACCATCCTTTTTCCTTTGATTGAGTGATTGCTTCTATCCTGTTAGTAACTTGAAGCTTATCTAGGATCGTTGAAATATAATTTCTTACGGTGCCTGTCGTAATACTTAACTGCCCTGCGATTTCCTTCGTATTTTTTCCATCGGCGACAAGCTCGAGTACTTCCATTTCCCGGTCAGTCAGAGGATTTTCTTCACTGTATACATCGTCCATTAGTTCGGGTGCGTAAACGCGCCTGCCCCCCATCACGCTGCGAATCGAGCTTGCAAGCTCCTCAGATGGACTATCCTTTAGCAAATACCCGCTCACACCAGCTTTCAGCGCTCGCTGAAAATATCCAGAACGTGCAAAAGTTGTTAAAATAATCACCTTGCAGCCTAGCCCTTTCAATTCTTCCGCTGCTTCCAGTCCTGTTTTACCAGGCATTTCAATATCCATTACGCATACGTCCGGCTTAAGCTCATTCGCAAGAGCGACAGCTTCCTCTCCGTTGCTCGCCTTTCCTACAACTTCCATATCATCCTCAAGACTCAACAGGGAGCCTAATGCTCCCAACAGCATGCGCTGGTCCTCCGCTATGACAATCCGAATCATATCAGGTCCTCCCTGTCACTTTGTTTTAATACCTTTGGTATCTTGATTAATAGAGTCGTACCGTTTTCAGAAAAAATCTCTAGGGTTCCATTCACGAATTCAAGTCGTTCCCTCATGCCCTGAAGTCCGCTCCCTTTATATAAGTCCTCATCTGTTATATTTCCAACTCCATTGTCACTTACTTCAGCAAACAGTTCTTTTGCCGTTTGTTTAATGGAAATGCTGCATGTTGATGCCTTACTATGCTTGACTACATTCGTAACAGCTTCTTTTAAACACATGCTTAGGATATTCTCTGAGAGCAAGGAAACATTGTTGATATTAAAGTCCTCTTCATTGCCGATAAACTTGATTTCAGCTGCTTTTAAAATCTGTCTGACATGTACTAGTTCATCCCGGACCCGGATACCCCGCATTTCGGCAACCATCTTTCTTACTTCATTAAGTGCAGTCCTTGCCGTCTGCTGGACATCCTTCAATTCTTCTTTTGCCAATTCGGAATCTTTATTGATTAATTTCCGTGCTAAGTCACTTTTCAATCCTATCAGAGAAAGTTTTTGACCGAGGGTATCATGTAAATCTCGGGCAATCCTTTGTCTCTCTTCCAATTTAACCAACTCTGAAATCCGTTTGTTCGCATCCTCGAGTTTCTCTTCAAGCTCTCCTCTTTCATTTCTGTTATGGATACTAAACGGCAGTAATATGGCACCGATCCACACAATCACAATGATTGGCAGCTGCCTGATGAAAAAGTCCTCCTTAAGGACAATTTCAAAGTTAATGACGATCGATGTCCCTACAAGATGGATGAAATACAGTACAAGGAAGGGAATCCGGTCTTTAATATTCCCAATAAAATATGCGATAAAAAAAGCGAAATATATGTAACTGAACAGACTTGTTGACGCTATGGAAATACCTATTAAAATGCAAGTCCATAGATATACCGTCCATCCTTTTGAGACAAAGGCCACCCAGTATACGAGAAAGAACAAAAGAGTCAGGATGATACCGACAACTTTGCCGACCGTCGTTGGAAGCTGCCATATGAAGTAAAAAGGCAATATTCCAAGGATCGTCCAAATGTATGGCGAAATCCCGGTACTTCTAAGTGAATTGAAAAACTTTTTAATCATATCAAAACCTCTGCTTTTATACATATCTGCTTTTATTTTAACATAAGAAAAATTTGTCAGCTTACAAAAAATTACTCCCCTTATTCCAGGAGAAATACGTCCTGATTCAAGGGGAGTTCAATGTTATAGTTCAGGCTTCGTTTGAGGCGTCAATTTGCTGTTTTGCTTATATACTTTCATTTCCTTGAAGCTGATAAACTGCTTATTTTGTTCATCCCATAAACGGAATTTCAGTGAAGTCAAGCTTGTAGAAAGTGTTATTGTCGGCACATTCTGCAAAGGCTTCGTATTCTTGTGAACCTCTTCAAGCTTATAGTTTGGAACCCTTGGGCTTAAATGGTGAACATGGTGGTAGCCGATGTTGCCAGTAATCCACTGGAGCACCTTAGGCAACTGATAATAAGAACTTCCTTCTACCGCAGCTCTTACGTATTCCCAATCCTTATCAGCTTCAAAGTAAGAATCTTCGAATGTATGCTGTACATAGAACAGCCAAATGCCGAACATTCCAGCAATGAAGAAGATTGGACCTTCAACCATTACAAATGCCTTCCAGCCAATTGCCCAAATCATAAGACCAGAAATTCCGAAAATCAACACATTCGTTAAATAAGTGTTCATGCGCTCCTTCATCCTTGCACCTTTCCGGTTGAAACGGTTCGTGATTAGAACAATATAAATCGGACCCAATACAAACATCACAAATGGATTACGGTACATTCTGTATGCAAGCTTCTGCCACATCGGTGCTGCCATGTATTCGTCAACTGTCAATACCCATATGTCTCCTGTTCCACGCTTGTCCAAATTACTGCTTGTTGCGTGGTGAACAGAATGTTCATGGCCCCACTGGCTATATGGGAACAATGTCAAAACTCCAGTAAGCGTACCAACCACTTTGTTGGCTGTACGGTTTTTGAAGAATGAATGGTGCGTACAGTCATGGAAGATAATGAAGATCCTGATCATGAAACCGGCGGCGAAAACTGCGATTCCCAGTGTTAATAAATAGGAAATCTCAATGCTTTGAAAGGCCAGAAACCATAAAACCAAAAATGGAATGATCGTATTGATTATTTGAATGATACTATCTTTAGTGTTTGAGCTTTCATAAGGGGCGACCTGTTTTCTAAGTTCTTTTGCATTGTGAGTTGCCATCTTGTTATAAATTCCCCTTTCGGATTTGTTAGTTACACAAATTATAAATAAGGGAAAAGATTCTGTGCAGTAGCAGGTGTCATGTATGACACATGATAAATGTCATGTTTCGATAAAATTCTTCATAAAAACATTGATTTATCAACGTTTACTCTTATGACCAGGTAATAAAATTTGTTGTAATTTTTTTTACTTCTTGCAACCATCTCCATAAAATAAGAGGGATTAGCGGTTAAAGTTTTCTAAACGGCCAAACCTCCTTTTAATAATAAACGTATTTTTGGACCAAAAATTACCCGCCACATACGAACGCAAAAAACAATGTTATTCAAATAACCTCCATTAACATTACTTGTTATAAATCATTAAATCTTTGAGAGATTGTTTCTCACCTGAGTGAATATTCATCCAACCATTCAAAATATGCACCCTCATTACTTGAGGTTGCTATGATCTCCTTCAATGTAGGGGGATAAGGATTGGTCCTCATATGCAGGGCCAGTTTCTTTAACACAATGCTGTAATCCATTGACTCACATTTGGCCATCCAACTAAGAATTGTTTCACTTTTCAATGTTACAAGCGGATATACTTTTTCAATCAGATTCAGGACCTTGTATGTGTCAATCTTCGTCATATGCTTGCTCCTTTTCATGGAAATTCCACAGTATTAGATTTTTTCCATGTTTGCTAGAAAGATACATTCGATCATGTTCAAAATAATCTTTTACCTGTAAAATTATTTAAAAAGACGTTTAAGAAGGTGAAGTTTTTGAAAACTGCGATAGTAACAGGTTCCTCGAGCGGGTTTGGTGAATTGATCGCCATCGAATTAGCTAAATCAGGTTATACTGTGGTCGCCACGATGCGGAACCTCCAGAAAAAAGGTTCTTTGCTGAAAGCAGCAGCTGCTGAAAGTGTGACAGATAAGATTACTGTTTTTCCATTAGATGTAACGCTGCAAGATTCAATCGAAGAATTTAAAGACTTTGTGGGATCTCTTGTTTCTGTTGAATTGTTAGTAAACAATGCTGGTTATGCTCAGGGCGGCTTTTGCGAGGAACTGTCAGTAGATGAGTATCGAAAACAATTCGAAACGAACTTTTTTGGCGTTATTGCTGTCACCCAGGCTCTCCTCCCCTCCATGCGCAAGCAGGAATCAGGTAAAATCATAAATATGAGCAGCATTAGCGGAAGATTTGGATTCCCAGGATTGTCTGCATATGTTGCATCGAAATATGCGCTTGAAGGATACAGTGAAAGTTTAAGGCTCGAGCTAAAGCCTTTTGGAATTGACGTCGTACTTGTCGAGCCGGGTTCCTACAGGACAAACATTTGGCAAAGTATAGATAATATTTCTATACAGGAGGATTCACCCTATGAAAAATCCATGGCTGCCATATTGAATGAAATGAAAAGCAGTGAAGCTTCCTACGGAGACCCCCGGGACGTCGCTAAACTCATTACAAAAATCGCTACCTCAGCCAGCGAACCTGACTTAAGGTACCCCATAGGAAAAGGCGTAAAGAATATGATACGTCTGAAAAATCTATTACCCTGGAAAGCGATTGAGAAAATGGTCATAAATAAGCTGAAAATTTAACCGCATATACTTTTATAAAAAAAGAACTTTTGGCGAATATGGAAAGTACGCCAAATCGGATTTCAAGCGAAAGAAAAGCCTGACGTTAAAGCAGATTAGCCAGAACCTACTTTGGGAAAGTTTAGGAAGTAAATAAAAAGGTGCTCGATCAATAGATCGGGCACCTTTTTATCCTAGTTTGACATTGCTTTATTATTGAAAATATTATTGATAGGGTTAAGCAGCATCGCGCCAATTCCCTGAATGATGGTTTTTACGATTACCTGGCCTAAAATCGCAGCGGGAACAGCTTCCCATGGAAGGAAGTTTGCTCCTAGCGGACTTAATCCAATCACGACAAATATGACTGAATCCAGAAGGCCGCCAACTAATCCGCTGTAAAAAATTCTCCAGCTCATTGGAAGCTTTAGTCTTGTGTAAATTTCAGTATCGGTCGTTTCAGCAACAGCGAAGCTCATTGCCGAAGCAAAGACGATCCACATTGTATCTCCAAGAATAAAAGAAACGATTGCTGACAGAATGAGTGCCAAACCAATAAACATATAAGTCTTCGCACGGCCGTACTTATTCTGGACAAGGTCCCGGAAAATGAATGTGGCCCCTATCAATAATGTCCCCATAGGCACAATGAACATGCCAAATTGAAGTGGCGCAAGCGCCGCTGTAATCACATTGGCAGTAACAATTGAAATTAAGTATAAAAAGATTCTCATCATTTACCTCCTGTTAGTCTAAACTCCTCTTTTATTTCCCCAAACATAGACATGAAGCTGTGGAAGTACTCTGACATTGTTCATTTCCATGTCAGAAACAACCTTATTAATCAGCCATTCATACTTATCGACCAACGATGACATTAGGTTCATCTGGTCTTCTGTTGCAATATCGTCATTTCCTACCTGTAAAAAAAACGGTAATTCTGGATAGCGCTGATGAATCAGTTTGGCAAATTCATAATCAACTGCATCAAAAACGACTATTTTAAGGCTGGCGTTTTTTAAAGAACCGTTCTCTTTCAGACCATTTACGATTTGGTCTAAAACCTCAAAATCTGTTTTCATTCCTGAACTTGGCGGTTTTGGGGACAAGGTCAGTGCATCAATTTTCAAGAACCACTCCTGCCATTTGCTGCCTTGAGTCTCCAGGCATATGCTGATCTTGTTTTCCTTTAGTAATTCAATCAGTCCAGATAGGTTTTTCAGGAGAGCAGGATTTCCACCTGAGATGGTAACATATGAAAAACCATCTCCAGCCAACGCTCTCATTTCACTCCAGATTTCATCAGCATCCATTTGCCGGACCAAGTCTTTTCCAGAACCGTCCCATGTAAATGATGAGTCACACCAGGCACAGGAATAGTCACATCCTGCCGTTCGAACAAACATTGTCTTTTGTCCGATGACCATTCCCTCTCCCTGAATTGTCGGTCCGAAAATTTCCATCACGGGAATCTTACTCAATCTCCATCCACTCCCGTCTAGCTTCAGCATAGCTTGTAGGAGTTTCGTAGAGTTTCACAAACTCGACCCTTGCACCGTCGTATAAATGCTGTCTAATTGCCAGGGCTTCAGCCATTTTTTCATAAATCCAGACAACCATGTTTTCAGCTGTTGTATTCATCGGCGGCAATGTTTCATTCAAATATTTGTGATCAAGATATATTTCTATTTCTGATTTCCAGATATCCTTTATGTCCCCAAAATCAATCATTAATCCTCGGTCATCGACAAAACCACTCAGGCCGAAAATGACTTTATAAGTATGGCCGTGGAGGTTTTTGCATTTACCTTCATAGTTATGGAGATGGTGTGCGGCGTCGAAGGTGAATTCCTTGCTGACTAGGACACGTTTTGAATGATATTTAAGTTGTTCCTTGTTTATATCCTGATCTATCTTTTGAAGCTGTTCTACGATGCGAAATCCGAACATGTTTATACAGCTCCTCTCAAAAAATCATCAAGTCCATTTTTCCTAAGCTTGCAGGCGGGGCACACTCCACATCCATCAGCGATGATGCCGTTATAACAAGTTAGTGTTTTTTCTCTTACGAATTCGAATGCTCCCAGTTCATCAGCCAGCTTCCAGGTTTCAGCCTTGTTCAGCCACATCAATGGAGTATGGATGACAAAGTTTTGGTCCATTGACAAATTAATCGTGACATTCAAAGACTTTATGAACACATCCCGGCAATCAGGGTAGCCGCTGAAATCTGTTTCACAAACACCTGTAATGATATGTTTAGCATTAACTTGGCTTGCCAATACACCTGCAAAAGACATGAACAATAGGTTGCGTCCTGGGACGAAGGTGGAAGGTAATCCACCCTCTTCCCCGTCCTTCACTTCAATTTCGCTTCTTGTCAGTGCATTTGGCGCCAATTGATTCAACAGACTCATATCGAGAATATGATGATTTATCCCAAGTTCCTTCGTGATTTCTTTTGCGCAGTCTATTTCTGTTTTGTGCCTCTGGTTATAATCAAAGGTCACTGCTTCCACTTCTGCAAATTCCTTCATAGCCCAGAACAGGCATGTCGTGCTATCCTGGCCGCCGCTGAAAACGACTACCGCTTTTTCTTTTTTCATTTCGAGAATCTCCTTTTAAACGGAAAAAAACAGCACCACTAAGACAGCAGTACTGTTTTCCCTTAGTTTTTTTGAGAGGGTAGCTAGAACCTCTTCCGTAAAGACGGAATATCTAATTTTGACTTATTTATTTTATCATACATTTTATAAAAGAAAAGTAATTTTTATTCCATATTTTTTGGTTTTACAAGGTCCTGATGCCTGAAGCGTTGTGCTGACCATTTTTCGTCCAAAGAGACATTGCTGACAGTCCTGTACTCAGATAGTTCCTGAACCAGCCTGAATAATACGTCACGGTTAATGCAAGTATTAATTTTTGAACTTTTCTTTGGGAATGCGACCCAGAAGATAGCTTCCTCGTTTAATCGTATAATGGCTTTCGGAAACCATGTTCTAACTTCCTCACTGTCGTTCGCGAATAATAGCACAAATTCCTATTGTCGGTCTAATTGTCAGACTCTTCGATTAACGCCTGGTATCTTTCAGGTGCATTCATTACCTTGGCTGTGCCTTGTTTTTATCGCAATTTCTTTAATAATGCATCCATTGAAACCATCCTATCTAACCCTTATTTTTGTTTATGATTTAGTTTTTAATTGGGACTCAAACACCTCTAATTCAAATTATGAATACATTGAACAGTAGAGGTGATGTGTCTTGCCGGAATGGATTGTGATTTTTTACCCTATTAATTTCCTGTCCGCGTATGTTCTATATATCTATCTATACAATCGAAGAAAGCGAATCGGATTTCATTTAGGAATGAACATAACAATCGTTGCTGGTGGAGGTTTGGCCCTTGCAACAGGGATTATTTTTATTAACTTATATCCATTTCACTTCTTGGAAGCTACCTTATTTTCTGTGATTATAGGTGGTATTTCAGGGATTCTGTTTGGCAATCTATTTGACTTTCAAACCTTATTCTCTGGCTATATAACCGGGTTGATCATGGGAGTCATGGCGCCTATGATAGGAGCTGCCGGATATGAATGGGTTGTGTTCTTAATCATGATTGAGGTTTTCATACTCAGCTGTTTTTGCATAGCGGCCTCCTCGGCCTACAAAGCCTGATTCAGTAATCTAGCGAGGGTGTTAGTTTCCTTAGCGCATGTGAAACTCTTAAGTAATGACAAAAGCAGCCTTATCTGGGCTGCTTTTGTTTACTTCACTGAAAAGCCTTCAAATAACCTTCCCCCATAGGGTTTTAAAACTAGGTCGGCTATTTCTATGACCATCTGTTTTTTACCCGTTTGGTAATACTGTGAGAATGCTTCTACAAATTTTTCTGTGAAAATGGGATCATAATGATTTAATTCCCTCACCACCCATTTTGATTTTCCGACCCAACGCTTGTTTGTCCTTAACACAAATTCTTGCAGCTGTTCAGCCAGCGTGCCTGCAATGAAAATTCCCTCTCCCTTGTTGTTCGATCCAATGAAATCATCAAGTGTATCTGTAATGAAATATCGTTTGAACTCGATCTCTTTCTTGGTCCACTCTTCTGGTCCTTTCCTGATAATCCTTTTTGCTTCATCTATTACTTCAGGGAGAAATTCGTTTTTTCTGATAACCATTCCTTCAGCAACCATTCTCGGCAAGCTTGGTCTCGCCCTTTTTATATCACTCTCAAAGAAAAGCTTATAGGACTGTAAATTATGGACGAAAACCTCGATGGGCCATCCATGCGCAATCAATGACTCTCTGTATGCTGATGGAAGGTTCTTATCGAATATCACAATATCTAAATCCGATGTAACAGTTGCTTCTCCCCTGGCTACACTCCCAGCAAGCAGTGCTGCGTCGCAGTCTGGAAAGCTCTCCTCCACAAACTTTTTAGCTGTTTCAAAAGCCGATAATTTAGCGGGCATGTCCATGTGTAAATCCCCCATTAAATATTCATACAGCTATTATTAGACAAAACTCATAATTTGTCGACAATATTGCGAATGTTTCACAAAGCAAGCCAAGTGGTATCCTAAAATATAAAAATAGTTGTACCAGGAGGATATTACTCATGACATTTTCATTAAATAAATTGTTTATACCTGCAGGATTGGCAGTCATGCTCATCTCTGGCTGCAGCATTGATGAGGCAGAACAAGGAGTGAAAGAATTAGAAGAGGAAACAAAGAATGCTGCTGAAACAACAGAGGAAAAATCAAAAGAAGTAGTGGATAAGGTGAAAGAAGAGGCTCCTGGTATCATCCAGAACATGAAGGATACGTATAAAGAAAGCGAACAAGAAGTAAAAGACAACACTCTCCAGGCCGGCGACAAGGTAACTATACAAAAAGATGCCTATCTCGCCCTTACACCGGAAGCATACGATGAACTCTATCAATTGATTGAAATCAATGATTTAGAAGGTGTAGATAAAATTGTACAGGAGAATAAAGTAAAAGAAGTCAAGCAAGGCAGTCAAGCAGAAGTTTTGGAAAGAGATATAAGACGAACGAAGGTAAAGTTAAAAGATTCCGGTGAGGAAGGATACCTGCCCACTACAATGCTTGAACCCGTCCAATAAGCAGAGTAAAGACCCTGATTGATGCTCAGGGTCTTATTTTTCGGACGATTATTTTGCTGTAAATGTATCTGGCATCACGACAGCGATCACTTCTCCTCTAGCACAAAGTGTTTCCCCGGCAAAAACTTCTGTTTCAACTCGATATTTTTTTGGATGAATCTCATGGACGGTACCTATTGCTTTTAAGGCTGTTCCTTGAGGCGTCGGTTTCATGAAATCGACATGCAAGGATGCTGTTACAAATCTTGGCGGTTCTTCCCCGTCTCCTGGTTCATAACCATTTTTTCGGTGCAGGTAGAGTGCAGCCGAACCGGTGCCATGGCAATCCACAAACGAGCCAATCACGCCGCCATATACGAACCCTGGCAGGGCCATATGCTCTTTTTTTGGATTGTAGATTGATATTGTCTTGTCCCCATCCCAGCCTGTCCGGAAATGGTGTCCGTGCTCATTCATCCTCCCGCAGCCGTAACACCAAGAGAAATCATCTGGGTATTCATCCTGGATGGCTTTCAACACCCTTTCTTCCATTGCGCTTCCCCCTTGTCAATTCGTAATCTATAATATTTTCTTCGACAGGGGTTTGAATTCCTTTAAAATAATTCGATTTCCTTTGTTGGTGTATACAATAGTTGTATTTGTGCAACATAGTTTTGTTCAAAAAGGACAAATGTTAAGATTGACGTAAATTATTTAAGGGGTGATGGAATGAAGTACAGACGCTTAGGAAAGACAAACCTTGATGTATCTGTTATCGGAATCGGAACCTGGCAGTATGGCGGTGAATGGGGAAAGGATTTCGGGCAATATGAGGTCGATGCTATCCTGGACAAAGCAAATGAAAAAGGAATCAACTTCCTCGATACAGCCGAATGCTATGGAGACCACTTATCGGAAAGTCTTATTGGAGATTACCTGAGCCGGGGCAACCGGGAGGACTGGATTGTGGCAACTAAATTCGGCCATCATTTCCATGGTAATTTTGAAAGGACACGTCACTGGAGTGCAAATGACGTACTAAAGCAGCTGGATGCTTCGCTGAAGGCGTTAAGAACTGATTACATAGATTTATATCAAGCGCATTCATGTACAGATGAAGAATTCAACAACGATGAATTATGGACAATGCTCCACAAGCAAGTGGAAAAAGGAAAAATCCGGCACCTCGGCATCTCACTTCGATCCAATGAAGAAAGCTACCAGACTGACCGCGCTTCAGACGTAAACGCAGGTGCCATCCAGGTCGTATACAATCGTCTTGACCGTAAGCCGGAAGAGCAGATCTTCCCTTCAAGCCAAGATCAAAATCTGGGGGTACTTGCAAGAGTTCCGCTGGCAAGTGGATACTTAAGCGGTAAATATAAACCAGGTGCGACTTTCAGCACTGACGATGTTCGCTCCAAACATGATAGCGAAGAAACAACGAGATTACTCCAACAGGTCGAAGAGATTCAAGATAACGAAGTCCCCGAAGGTGTTCCAATGGCCACGTGGGCATTATCCTGGGTCCTGAAACACCCTGCAGTCACTGCCGTCATTCCAGGTTGCAAGACACCAGAACAAGTGGAACTCAATGCAAAAGCAGCACAACTGGCCGTTGATAATCATCCTCAGAGTTTAAAATAATCGGATTTTGCCCCAGCATACTGCAGGGGCATTTTTTAGATGACTTTTTAAAGAGGCATCGATTAATAATTTAAGACATTAACCATTTAACGGTTAAATATCAAGTATTCAACCTATACACTAAGAACCTTTCATTCGGGTTATTTTCAGGCAGTTTCATTTCAAATACTAGTTCAAATGGTGTCTGATTCTCTAAATAAAATATATAGTCCTCAGATGGATAATATAGAATCAGGTCGATTTCCCTTTGATATTTTTCAAAAGAAATCATTATATTTTTTAATACACTCATCAGAATTTGAACCGTAAAAGGGTTAAAGAAATAAAACTTGTTATTATTAGGTGAAATTTCATAATCCTCTGCCAAAACGCAATAAAAGTTTATTCTATCCGCTCTGTTTCGAAAATTCTTTAAGTAACACTGTTTGTTTTCGAGGGCTTCCATGTAGAATGTTTCATTCATTTCAACTCCAGAGACATTGATATTGAAATGATAATTCAGATGAAAATTCAATCGCCCTTTCCCACATCCAAAGTCGACTACATGATCATGACGGTTCAATTTGTATTCATTGAAAAATAATTCAAGCGCACTATATGGAGTTGGTTCATACCGATGGTAATGTAATGAAGTCAAGAATCCTTTTTGTTCACCAGTTGTTTTAACATTCAACAATTTATCCTGTTGTTGTTCATTCATAAAATCGAACTCCATTCTTTAAGGGTACGCGAAAAAATCTTTGACTAAGCTGTTTCACATTGAATATTGTTTTTAAAGAGCACTGATTAAAGATCTTTGTTTTTCCGAACCCTTACTTCTAGCATCTTCTCATAAAAGTTTTCTTCCAAATCTATATCAAAGTAGTTATAAAACTTCAATAGTTAGGCAAGGTAATCAGCGAGTTCTTGCAACTCTTTCATTTCCCTACCTCTTTATGTAAAATTAACCTTGTTGTGTTATTGGCATACATATGTTTATTTTAACTTAAAGGTAAATGATTCAACATAACTATTATTATGAGGAGAATAGGGCAAAGGATGTTTTCGAAAAAAATGAACAGAGATAGAGCTGTGGTAATAGGTGGTGGTATTGCGGGCAAGCTGGCTGCACGTGTACTGTCTGAGTTTTTCCAAGAAGTAATATTAATAGAAAAAGATAAGAAAAATGATCATTTCACTAATAGGAAAGGTGTTCCACAAGGTAATCAGGGGCATGTTTTGCTGAAAAGCGGAGAAGAGATTATAGAGGAGCTTTTCCCGGGAATCATTCAGGAATTATCTCGAAATGGAGCCAAGAAAACGGACTTCGCGGGAGATCTATTATGGTCACATCACGGTACTCAAAAGATCCGATTTGATTCAAACGTGTTCATTAGCCAGCAAAGCCGACCTCTACTTGAGTGGCAGATCCAGCAAAGACTGGAAAAAATACATAATATCAATTTTCGATTCGATTGCAAGGTGCAGAATCTTAAATTCAATACCGATGAAATGAACACCATCGTCATCGAGGATATAAACGGTGTCGTAACGGACCTTTTAGCGGATTTAGTAATTGATGCATCTGGTGCTGCCGCGCTTCATAACCAATGGCTAAGGGCCTCAGGATATGGGATTCCGACCAAAACAGAAATCAAGATAGATTTATTTTATGCTAGCATGGTCTTTAAGAAAATTGCTCATGAATCTATTAATTGGCACAGTCTCCTCGCCTTTCCCAATCCCCCAGAAGTCGAACGTGGCGGCATGATTTCACCTATCGAAGGGAATCGTATGCTGGTTACCCTGATTGGCTATGGTACGAAGGAAATTCCAAAAAATAAAGACAGCTTTCTGGAATATGCACAGACACTTAATCAACCTGAAATGTATGAAGTGATTAAAAATGAATCACCACTCTCCGAGGAAGTACAAGTCTACCGGTTCCCTGCCCTCCGTCGTTATCACTTTGAAAATCAAAGAAATTTTCCAACCGGATTGTTGGTAATTGGGGATGCTTTTTGCCGGGTAGACCCTGTTTTTGCACAGGGGATGAGCCTTGCTGCAATGGAAGCAAAGGCATTAAGGGAAATTTTAATGAAGGGGCCTAAACAGGCAGCAGTTAACAAAAAGCTATCATAAAAAAGTCAGCAGGATTCTCGATATTCCCTGGCTGATCGCATTAACAGAAGACTTTCGATTTCGCACCACGAGCGGAAACAAACCAATAGGTCTTGCTATTTTGCAATGGTATATAAAAAAAGTTGTGGCGGCCTGCTCTCATAATGAAAATGTTTATACACGTTTCATCCAGGTTCTACATCTAAAATCGCATCCAATAAGTCTTGCCCGCCCCGGTATTCTTGCTAAAGTGTTTAGAACTACTAAGTGAACCTAAATGAACCCTCGACTTTCAGGTCGGGGGTTCTCCATTTCTCCCTTGTGTGTATGTGTGTCTACGCCATTTAAATTTCTCCCATTTTGAAGACTGTCCTCGAAATATTTGTTGCTTATCAGACGTGTTTGCAATTGTATTCTTAAAGGCACCCTAGCACTGTCCAGCGCAATGTATTGAAAAGATTGAAGAAAGCAATTAAGTTATGAAAAGCTCTTTATAGAAGAATTTCCCAACTGGCATTTGTCCCTTTATGTCAAAAAGTGTGTTAGGCTTGAGAGAATGATAAATACCTAGGGTTATTCGACTTTTCTTAGTCACCCTCTTTTGGGAAGGAGATCGAGAAATGAATGAAATCAGTGTTTTCCTAGATGATTACCGCCAGCCGCCAGAAGGTTATGTTTTGGCAGAAACTATAGATGAATGTCTCATTCTTTTGAAAAATTATGAAATCGACCACTTGTCGCTAGACCATGACCTTGCAAGCTATACCAGGAATGGCTTGTTGCTTGTAAAAATAATGGTCGAGAAACAGCTATTTGCCAATCGAATCACAATCCACTCTGCAAACTCGGTCGGCGGGAAAGCTATGTATAATTGCTTCAAGAAAGCACAGAATGATTACCTTATGCCTCAGTCTATAAATATTCTTTTACGTCCCCTGCCCCTGCATTCCTTTACTTCACGGATGATGTCTATTTATTAAAGATAGTCAGTTTTTATATTCCCACCTGTCTCTTGTTAAAAAGGATTTGACTTCCATTTTGTAGAATAAGGAATCAAAATTCATTTTTCTCATGTTACCTATCTTATCCTGACCTCCCTAACAGCTGCAGCAGAAGAAGAAAAAAAGAATTATCGTACGGCCTGGTATAAAATACGTATTTACAGGAAAGAAAGTTATTTTGTTCAGATGTAATAGAGAAAAATGGACCAGAACTCTGGCCCATTTTTCTCTATTTAATATTTAGCGCCTTTTCAACTGCTCCATGAGCATGTATCACCGTGGTGTCAAATAGGGGAACCGATGCATCCTCTTGCTTTATCAACAGGCCGATTTCAGTACAGCCCAGAATGATTCCTTCTGCCCCTTCTGAAACAAGGTTTCCGATGATTCTTTTAAAACAATCCCTCGAGGATTCCTGAATATTTCCAAAGCATAATTCATTGAAAATCGTCTTATTGATTACATCCCTCTCTTCTTCATCAGGAATTAGCACTTCGATATCTTGGGATTCAATTCTTAATTTATAAAAATCATGCTCCATTGTATACTTAGTGC
Source organism: Mesobacillus boroniphilus (assembly GCF_018424685.1). NCBI lineage: Bacteria > Bacillati > Bacillota > Bacilli > Caryophanales > Bacillaceae > Mesobacillus > Mesobacillus boroniphilus. The sequence continues at coordinate 1,459,599 of NZ_QTKX01000001.1, forward strand.
CCAACAACCCAATCTTTTTCATTCCATGCTTTTTGATTTGTATAGCAGTTTCATCTGCTATATGAAGGATAGGAATACTTATTTTCTGAGAAATCTGGTCAATCACCTTATGCATTGTATTGGTGCAAATCAAGATAAATCCAGCCCCTGCTTTTTCCAATGAAAAAGCTGCATCACCTAGTATTTGCCCTGCTTCGTCCCATCTGTTCTCAGATTGACATTTTTCAATTTCATCAAAATCCACACTATATAAAATACACTTTGCTGAATGAAGTCCGCCAAGCCTTCTTTTTATTTCTTCATTTATAATACGGTAATACTCTGAAGAGGACTCCCAGCTCATACCGCCAATCATACCAATCGTTTTCATATCTAAAGCCCCTTAAATGTATTGTATATAATTACACTTTCGATAGTAATGACGTCTAATCCTTTTTCATCAAACCGAAAATTTCTTTACAGGTAAATCGGAATAGTTAATAATTAACAAAACAACCTGTTTTGTAAGGAGAAATAAATTTGAATTCATTTTTAAAGTTTAGAAAACAGCTTTTGCATAATTATATATTAGGTTCAACTTTGGCTGTTCTAGGAGTGGGAGGAATCTTTATTTTCTTCACTCTTACTCTTACAAAAAAGGAATTCTTCATCATGGGAGCTATTTTAGGAATCTCCTTCATTTTTATGACTTTCATAGAGTATTTTGCTTTTACAAAAGATATCAAGCCGATATTTGATGTATATAAAAATGATCAATTGAATTTATCTACTTTACAACGAGCGTTTAACAGATTGCACTACTTTCCGATTCTCACCTTCAAAAGAATTATGGGCCCGCATTTATTCGGCCTCTCAACTCCTGCAGTTATTATGGCAATGTTCTTTATCCATATCGAATTGTTGAGTATCCCTTATACCTTTGTAATTCTCGCAATAATTGGGGCTGTTTTAGTAGCTGGAATGCATGGTATAATTGAGTTTTTTCTCACTATTAAAGCTATTCAGCCTTTGTTGAAGGAGCTCTCTCAAACAGCAGTTAATCGTTTCAGCCAGTCTCTTTCTCTTGAGGGTAAAAGTGTAATTTCGATCAGAAGGAAATTCCAATTAAGTTTCCTTTATATATCCGTTTTTCCGATTTTATTATTCGGCCTTGCAACCCAGGTCAAGCTAGATATATTGAGAGAATCAGTCCAAAATTACTGGACCTGGGCAGTCTTAATTATTCTTATAGGTCTTGCTTTTGCCTACTTTGGCTCCAAACTGTTATTTTTGGATGTACACCAACCTATAGTTCAACTACAAGAATCTATGAAGAATATACAGGAAGGAAATCTAACGATAAAGACAGAGGAATTATATTCTGATGAATTTGCAGGTTTAGTTAGCGGCTTTAACCATATGGTTGATGCAATCAACATTCGGGATAAACAGAATCAATTGATGTTTGAGAGTTTTTTGGAAAGTTTATCCGCGGCATTGGATGCGCGCGATCCATACACCGCCGGACATTCTGCAAGAGTCGCAGCATATTCTCTTTCAATAGGAAAAAAATATGGATTATCGAGCAATGAACTTTCGTTGTTAAAGAAATCTGCCATATTGCACGATATTGGCAAGATCGGAATTCCAGATGGAATATTGCTGAAGGATGGGAAACTGACAGATGAGGAATTTGACGAAATAAAAAAACATCCCGTAATTGGTGCGAATATCGTTAAGCAGGTCCAGGGTTTTTCAGATATGGAGTTAGTGATCGAGGGTATAATGTTTCACCACGAACGATATGATGGATGCGGATATCCCAGAGGGATTTCAGGGCATTCAATTCCTCTTTTTGGGAGAATCATTGCAGTGGCGGATGCATTTGATGCAATGACCTCCAACAGACCTTACCGAAACGGCATGGTAATCGAAAAGGCCCTGGCAATTATAGAAGAAGGCAAAGGTACTCAATGGGATCCAGAATTTGCTGGCATCTTTGTGAACTTGATGAGAAATCCAATCAATACGGAAAATACCGTCTCATTAGACACGAGTCAAGAATACTTAACGAATACAGTTTAATAGAAGTTAAAGAGCAATGTCCTCCCATTGCTCTTTTTTGTTGGTATGGAAATAAATGATTAATTGTGGATAACTTTATGCAGTATTTTTAATCTAGCTCCAGCGCCAAGCCCATCGATGCTCTTGCGCTTTTTGTTCCTGACAATTAATATCTATCCAAATACCAGTCGCGTGCAGCCTCAACCTCATTAAGAGTTAATTGGTGACCATTGTTCTCCCAATGTATTTCTACATTTGCGTTTGCATTAACCAATAAAGATTTCAAATCCTCCGATTCTTGTGCGGGACAAATCGGATCATTTTTACCAGCAGCTAAAAATACATCTGTTCCTGATAAATCCGGAAGTTCAATTCCTCTTCTCGGTACCATTGGGTGGTGGAGGATTGCTCCTTTAAGGGCACTCTTACACTGGAAAAGCAGACTTGCGGCAATATTTGCACCATTTGAATAACCAATTGCTACAATGTTATCGCGGTCAAAACTGTATTTTTCCGAAGCTTCATCCAAAAACTCATGCAATTCCTGTGTGCGGAATATCAAGTCCTCTTCATCGAAGACACCTTCTGCAAGCCTCCTGAAAAATCGGGGCATTCCATTTTCAAGGATATTCCCTCGAACACTCAATACTGATGCTTCCTGGTCAATCATGTTTGCCAAAGGGAGCAGATCATTTTCATTTCCACCTGTCCCATGCAACAATAATAAAGTTGGTTTGGATGTATTACTTCCTTCTTTATAAATATGTTTCATTTCAACTCTCCTTACATTTTAATAAGGTCAAAAGACACTTAAGAATTCACTTGCAAAATATCTGACTTTTTTACTTCAAATGATAATAAGGATATTTCAGATACTGTTGCGGAAGCATGAGCCTTTCACTCATCCTATCATGAGATTCATCAATGGAAAAGCCTGGAGGGTCAGTTGCTATTTCGAATAATATTTCACCGTGAACTATAAAATAAATCGCATTGAAATAATTTCTGTCCTGGAGTGTCGTTACCGTGTTGTACAGCAGCCCTTCTGTTTTTATCAATAATCCTTTTTTAATAGAAATATATCTCGAAATCAAGATAATTGTATAAATTAAAGGTGTCTGTGTCAAGGAAAGGATAGGAGAAAGATGATTACCAATGGATACAAATCTTTTGATTGTATATTTTGTGAACCAGTAGAAAACATTCCAAACTTCTCGCTAAAAGGTTGCCTTCTGCCTGCTCAAATAGTGTCAAATGATAAAATATATGCGCTTACTGTAACAGCTATAACAATCAGGACACCTGCGAGCCAAAAATTAATCCCCAAAAATAATATGGTTACCAATATTGAAACCCACATCAGACTAAGACTCAAAACCTTATTTTTTAGGGTGATCCCGTTTTTCTCACGGAAGTCCCTTATGTATCCGCCCAACCATTTGTTTCTGATTAATCTGCGGTACAGTTTATCTGACGCTTTGACATAACAGGCTGCGCCGAGTAAAATCAGCGGGGTCGTTGGCAAAAGAGGAACGACAATCCCAATCACTCCAAGGGTTATTGAAAGTGTCCCTATGATGATTAAAAAAACTTTAACTGCGATGTTCACCTTGCATCCCCCTAGATTTTTATATAGTCCTATTTTCATATCAACGTTGATTTCCGAATCACGCCCCTACATTCGTAACATATAGCTATCGGGTCTCTTTTCGTCCCGTGAGGCAACTGATTTGTAAATGCATTAATTGGTTTTACAAGCTACAAGCTACAAGCTTTGCCTTAAGAGCCCTTCACAAAATGTTTTCTAATCAAACTAGCTGACAGGTATACCAGCTTCTATGTAACTTCTGATAAGCTTCCAGCCAAAATCGTATGTGTATGTCTGAAAGAAGAGGTTGCCTGTTTCCAGGGGATTTCCCCCGATGATTAATTTGGCAGTAATGATGGATAAAACCTCGTGCTCCCTTAAGTGAATTCTCTTAATCTCGTTTAATTCCCATTTTGCATTGTTTTCCCTGACAAAATTGAAACCCTGCTCCCACCCTCTTATTGACTCGTCATAACCAAAATCAGAGATTTTGCCTCCAGTAATTTCCCTTGCTTGATATTCCCGTGAAATCATAGGTTTTAATTCTGACAGTGAAGATTTTTTCCAAGCTTCAAGATAGTTTTCATGAAAACGATTAAATGACGATTCCATCTAGTACACTCCTTAAAACCAGCATTGAAAAAATTATCCTACAACATTAAGCCGAATTCAATACATCTTTTATGAAATCCTCATAAAATAACAGCTTCCTCTCGGACAGCTTTTCTATTTGAACTTGATAGAATGTCTAGTGTAATAATGGCTGTATCTATAGAAAAATTTAAGTTCTGCTTCTTCGCCTTCTATTAAAAAGTATAAATCGTTTTTCTAGGTTCAGAGGTTTTTTTGTAGTAAATACCTTGCCCAGCAACATATTCTTTCTAAAATAATTCCAACTCTTTTTTCTTTATTGTAATTGGGACCTTGATCCAATTCCGCAGGGATTTGCAGAACATGATGTGAATCTTGAAACCAAGATGTTGTCTTCTTATATTTTTTATTTAATATACATAAAAAACATGGCAGGTGGTGCTTTGTCTGGTTTCGAATGAATGGCTAGAGCAGCCACCATTATAAGTAGACAGAAAAGGTCTTTCAAAAGGATAACATAGTGAAAAAACACCCCTCAAAAGGTGTTTTTTTTGGTCCATTTTTATTTTAATTTTTGTTATTGTTGACGATATTAACAATAGGATTGGAAATTTAACTTCCAAAGGAGTCTGCCATGGGATACTCTAAAGAAATACTCACGAGGAAAATCGAATTGTTTAGAGAAGAAATGATTAGAATTGGCCTGGAAACTGGTTTTGATAGTCCTGAAACGGTGCAAATCAGCCAAAATCTCGATGAGTTAATTGTGCTTTATCAGGAATTAGTCCATTAGAGCTTGTCGATAAAATTCACATCCCATAAATAGTCTTTAATGGAGATAGATCTTTCGGTTTTAAAGATAACCCCTTCAGCTTCTAGCAGCATTTTCTGTGTTAAAAACATTTCTTCATCCTGGATGCCAATCTCGCCTTTTGAATTGATCACTCTATGCCACGGAAGCCCGTATTTCTCCGACATGGAATGAAGAATTCGGACTACTTGTCTGGCTGATCTCGGGCTATCTACAGCTTTTGCAATCTGTCCGTAAGTCATTACTTTTCCGTAAGGTATGTTTTGAATTATATTAATAACATTCATAGTGAAATCCGTCATTCTCCCACAACCTTTCAACGAGTTTACTATACCATAAAAAACACCTGGCTATAGAGCCAGGCGATTGAATTACTTTTCATATGATTTGAATTTTTTAATGATAGCCCAACACATTAATCCTAAAGACCAGTAGATTGGAAAAGAATATACATGTTTCCAGGTAATTTCCTTATAAATACCCAGGTAGACCATAGACGGTTCAGCAATGAATGCTAAGAAAAGAGATAACAAGCCTGTCGAGATAAAGAATTTCTTAAAAGAGAAGCCGTACTTTTGATAAACAAGCATAAAAGGGATGATGACCACTCCCACATCATATGGATATAGCTGCGGATTTAAATAGGGAGTGAGCCTTACCGGATATGTCCATACCATAGCGTTGCTTCCGATTGAATCCAGAAAGATGGCTGTAACACCATAGAATAGACCAAACGCTGTGTTTTCGATCAACCTTGTTTTATCAACTCGTATCCACCAGACAATGGCCGGTACCACAGAAAGAACCACCAGAAACCACCATTTATATGTAAGGAAGTTATTTTCATGCCAATACAATCTTAATATCCTATGAAAGTTCCTCTCGGCATCTAATAGCTCTTGTAACGATATGGAACTTAAAATGCTCAAATAGTCATTGATTTGGTATCCAAATATACCAATGGTTGAAGAAAGCATTAAATCACACCCTTTGTATATAGAGTGTGATTTTTTGTTCTTAATATGTAAGTTAACCGTGGGGATTTCTGTAATTTTTATTGTTTTACCTTCAAAATTTTTAAAAATTCATTGTAAATAGCAACATCAGCTAATTTATTTTTTAATTTCTTTATATACCTGAAGAATCCGATCCGGCTTCTCATGCGTTAAATAAGGGTACACTCCTCTAGTTGTATGTAAATACAGAAATCCTTTCTTACCGGACATGTTCTTGAATGTTATATCTAAAACGTCCTTGAGATAAAAAATATCAGAAGCTGTGGTGATCCTGTCATGATACATTCGGATGAATTGTTCGTTTTCTTCATAAACTTGCTCATTATCCTCGATTCTGCGATCCACTTTCAAGTAACTATGTGAACAAAGCATTCACAGCTTCCTCCCTTCTTGTCAATTTCCTACTTTTTTATTTTACTCATGTTGTTTAACAATAACTAATATATTTAACAATATTAACAGGTCTTCATTATGAGGAGGAATTTTTTGAGATGCATCGGTGAACTTCTGGATCAGGAGAAGTACGGTGTCAATGGGAGAATTGCAATCATTGAAAATAAGGAGGCAGTATTAACGGTATTTGGATTTAAGAATGGAAAATGGCTTAACTTATGGGATATCGATTCCCGGATTCTGTCCTTGTTTTATAAATCCTATGATGCTGAGTTTGATTGGTTCATCGTTGTATATGACTATGCAACCTTCTGTGCCGACAAAGATATAAAAGAAGCGATAATCTGGCATGAAATAGGTCATATTGTATATCCGGTTCTTGAACAACAGCTGAATATAGAAAGTGAAATACAATGTGACGGGCTTGCTATCAAAAACGGGCACCAGGAAGGCATCCGTAAAATACTGAATCTTACTATGAAGATGGCTAAGACACTCAACAATGAAACTTTAACTTATATTACTTTCGAACGGCAAATGAAACTGCCTGGCTGAAAATTTGATTTGCAAGACTATATAAATGTACATTTGAGGCTTGCCAGCTCAAATGTATTTTTTTAGTACCATATCAGCCTGATTTGATCAGAAAAACAATGTTCCGATATTGCCTTCCATACGTAAGAAAAAGAAGTCCCAAAAATCACATTTGGGACCTCCTCTTTACATCAACCGGTATTCCTTAATCCTGCAGCAACGCCGCTGATTGTTAATAACACCTGAGTCAATAATTCATCATCCGGATCTTCAACCTTGCGAAGCTCTTTTATCAACTCCACCTGAATGAAGTTAAGCGGATCGACATATGGATTTCGTCTGTGGACAGAGTCTTTGATATTTGGTGTATGGTCAAGAAGTTCTTCATCTTCTGTTATTTGCAGAAGGATATTCTTGGTTCGTCCATACTCCTCTAGAATGTTGCCAAAGATACGGTCAGCAATTGCTTTATCTTCCACAAGTGAAGTATATTCCTGTGCGGTGGTGATATCCGCTTTCATCAAAGCCATTTGCAGGTTATCGATGGTACTGCGGAAAAATGGCCATTCAGCGTACATTTCCTGCAATCGTTTTAAATTTTCAGGACTTTGCTGTGCGAAGCTCTGCAAACCAGATCCAGCCGCATACCATGCCGGGAAAAGCTGTCTGCTTTGTGTCCAGGCGAATACCCATGGTATTGCACGAAGATTTTCGAATTTGGCACTGTTTTTACGGCTCATCGGACGGGAACCGATATTCAGTTCAGCTAGTTCTTTCAACGGTGTAGCCTGGTTGAAATATGTGATGAAATCTGGATCTTCAAATACAAGTGACTGATATTTTCTTAAGGAGACAGCAGAAATTTGCTCGATGGCATCGACCCATCTTGGGTCACGCAAATGACCCTGCTCAGATTCCTTCAGTACATTAGCTGCAGCCTTCATCATCGTAGATGTAGCCTGTTCAAGGCTTCTATAGGCAATATCCTTCAATAGATAACGAGAGGATAAAACTTCACCTTGCTCGGTAATTTTTACTCCCTGGCCAAGTGTTTCGACAGGCTGGGAAAGCAGGCTCTTGTTCAATGGTCCGCCTCCACGGCCTAGTGAACCTCCTCTGCCATGAAAGAACTTGAGTCCGATTTGATATTTCTTCGCCATTTCATTGATCTCCAGCTGAGCTTTGTAAAGCTTCCAGTTGGCTGTCAATGTTCCGCCATCCTTGCTTCCATCTGAGTACCCAAGCATGATTTCCTGCTGGTCCCCCATCTTCTTCAAGTGATCGCGGTAAATTCGCAAATTGAATAATGTTTCCATGATTTTAGGGCCTGCTGTTAAATCGTCGATTGTTTCTAGCAATGGAGCGACGTTCAGATCCGTCTCAAATGTACCGTCTGCATGAAGTCTGTAAATTCCAGCCTCCTTTGCAAGGACAAGGACTTCAAGCAAGTCGCTCGCAGATTGAGTCATACTCACTAGGTAAACGGAAATCGATCGCTTCCCGAATTCATTGTGCGCTCGTTTTATCATTTCAAAAACTTGAAGCATTTCCTGCGTCTCTTTTGAATAATCATCATGAAGAAGAAGCAATGGACGTGGGTCTTCAAGAATTTTCACAAGCAATTCCTGCTTTTCATCTTCGGATAGGGAAGGATAGTCCTGGGTGATTCCTACCTTTTTCAGTATTTCAGCGATTGCTGATTCATGTTCTCCGCTGTGGTTACGGATATCTAGAGTAGCAAGGTGGAAACCGAACAACTGTACTTGCCTGATCAACTTTTGCAAAGTTTTAAGTTCATGATGGACAGGATGATGCTGATAGATGCTTTGTTTTATGATAAAAAGGTCTTCAAGCATTTCCTCTGATGATTTGTAGCCGATATCTGATTTTCCAGCTTCCTTAAGCCTTTGAATGATGACAGCAAATTTACGGCGATATACCTCTCCTTCAATATTCCATTTTTGATCCTCTGTTAGATATCTTTCCTCATCTTTAATGACCGATGCCATTAACTCTTCACTAACAGCTGCTCTTGTTGTTGAATGGCTGAATCGCTTCATCAAATCAACCAAAACCGCTTTATACTTTTTAAGCACCAGACGTCTTTGTCTTTGCAATGTCTCCCATGTAATATCGGGAGTAACATTTGGGTTCCCATCCCTGTCACCGCCTATCCATGAACCAAAACGAAGGAAATGGGGTACTTTCCATTCATGTTCCGGATAATGGTCTTTCAGGCTAGTTTCAACTTCCTGATGGATTTCAGGCAGGACATCGAACAGTGTCTGGTCAAAATAATAAAGACCATTCCTTACTTCATCAATGACGGTAGGTTTACGGTCCCTCAATTCATCTGTCTGCCACAGGACGGAAACCTCATTGAATAAGCTTTCCTCGATCCTCTCACGCTCTTTCTTGGATAAGAGTGGATTGTCCAGACTTTTGAGGATATCTGCTATCCTTTTTTGGATCTCCAGGATTGAACGTTTGGTGGCTTCCGTTGGATGGGCTGTAATAATCAATTCCAATGAAATGGTATTTAGTACATTTTGGATGATATCAGAGGATATATAATTGTCTTTCAATGAAAGGATTGCTGCTTCAATAGAGCCTGGCTGTGTGCTGATTTCAGACTTGAGCAGATAGTCGCGGCGCCTGCGGATCCGGTGATTTTGTTCCGCTGCATTGATTAAATGAAAATAGACGGAAAAAGCTCTGATGATATTTTTCCTCATAGGAACAGACAAACCTGCAATTTCCTCTTTTAAAGCAGGGTATGTATCACGGTCATGTTCATTCCTCAGTGTTTTGCACATAGCACGGATTTTTTCTACTTTTTCAAACAATTCCACTCCGCCATGGTAGACTAGAATATCTCCAAGGATGTTTCCAAGCATTTTAACATCCCGGCGCAATGGCAAACTGCTGTCGTTCACTTCAATTCCTGATGTCATTTTGTCACCTTCCTATAACTAGTGAGAATATTTTAAATATTAATATATCACAAAAGTACCGAGATTGTGAAGTGATAAGCATATTGAACAAGGATGCCGGCAATAACTTACCTGTTTTATAAGTGTAAGTATTCCTTATTTATTTTTCCACTCAAATGCCTTTCAAACAATCCCTATCAAAGAAAAGGCTTCCCTATATGGGAAGCCAATATCAATTCGAATTCCTATTCGTTAGCTTGCTTTATCTTTCTTCTCAGGTTTACCGGTTACAATCAGTTTCATTGATTTTGTGGCCTTGCTTTTCCCCGCGAAATTCTCGGCTTCCACAAGCAAAGTATGCGTACCATTATCAAGATCTAATTCCACCTGGAAAGTACCGTCCCGTCCTGTTTTAACCGAATCAACCAGGAATACTTCATTTCCGTGCTGTTCGTAAATATTTACTGTTGTTCCAACGGATGCTGTACCTTTTATTAAGACTGGCACTCCCTTCACCATCATTTCCTCCTTGTCAAATGTTGGTTCTTCAGGGATTTCCTGCTCTGCATCCTTTGACCAGCGCAAAGCATTTACAAACAACTGTCGGCCCTCATCTGTCCAGCCATAGTCTGGTCCGATGATATTCGTTACCGCAAATGTAGACATAAGCAGGTGCATGTGCTCCTTGCTCCTGAATTCAAATTCAATCGAATTACCTTTACTCTCACTGTCTACAAACAAGTTAGCAACAGGTACGCCTGAATAACCTTTGAACGTAGAATATGGACTCTTCTCCGTGTGGATTTTGACCAGGCCATTTTCGTCCAAATTAATACCAGTGAAGATTGGATGTCCATCAGCTGCGTTGACATAAACGGCGCCTGCATTATACCCTTGCTGGTCCATTTCTGGATTTCCCATTATCTCTTTTAGCAATGGAATAGAACCTTCAGCGACGCCCCATGTTCCTGTAAAGACAAGACTTGTTTTATGTTCATCGCTCTCTTTGATCAGCTGTTCGAACTGTTCCCTGGTTCCTTTGTTTGTATTGACCAGGATGATGTCGTATTTTCCGACATTGCCAAGGATATCCCATTCTTTTTCTTCTGCAAAAAGTTTTTGCTCGTTTAATAACGCTGTCAGGGATCCGTTAACATCTCCAAGCACTGCAGCTTCAAATGCATTTAATTCAAGGCTTAATTCCATATCTTCGGTTCCGATCTCTAACTCGAATTTTTCATAAAGGTATCCTTCTGCAACAACTTCCAATGTGTACTCACCAGGAAGTAAATTCTCAAATGCGTACGTTCCATCATCCTTGCTGTAGCCACTCATCTTAAACTCCGGCTCATCCTTTGGAATAAGAGTCAATGCAGCACCAGTTACCAGTTCTTTCCCTGTCTTGCCGGAGATCACTCCATTCAAATCTGAACCATCAATTGCTTCGAGTGTGAAGTTCAGCTCAATATTGCTTCCAAGTTCTTCTACATTAGCTTGTTTTGTTTGTTCAGCAAACCCTCTTGCCTGGACCTTTAATTCATATTCACCAACACCAATCCCAAACCTGTACTGACCAGCCGCATTGGTTGTGGTCTTGTGGCTTGTTCCCTCGATGGTGACAAAGGCACCTGCAATTGGCTTACCCTGACTATCCAAGACTTCACCTTTGATCTCACCCTGGCTGGCTGTCAATGCGTAGTCTATCGCATTCAAGTATACCTTTTTCGCATTTTCAGTCCATCGATCATTAGGGTGACCATATCCGCTAATTTGCAGTTCGGACAGTAAAATATGGACACTATTTGATGAACTGAACTTATAGCCAATTGTGCTTCCCAGATCTCCCTTTTGAGGGTTTGTAAGAGTTGCAAGAGTTGTACCACTGTAATTTGTAAAAACCGAATATTGTACAGCACCTTTTGGATTCAAAAGGAAAGGTACTTCTTCTCCTTTACTGAACCCTTTCAGGATAGGATGATTTTCTTCCACTTTCAGATTAAGTTCTTTGTCAACATAACTTCTCTCAAGTGTTTCTGGATCACCATAGGCATCACTCAAATCACCGATTGTCCCGCCGTAATTGGCAGTGAAAATCATGCTGACTTCGTTCTTATTGGCTTTTTCAACCATCGCTTTAAAACTGTCTTCTTTCATGTAATAAGAAGTGTCATTCACAATGACAAGTTTGTAATTTTGCAGCTCCTCAATCAGACTTTCGTATTCCGTATACGGATAGAAATCAATGTCATACCCATTTGCCTCAAGGAATGGCAAGATCCTATCCTTCTGATAAGGATTTGCAAGAACGGCTATTTTTTCAGAAACAACAAGGGAAACATTCATATCAGTCTGCTGCCCAGTTGTAATTTCGACTGACTTGTAAATCGGCTTATAGCCTGTTGCTATTACCCTAATCTCATAGCTGCCAGCAGGAAGTGTAGCCTGATAACTTCCTTCCTCATTTGTCTTAACTGTCACCGGTGTTCCAATCACGTCTATCCTAGCTCCAGCAATGGCATCTTTAGTTGATACATCGATAACTTTACCAGCAAGGATACCGGAAGCAACTGATTTGATAGCAAAACCTTCTGATACTGCTTTACCCTTGTTAATTGTAATTGAAAAATCTTTTGCTTCGTGTCCGAAAGCTTCAACAGTCAGGGTATAGGTTCCTTCCTCAAATGCAGCAAAGAATTTCCCTTTGTCATCCGTTTGATAGGTTTTTCCCGTTTCCTTCACCTTAATTGTCGCCATTACTGGCCCATTCTCATTCTGGACTGTACCATGTAGTTCACCGACAAGCGCTTCTTTCTGGTCGAGTGCCCAGTTCAGCGCATTGTTCAATAACCTCTCCCTTGCCGGGTCAAAAGAAGCATTCGGCTTGAATACATGGCTGATTGTCATATTGGCAAGAAGGATTTCCACCGAATCGATTGTCCTGCCCTTGTATGCCACCATGCTACCCTTCTCGCCCGTTTCAGTATGCGAGAAATCCACGATAGTTTTACCAGAATAGCCGTCAAATCCATAGTAGTAACCTGACTTGCCAGGTATCTCGATAGTCTCCCCGGCCTTGAAACCAGTTGTCAAAGGATGTTCTTCCAACACCTTCCCTTGCGCTCCAGCTTTGTTGTTATGTTCAAAAATTGTTTTCGGTTCATTATTGAATTCTTGCAAGTACCTGATCGAACCACGCCCTCCGGCCTGGCCTGTCCAGATGACAGATTTCCGCTTTTCATCCAGGGCTTTTTGGAATGCCAGGAAATCTTCCCTCGATGGAACGAGGCTTGGTGCATAATCAGAATTGGCGAAAATAACATCCACCTCATCCAATTTGTCTAGATCCTGATAATTCAGGTTCATGACCTTGTAGCCTCTTTCCTCAAGATATTGCTTATAAGATGTTCCTGAAGCAGTCAAGTCCACAATTACGCCAACTGTCGGTGAAAGTCGCAATTTTATATTCAGGGACACTTCTTGATTGTCTGTAATTTTCACTGCAACATCCTGGCGTACATATCCTTCCTTTTCAATCCTTGCTGTATAGTCTCCAGGCTCAACTTTTGAGAGGTTATATTGCCCTTGTAAGCTTGTCACCGCTTCTCTTGGTATTCCTAAGAGTGTGATTTTGGCTCCTTCTATCGCATTTCCATCCTTGGAATCTTCTACGGTTCCAGAAATCGACCCAACATTTTCAGCAACTGAAAGTTGAATATTCTTCGGTTCACTATCCATCTCTGCTGTTGCTTTTATTGTTTTGGAAGCATATCCATACGCACTGATTTCAAGTTCGTATTCTCCGGATAACAACGCTATTGAAAAGTTGCCGTCTTCTCGGCTTGACTTCGTTTGGAACGGCTGTCCCTTTACCTTTATATCTGCCTTTAATGGGTTGCCTTGTTCATCGACAATCGTGCCATTGATCACTGGGTATTTGACATTTGCTGCCCATAAAACCGAGTTAATGAGGAGTTGTTTCCCTTCCTCTGTATAGTCTTTAGCTCCGTGGTAATAAGCAAAGCCATGGCCACTCATCAGCAATTCAACGCTGCCGGCTGATCTAGGCTTATAAGCGATTCCAATGCCATGTGTGACATCCGATCCTTCGTGCTTGATCTCCGCAAGCGGATAGCCGCTGTAATCCTTGAAGTATCCAATATAGCTGGCTGCAGGTGTGAGGATTTCAACGAGATCGCCTGTTTTTGCTCCATTGAAGATTGGGTGCTCCTCTAGAACCTTATACTGTGCAGCTTCGGTTGTTTTTCTAATTGTTTTGAATTCCTTTGGATCCTGTCTATAATCTACAAGCTCTGATATACCGCCACCCCATACAGCGTCACCATAAATCAGGCTGGTTTGTGCTTTATCTGCTGCTTCCATCATTTCATCAGTTATTGCTGATGAGCTTGGATCATTGAAGAAAATGACATCAAAATCACCCATTCTCTTAACTAGATCGGGAGGCTGCACATCTAATACATTAACACCGATTTCTTTAAAAAGAGCTTTGAAGTTTTTCTCGGAAGAATAGTAATCACCTACTACACCTACTGAAGGCATAGTGTGCATCTGAATGTCAAATTCAGCCGAATGGCGGGCGACATCGACAATTTGAGTTTGTGCGATGTATCCTTCCTTACTGAATTTAAGTTCATATACTTCTTCCTCTAACCCAGAAACTTCATACCGTCCGTTAGAAGCAGTTTGAACTTCTGAAATAGTTTCGTCTGCTGAGTTTTTAACTGTAATATTGACACCTTGAAGCTCCATACCTGATATGGAATCCGTTACAGTGCCTGCTAGTAATCCTTTTTCTGACTCACCTAAGGAAATTTGGACTGTGGCAGGCGCCTCCTTAGATACAGTAACGGTTTCTGCTTTAGAACCTAATCCTTTTGACCTGACTTCCAGATTGAAGGAACCTTCATCGTGGAAAACCGTGAAGTTTCCATTAGCGTCAGTCTTTGCTTTAACTCCCGTTTCAAGCACTTCGATATTTGCCACGACAGGTTCCCCTGCTGCATTAGTCACTGAACCTGTTAGCTTTCCGTATTCAGCTTTGTACAGATAATCTATACTGTTAAACAAGATTTGCTGCTGACCGTGAAGCCAGGACTTGGAACTCTCCCAAGGTACTGTAGCATGGCTGGATAATAACAAATGTGCGCTGTCTTCTGATACAGCGTTATAGGCAATCCCGGATCCGACAAAACCAAGGTCAGTGTTGCCGATTTTACCGATTGTCCTTCCTGAATACTGGTTAAACCAGGCAAAGTCCGCGTTATTTTCTAACACATTGATTCTGTCTCCAGGTTTATATCCCTTGAAAATAGGATGTTCAGTTTCAACCTGTATTCTAACTTCTCCGCCATCATAGTCATGACCAAGCTCTTTAGGATCCATGTAGAAGTCTTTCAGATGATGAATGGAACCATAATTTGAGCCCCACTGGTCCGTTAATATGATGCTGACATTTTGAGTTTTTGCTTTTTCGGCCAATTCTTTAAACTGGGCCTCTGTTGGCTTTGCCCCATCCGAACCATATGCGCCATTCAAGTAAAGTACTTTATAACGGCCAACATCCTCAATCACGTCCCAGCCCCGTTCTTCAGCTGTATAACCATTAACGTTCAGCAAGGTGGTGATTTCGCTCTTATAATCATTGAGAACTGCAATATCGATAGGCTGCAATTCGAAGGTCAGGTCTGTATTTTCACCAGCTTTTACAACAATTTCAATGCTGCCAGCCTTATAACCTTTTAATGAGATTGCTGCCATATATGTTCCCTCGAACACTTCATTTGTTGCAAATGTTCCATTGCTGTTTGTTTTCCCCTCAACTGGTGACTCACTAAGTTTAACCATAGCTCCATCTACTGGCTTGCCAGTACGCTGATTTTTTACCAGGATGGAGAACGAACCTTGGGCTGCATCTTCAAGTTCATAGCTTTTCGTGAATACATAGCCAGAAGAAAACTTTACCTGTTCGGTTATTTGCTTTTTACCATAGGAGGAAATCCGAATGGTATACTCTCCAGGTGTGTTCTTAAGGACAAAGTCTCCATTTTCATCTGTTTCGACTGACTCCCCTGTTTCCACTACTGTCACAGAACCCTGGGCAGCATTTCCATTCGTATCCTTTAATGTACCTTTTACAATACCAGGTGACTTGTAGCTCTGTACACCTGTCTGATAAGGGACGAATACCTGTCCTGGAAGAATTGGGATCCCGGAAGTGCTATAAACTGGAAGGCTGAAATCCTTCAACCTTTCACCGGTATACACATCAAGGATTGACAGGTTTCCACTTGTCCCTGCAAAGAATAAAAGGCCGTTCGCGGAAACAGAACCATTGTTTAACGTGGCGCCAACAGAACGGTTATTCCATCGTTCTTCACCAGTGTTTGCATCAAATGCGCGCAATACCGGCTGAACAGCTGAACCAATGACGACGATATCTTCATAGACTATCGGTGATCCAGCCTGTGTATCCCCGATTCCGCCAGCTTTCCATTTTTCTTCACCCGTTTTCGCATCTAGAGCATAAAGCGTACCGCCTTCAGTATTAAAATTGGTACCTGCCACGTATAGCGTTCCTTTATCGTATACCGGTTTGGAAGCAACACCTTCATTTACAAGAGTTTTGCTCCATACCTCGGTTCCGTCCTCTATACTGAGTCCTCTCAGTTTTTGATTATCATAGCTTCCGATAAAAAGCATACCGTCTCCCGCACTAGGCCCGAAATAGGTAGGCGCGTCAAGTTCGACACTCCATTTCTTTTCACCTGTTTCTGCATTCAGCGCGGTTAGCTTTGCATCCTTTGAAAGATCTGATGCAACAAACAGAGTCCCATCAATAAATAACGGAGATTCATAGACTGCTATGGCACCTATATTTGCCGTCCATATGATACTGCCTGATTTAAGATTGAGAGCATAAACCTTCCCATCTTCTCCACCTGACAGATAGACTTTATTTCCTTCGATCGTTGGTGAAGACCTGTTCGTACTTCCGATTTTCACTGACCATTGCTCTTTTCCTGTTACAGTATCAATCGCAATAACATATCCACTGTCAGTAACAAGAATCATTTTTCCATTAGCTGTTGCAGGAGTGGAAAATAAGACTTTTCCTTTACCTGTTGCATCGTATTTCCATCCTTCTTCTAGCGCATCCAGGTCTATAGCATTTCCGGAGACAGCATTCCGGTGTATGTTCCCATTCGCCATTTCCCAGCCTTTATTTAACGGTGAATCATTAGACTTCACCTTCAAATCAATGGATGTATCATTACTAACATCTATCTCTTTTGCCAACCCAATTATCCCTTCTCCAGAAACCTGGAGAACATATTGTCCGGCAGGCAGATTTTTAATTTCATATGTGCCACTAGCATTTGTCCGGAATGTGGATAGAGGTGTCCCTTTTACTCTTACATATCCATAAGGTATAACCTCTCCTGATTCATTTGTTACGCTTCCTTTAACAGTAAACGCCTGGGCGTTCTCCAATATCCAATTCACTGATTGTGTTTCTCCTTTTTTCAGCTCTATTGTTGATTCCAAATCTTTATAGCCAAAGGATGTAACTTTAATCTTATGACTGCCTTCCCTGATCTTAAACTTGAAATTCCCGTCTTTTCCAATGTCATAGGACAGGGCTTCTTCCTTGATTTCAAGTTTTCCTGTAAGTGGCTTGCCATCCTTATTTGTCAGCTTACCAGTAAGCTCACCCGCGAAAGCTGTTTCGGTGACAGCCTGATAAATATTCATGATTCCTGAGCCATATGAATCATTAGGCAACGTTCCCATATGCGGCTCTACTCTGGCTGTCTGCGTGAGTGATTCTTTTACCTGGTCCACTGTCAGGTTAGGATTCGCCTGCAGCAAGAGAGCTACCGCTCCAGTGACATGGGGAGTTGCCATTGAAGTACCGCTTATTGTATTGTATTTCCCTTCATTCCTTTTAGCAGGCCAGGCTGAATATATCCTGTGGCCCGGTGCAGAAATGTCTGGCTTAATAAGCCTTTGCTCATTTCCATTTTCATCTTTCCAGAAAACCGGTCCGCGACTTGAAAAATATGCTATTTGGTCATAGATATCGGTTGCGCCGACAGCGAATGTTTCTGGAAAGCTACCAGGGGACCCGATTGTTTGTGAGCCAGGACCATCGTTTCCAGCTGCGAATGCAGGGAAAATCCCTGCCGATATCCATGCTTTGACATCTTCATAGAATTCGAGATTATACGTATTGGCATTGCCCCATGAATTGTTGACCACATGCGGAGCTTTTGAAGGATCCCCGCCTGGTGCCATGAACCATTGGAATGCCTGGTGGATGGCCGATAGCGTTGTCGAGCCACCGTCGTTGAAAATTTTAGCTGCGATCCATTCTGCTTCAGGAGCTACCCCTATCGGTTCTCCATCCCCGCCGCCAACCGCAGTACCCGCAACATGGGTTCCATGGCCATGTCCGTCATTTGGAGTTTTGTATCCCTGGCCTGATAGGTCAATCCAAGAATATTGATGATTTCCATCCCGGCCACGGTAGTTTTGCTTTAGTGCTTCGTGGTTTCCATCAACTCCAGAGTCCATAATCCCGACGATTATACCCTCACCTTTCAATCCGTATTGTCCCCATACTTTTGGTGCATAGATTTTTTCCAGTCCCCATTCAGGCAGTCGCGGGGGATTTTCTTCTACCGTCACTTCTGGGAGGCTTAGGGTTTCGTCGAGAGAGATCTCGGCAATATCCTCACGTTTTTTCAGTTCATCCACTGCTTCTTTTGTGACAGAAGCAGTGAGTCCATTGATGATCCAGAGAGAACTTTTCTTTTTGGCTTTTCCTTTTGTTTCTAGATTAGCGAGTGCCTGTTGGATTCCTTTTTGAGAATTGTTCGCTTTTTCTTTGAGGTGTTCTTGGATGGTTTTGATTTTTTCTGCGCGGTTCTTCTTTGCTTTTACCTGAGGATAAATCTCATTGAGGTCTGGTTGGTCTTTCATCCTGATGATGACATCGATTTCTTGCTCCTTCTCAAGGGCTTTAAGGAGAGCAGCTTCTTTTTTCATTTCAGCAGCTGTTCCTTCATCACCTTTCAGAGGTGGAGGTTCAATTCCCAGTCCATCTAATAGGTTTGTCAGCTGATCACTTCCTGCCGACGTTGTTTCTTGCTCTTCTGTTTTTCCTAAAGCATAAATTTGCTCCCGCTGTTTCTCCAGTACGAGTTCTTCTTTTGAAAAACTCTTGGGTTTTTGTTCGGCGGCCGATGCCAGCGAAGTTGAAAATGATGAAAAAACCATTAACATTGCCAGCAACACAGCCGAAGTCTTTCTTAAAGTTTCCTTCGTTTTTCTTCTCAATTTTCTTGCCCCCCTGAAAATTTGATTAACGAAGAAATACTGCATAATTTTGTAAAAACCTTCTATTTTATTGAATATTTATACTATTCTGAATAAAATGAATACAAAGTATTACTATTTTTGTAATTTATAGGAAATATGTAATGGTTGTTTGTAATGAAAAAAGACCATGAAAATGGTCTTGGAGATTCGTGAAAAAGAGGTCACCAATAGACCTCATTGGTGCCCAAAAAACCGAGATTCCAGAAAAAGAGATCACCAATAGACCTCATTGACTCTCGAAAAACCTAGATTCGAGGAAAAGAGGTCACCAATAGGCCTTATTGGCGCCCAAAAAACCGAGATCCCAGAAAAGGAGGTCACCAATAAGTTTAATTGGTGACCAACATCCTCGTTCATAATATGCCCTTTGTCCGTATTCTGAAAGACCATAAAAATGGTCTTGAATTTTGAATTAATTCATAAAAGGAATTACTTTAGCGTGACAGGTATTCTCATAAAATTCAATTGGTCCGGCATTATCTATGTGTATTTCTTTATACCCTCTATTTTTCATGGCATCCAGGCAAAAATGCAGCAAAGATTCTCCAATTCCTCCAGCTCTGTTATTTTTTGCGACACCCATTGGTCCAAAATAATGTGGTTTATGAATATCAAAAGCAGCGAAGCCAACTATCCTCTCTTCTTGATCTTCCGCGATAAAAATAGAAGGCTGCTGCTTCCTCAACTCGTGTTTAATCGACTCAGTCCAGCGGGTGCCAAATTCTTCGTTTATGAACAGAATCAACCTTTCAGCATCTTCATTGCTAACTATTCTAATTTTCCTGTAGAGTGTATCCGGTTTCTTGT
Source organism: Mesobacillus boroniphilus (assembly GCF_018424685.1). NCBI lineage: Bacteria > Bacillati > Bacillota > Bacilli > Caryophanales > Bacillaceae > Mesobacillus > Mesobacillus boroniphilus. The sequence goes on from NZ_QTKX01000001.1 coordinate 1,479,717, forward strand.
AGCCTGTTAAATCCAGGGACATATCCCGGGAAACTGTAGCAACACTGAGAAGTGTGTTATTCATTTCTTTAGTCAACAGCTTTTCAGTTTGCCCGGTCTTAATCAGAGCCTTCAGGACATGCCCTTCGTTTAGATAAATTTGATTGTAGTTTCTCATATAGCTGATTGCTTGTTCAATCACTAGTTTCGTTGATTGACAAATTGGAATTTTTAAAGGTTCGCAGATTTCATAAGAAAGGTTATCAGGACTCGGGTTAAATGTATTCTTCAAAACATCAATATCGATACCGCTTTTTTGTTTTGCCTCCTTTATAGGGAAGGAGCCATCGTCCAAACACCCGATCAACAGATGCTCAGGCACCAGGCATGCGCTCTGCGTCATTTGGCAATCCTGTTGTGCGATTCTAAATACTTTTTTCATGTGTTTTGTAAGTTTTACATCCTTTAGCTCCATTCTATTCTCCCCCTGAAATGCTCGATAAAGTGCGCATTGTTTTAATATTCCAACCAGTTGGCGTAAATTACGTTTCAGGGAAGGAAGGTCCCGACTGTACAGAAGATACCCTTACCTTTTCGTGATGGAAACGAGCCTTTTCTGTCACTCAATCGACTCCTATTGCGTAATACCAATCTTAGGCACTTACTTTCAATTGCCCTTCTTTTCTCCTGATTGATGAATAGCTGTGAAGTGCCATTCCGAGCATGACAAGGATGATGCCGATCCAGGATAAAGGAGATGGAAGAGGCAGTGATAAGATAAAAAATTCACCCGCTAAGGCAAACAGCACCTCCATTGCCTGGGTTGCCTCTACCGCAGCGAGTTTCTGCATATTTCCTCTCACTAGATCTGTTGCCTTGAAAAATAACACAGTCGCAATTACACCAGATGTTATGGCCACTAAAAGTGACTGGAAGCTTTGGTTCCCTGTAGGGACTCCTTCCGTCCAAAAACCATATAGAGCTAAGAGTAACCAGAATGGCAAACTAGCCAGAGTCATTCCAAGGACACGTTGATATGCATCAAGATTGCCATTGGTTACTTCCATCATTTTTCTATTTCCTAATGGATAGGCGAAAGAAGCGATAAATACGGGGATGACTCCGAGAAAAACCATTTCGATTGGTATATGCTTTGCATGCTCAAATTGCATAAGCAGTATACCTGCCAAAATGATCACGGACATCCCGAGTCCCTTAAAAGGTATTTTTGCCCTGACTGTCCTTAAACCTTCATTAGTCATTGTTATTTCATAAAATAAGGGACTAAGCAAAGCACCCGAAATGATCGTGATTTGCCATGTACCTGCAATCAGCCAGCCGGGAGAAAAGGCTGCAGCATAGGTAAGGGGTGCATAGAATAAGACAAAGCCAATAAAGCTCCAAATAAACCATTGATTTGGATTTTGCATCATATTCTGGATTAATGGCTTCAAATTCTTCCTTGCTGCCACTATGGCCAAAAGGAATGGAACCATGAATATGTATCTCAGTGAAGCACTCCATATCCAGCTTCCTCCAGATAATTCCATTGATTGATTCAGAACAAAGGTGAATGCGAAAAAGAAGGCCGCTAAAATGCCTAATAAAATAGGTCCCATTAACTCAATCCCCCTTAATAAATAGGCTCTATTTGTTAGCTCTATTTGTTAGCTTTATTTGCTAGCACCATCAGAAGAAAAAAACCGGCATCCTGGCTTTTACTAATAGTTCTGAGGCATAGGTTAGGCTGGAAAGCGTGGCCATAAAGCTACTATCGATTTAAGACAGCCATTATTTAAATTCCTTGATCAACGGTGCTATCTTTTCGATTTTATTTGTCCAGATGATTCCCTGGTAATCGTCTGGTAAGCGATCAAGATCTGCCTCTGTATCAAATCCAGAAGAGAAGCCGCTGCCATTTCCTCCGACGATGACAGTACTTGTACCTTTTTGCTCCATGCGATCAACAAATTTTTCTGGCCAGCCCCAAAGCCATGGGCCAATTTTTTCAGGAATCTGCAAATGAGTATTCGTACAGGACTCTGGTAAGTATCCAGTCCAGCCAATAGCAATATAGGGCAGTAAACAGCTTTTTAGTGTTTCTTTTGACATAACTTTCGTATCAGGCATCCGCGATTTTAAAACTGCGATAGGTTCATCTCCCCCATAAACAGTCAGGTGATTTACTGTTTCTTTTGGGTAGTTATTCAGGTAGGCTGCAAGGAGTCTGCCTTCATCGGGGTCATTGCTTTTTATGTGAATCATCAATTGTTTACCGCCAAATTCCTGCAATACTTCCTCCAGTGTTGGCATCATGCCAACGCCTTTTCCTCGAAAGGGATAAGTTTTTCCATTATCAGCAGTGTATCCATATCCTACATCAAGAGCCTTAAGTTCTTTCAAGCTATGTTCCCTGGTAACACCCACCCCTTCTGTCCGGCAATCCAGTGTCCAGTCATGAAATACAACAAATTCACCGTCAGAGGTTGGGTGGACATCTAGCTCCACAATATATGCGCCAGCATTGAAAGCAGCTTTTATCGACGGAATAGTGTTTTCCAAAAATTCATGTTCCGGATTATGTATCTTTTCAGCAGTACAGCTTTCCCCTGTAACACCCTTCATATCAAACGTCTGTGCCATGCCTCTATGGGCCAATAAAGTCGGCTGCTTCGCAGAATTTGTAAGTAATGTAGTATTATTTATGAAAATAAATAAAATCAAGACCAGCAAGAATATCATTTTTTTCTTTTTTAAAACTTTCATCTTCTTCCTCCATCCTTCTTAACAATATAACATATCCAGAGCGGAAGAATCACCAAGTTTTACCATAAAAAAACACCTGGGATACAGGTGTCCTAAATGCTATTTCTTATTGTTCATATTGGATCTCATTTGGTTTTTCATACGTTACATATGTTCCTGCAATGAAATCATGAATCGCTCTCTTATCCTGACGAATACCTACCATGAAGGCGCTGACGATTACACCAATCCCTAATGTAAGTACATAAACAAGTCCTGAAACGATCGTTCGCATAAGCATCGTACCGAAACCAAGTTTTTCTCCATTAACTTTTGCGATTCTCACACCTACAATTTTTTTACCTACTGTATACCCTGACCACACAATTGGAACAAGCAGAGTGTATACCAGGTTTAGTGAGGAAGTAAAAGCATTGTCTTCCGCACTGCCTGTTACTAAATAGCTAATGATCGAAAGCGGCACTCCGATAATTAATCCGTCTAAAATTGCTGCACCCAGTCTTACCCAAAAGCCAGCTGGTCTGTTCATTGAATTTCCTCCTAGTTGTTCGTTTATTTTATTTTAATAAATCTGCGATTTCTTGCTCACCTGATTGCAAAGCGTGCATCCTCGCAGTCATACCCGAATAATCTTTTAACTGGATGTCTCCCCCCAGCTCTATCAATAATTTTACCGTTTCAACTTCTCCACTGAATACTGCGTATGTCAATGCTGTATAGCCAGAGCTCATTTCTTGATAGTTTGGATCACCGCCAGCATCATGCAGCATTTTGATCATTGACGCAGTCCCTTTTTCAGCAGCAGTCATGAATGGTGTCATGCCATAATCGGATTCGAAATTTGGGTCGGCTTTTAAATCCAAAAGCAATTGAACCATCTGGATATTGTCATCCATAACAGCCCAGTCCAATGCTGTGTATCCATTATAGTCTAATTGGTGGATATCTTCGCCATTTTCTATTAAACTTTCAACCTTCTTCGTATTTCCACTGATAACAGCATCTATTAACGGAGATACTTCTGTTTCATCAACGTAATATTCCTCTTCAGCAAAGAAAGCTGTATTCACGTCATTATAGACCCTAACTCCACCAACTATGGCCAAAACAGTAAGCATAATGGAGGCAGCCACAAAAGCAAACGGTCCCTTTGATTTTTTGGAATGAATAATGACTGAATCATCGGTTTCGCCAAAAAAGACGCTTATTTCATTTATTCTTTTTGGAAGAGGTGGATGCGTTGATAAGATTTCTGCCAGCCAGACAACAAATCCTTTTTCCTTATTAATTTGTTCAAGGTATTCTGTTTTGTTCACCCTTCTAAATAAGGCTTTCCCAATTGCCAGCATGGTAAGTCCATTTTTCGCCGCTGCAGGATTTCCTGTATAGAAAGCCGCATAGCGGTCACACGTATACTCACAGGCGCGCAGATACATTTCTGCAATCCCTGGTATCCACATGGAAGGAAGGATGAACATCATTTTACCCAGATGATTCCGTTTTATATGAGCCAATTCATGAGCCAGGACAAATTGAAGCTCCTCTTCCGCATTTTGTTCAATAAGCTCGAAAATTTCGGAGTAAACAACGACCATATTCCTTCCGAAAAAGCGCGTGGCAAAAGCGTTCATTACTCCGCCAGACTGCAGCACGTATATATCAGGGGTGCGTTTTATCCCCATTTTGATACAAAGATCTTTTACCGTAGCATCGATAATCGGAAATTGATTCACACCGATTTTTACCGCGTTAAGCCGTATTTGACCAATCATCAATAAATGAAGTATTAATGAAATCAAGACGAATGCTGCAATGATAAATATTCCTACAACGGATAAAGCAAACAGAATGTAAGAAGCAATACTAATACTTAATACAATCCAGAAATATTTATTCTCATTTTTATGTAACAGGTTTTTTTCGTTAAAGGTTTCTTCTGTCATTTCCCAATGTCCCCTTAATCACAATTAAATAGATTATAGGAGATTTTTATTAATTGGAATAGCTGTTTTTCATAGGGATAAAGACCTTATTTTACCTGTCCAGATACCAAGTACTGGAAAAGATTCCATTACACCAAGGAAGTAGTTTCGTTCATTTAAAACGCTTTGTTCCTTTTATAAAACCTTTTCTGCTGTTACTTTCTGTATCTACCTTTCTATTTTGATATTGATCAATCAGCTCATTTAACCGGTCAAGCTGAAATGCGTAGTCATAAATCGCGGAACCAATTATCGTGAGACGCAATCTATCATTCCGTTCGATTGACCTATCCTCCATGATCGATTCAAGGAATAATCCGCTTTTTCTATGACGACTTTCCATATCTAGTTCTCTGATTTTCCCTGAATATTTAAGGAGGATCATCTCATGATATTGAATCAGCTCTTCGAATTGATCATCAAATTCATTTGTCTCCTGCGGTTCAGGCCGGCTTTGAAAGAAATGGTCCTCGACGATATCCAAAAGTCTCAAGCCATGATGAAGGCAGGCAAGCATTTGCTTAAACACCACCAATTCTCTCACATCAAGAGGTTTCACCTTCGATATTTTCTTTCTTTCCTCATCTAGTATTTTATAGAGGTCTTCAAGCTTGGCAATGTCCTTTCTCAACTGACTCCATTGATCCTGAAATGTTTTCTCTGTCAGTTCATTGGATATGGCTGTCCTGATCAGCAGGGACATGGTTTTAAAGCTATCATCCATTTTTTCGTTAAAATTCTTGTTGTAATTTGGTGGTGAGATGATTAGATTAACAAGGAAGGCGGAACCCATCCCAACAAGAACAATGATAAATTTGTTTGCTGCTGTTATTATTCCGTTAAATTCACTTGAACTCATCATAATTAAAACTGTGATTAGCGTTAAGGAGATTGAACTTTCCATTTTCAGCTTCAAACTGATGATAATGACTATAACGGTTACAAACCCAATGACAATTGGGTTGTTTCCGAATAGATAAATGGATGCGATTGCGATGATCGCACCGAGCGTATTTGCCTGGAACTGCTCCAACACTTGCTTCCAGGAACGATAAATAGACGGCTGAATCGTAAAGGTAGCTGCGATTGCAGCAAAGACCGGAGGCTCCAACCCTATCCATTTTGTTATGTATAAAGCAAGTGCAACGGCCACTCCTGTTTTTAAAACTCTTGGACCTAAAGTAATCATTTAAACCCCTCACTCTCTAATGAGAACGCTTATATTCTAACATAACCTTCCTAAATGGAATAAAACCTATTTGAAAAATACTGATTAATTAAAGAGTGGTATTTTTAAAGCATGAAAAGATTATCTTTCCCCTTAAAGGGAAATAATATTCAAGCAGTTTTTTTAAAAGGTGGGAACAAGATGGTAGTAATAGATAGAAATCATGATCCTAGAAAAAATGCTGAACTAATTTCACGATTATCAGGAAAAAGTTTAAAAATAGCTGAACTGGTTCAAGAGACAAACGAATTATTTAAAGAAGCAAGCGAGGATTACCGACCTCTAAACATGAATACAAATTCAGGTATCTTTTCCTTTTTCACCAATTTCACTGCTAGTTTACGGAGAATAATCCAGACTAAATCGGCTTTCGATAATGCTAAAGATTATGATACCATTGTTGACTCTAACGGCAATGTCTTTCCTGAATGGATGAAAAGTTTGAATGAGCAATATAAACACTTACTTAAGGAAATACATCGCGAGGTCTATATTGATGATTTTGGTGCCATTGGGGATGGAAAAACTGATAGCACTGAGGCTTTCAGAATGGCAATTGGTAAAGGGCGAGTGAAAGTATATATTCCTGAGGGTGTTTATGTCGTAAGAGAGATAAAACTGCCATCCTTCATCTATCTGGTCGGCGCAGGAAAAGGAAAAACGGTCATCAAACTACATGATTCAGCACCTAAAAGCAGAAGACTTATAACGAATAAAAACCATCGTACCGGAAATCGAAATGTATATGTGAAAGGAATGACACTGGATTGGAACGTCGAACGATTAGGAAATGCCGAAAAAACCAGTACCTGGGGTAATCATTCTAGTTGCCTTCTATATGCCAATGTGAAATATGGTTGGGTGAAGGATGTAGAAGGTGTTAACCCCGGTCTTCACTGTTTTGATATTTCATCTCCCCTATACAATTATTATGGTGATGGCTATCGGGCTCGTGGCGGAAGTGAGTTTATCTGGCTCGACAATCTGAATGGCTATGGTTTCGGCGATGACGGCATTACGACTCATCATAGCGATAATATCTTCATTTCAAACTGCCATATGAGTGATCCAAGCGGAAAAACCCATAAAAATGGGTTTTCAAATTCAAATGGAATCGAAATAGATGATGGATCGCGAAATGTTTGGCTATTGAACAATTCATCCGCAAGATGCTTTGGCGGAGTTGAAATCAAAGCGCATCATACTTCTTCAGCAGCTAATAATGTTGTCATCATAGGCCATCTATCTGTAAATGACAATCGTTCTTATAATTTCAGGCATATAGGACATCACAAGGAAAAAGACCCAGAGTCAAAAACAGCAATCAATATACGAGCGGCAAATATTATTTCATATAAGCCGATCCATACCGAGTTATATGCAAACTCTTCGCCAAGGGCGATGGTACTGTCAGCCTATAAAAATGTAGCTGTTAACCATTTTACGGCGATTGGTGATCCTTCTTATGACTATGGTGGTGAACCAGCAATCGCCATACAGTATCGTTCCAGAAATATAATTTTAAAAAATGTTGAATTAAGCGGATTTACAAATGCAGGCTCTGATATAAAGGTATTTGGCGGCAGTAATCACGCAGATAATGTTAAAATCCGGAATTTGCTTTCAAGACATTCGGCACCTAAAACGATTCAAATAGGTAAAGGAGTCGCAAACTCAGCAGTTGAGAAGGTATTCGCAGAAGCTGTTAATGGACAGACTGTAGTCGAACTTGCAGAGAATAAAGCTCTGGTGAAGGAAATTGATTCAAAAGGTTTCAAGGAGGTTATTTTAGGAGGTTCTTCCCAAAATCAAACCACCGTCTAAAATATATAGCAAAAAAATGTAAAAGGAAGCAGTGCAACCTGCTTCCTTGATTATGAGAGCACCCATTTTTGGATTGCCTGGGCAACTCCGCCATCTTGATTTGTACCTGTTACATCATCGGCAGCTTCCTTTACTGTTTCCTGGGCATTGCCCATCGCGATTCCAAGACCTGCCTCAGTAATCATGGCAATGTCATTCAAGCTGTCTCCCACTGCCATTACATTGTCCATTGAAATTCCCAATAGATCACAAACCTTCTGCAACCCCCTGGCCTTATTGATGCCCAGAGCATTGACTTCAATATTTTTCAGGCTTGAATTGCTAATTTCGAATATTCCCTTATCTTTTAACTCTTTCAGTACACTCTCTCTAATTTCATCTTCTTCAATGTGGAAGCCGAATTTAATCCATTCTTGAGAAAACAGGTCCTCTGGCATTTTATTGCGCCAGACGTCTTCACTGCTAGTCGCCCAAAATCCTGCCCTGTGCTTTTGGGATAGTTCATACATCCATTTAATGTGTTCGGTATCTACCATGCTTCGTTGAACCAATTCTCCATTTGGACCCCAGATTTCTCCACCGTTGATCGTTACAAGATAAGAAGACAACTCTAGAGATAATACATAATCCCTTGCTGTTTTGAGACTGCGGCCAGTACTTAGTACAACACGCACCCCTTTTTTTTCTGCTTCTTTGATCGCTCGTCTATTTTCCTCTGACACCACATGCCTGTCATCTAGAAGCGTTCCATCCATATCCAATGCAATTAGTTTGATATCTGGCTTTTTATTACTCAAAGCGATCCTCCTATAGTTGCTTTATATTTCTTTATTGATACTATCAATGGCCTGTTTTACAGTAGCGAAAGTATTGAAGTTTGAAAAATCCACCCCACCCTCCACTGCAGCCTGGGCAAGTTCCGGTCTCATTCCAGTAGCAATAGAATTCACACCTAATAATCGTAAAACATTATGGATATCAAAAATGTGCTTGGCTATCGTGGCATCGATTGTGACGATTCCTGAAAAATCAATGATTAACGACTGTACTTTTTGCTTTGTAACCAACGGAATAGCTCGTTCCATTATCAATCCTGCCCGGTCATGGTCCATTTTCCCTACTAAAGGCAACACTGCTACGTTTTCTTGTATCGGGACTACGGGAGTTGATAAAGTATCCACTTCATCCTGGACTTCCTTCATCAGCTTCGAGGTTTGCCTTTCAAACGCAAATACTGTTTCATTAATGCTTATATCAAGCATATTGTTCACTCTTTTATTAATCCAGATTAAATCTTTCGTGCTAACACTATGCTTCAAACTAATTTCTGCCATTTTATCGATGAAAACGATCCTTGTAGGAGGATACCTAAGAAGGATGTCAGAAATTCTGCCGCCTTTAGCTGCTTCGCGTTCTCCATTTTTCTGGCTCCATTCAAGAAGTCCCTGAGAAGTTGTCTCATCCTCATTCCTAATTGAGTCGCCCAGGAATTTAAGATAATCAGTAAATACAATAATTGCCTGGTCAATTTCCTGCTTAGGTATCTCGACACCAATTAATTCAAGTATGGAATTTACCATTTCCTTTGCAAGGGATTCGGAATTTTGTATTAGTTCATTCGCTACTGCTGAAGTTGGATTCACAAAGGTCACTTCCCCTTTACTTAGGTTATTTTGTAAATTTCGTCCGTTTTTACAATAAAAGTTTACGAGTACTTATGCATTTTGTTTTCACATTCGGATGCAAAGAAATGTTAGTAAAGCTAAACAATCAATGCGTAAATCGTCTTTACTTAACAATAGGATACACCTTTAACAACAATTATTCTTCTTTGAACCTGCGAATACATGATGTTGTTATGAAAATAATCTGCTTGGCCTAGGTAAATGATCCTCCTGTATTTCAAGAAATCCAAGCCAGTGAGAAGTAGAATCCATTAATCAATATTCCTTAGATATTTTCGTCAACTCAAAAAATTCTTTCTGTGGTTTCATCCATTTCGCCCCTTTATCAGAGACGAAATAAACCCCTTTTTCCAGGTCGTAGTATACATCAATTGATATGCCGCCAAAATCAATAACGCTTTTTCCGTTATAATAAATCTGTTGTGGATCCACTACTAAAGCTCCATTAATCAAGCTGATTATTTGTCCAATTGTTTGCTTGTCGGTCATTTTGAAGCACTCATCGCTACGATCCGGCTGTTCGTTGATACAGATTTCCAAAGTTTCTACATCGATCCATGGGTCAGCCTTCAGTCCTTCACTTTTATCAAAAACGACCTCTGTTTGATTCAAGTTCATAAAATATGCCGCACTTATTGATAATACCCAAGGTGTGTTTTCTTTTTTCCAATAAGAAGTAAATCCAGCTCCATCCTCTGAATTATCTGATGATGTTTGCGACATTGTTAAACTCCATCCATTTTTCGGAAGTTCATTCTCGTAAAAGTGCAAGATTTCTTCCCATTGATCCCCTTCAGTAATATAAACCGGACTAGCTGGCTTCAAGCCGCTATATAGAGGAATATCCGTTGTACGCTCTGGTATGATCGGAAGACCGTTATATTTTTCTGCCTGTTTCTTTTGAAAATAAAAAACTCCGCCAACTATAAGCAAAATGATTAAAATTAGTAAAGCCAGTTTCCAAAACTTCAAGCCTATCCCTCTTCGCCTTTTTACTTAAGCTATTTCGAGTTTATTGTTGCTTTTAGTATAATCATCCAAGCCTATGCCGAACTATTCATATTGTTCGTTTCTATTCTAAACATGGGCTATTTAAAGCCAATTTATAGTTTTTATAGAACAGCAACAAGTCCACGAAACAAGCCCTACTTTATAATAAAGTAAAAAATGGTAGAATTGAATACTAATTGGTCGCTATATTATATAAAAGAGTATATTAGAAAAAAATTGTGGAGGGTTATACATGTCCAATAGAAAAGATGGCAGAAACCGAAACGAAGTCAAACCTGGCTTGAAGGTAAATATTGTCCTTAAAGCTGACCAGAAGACCGGTAAGCTCACTAAAGGAATCGTTAAAGATCTCCTCACAAATTCGAGCACACATCCTCATGGCATTAAGGTGAGGTTAGAGGACGGACAAGTAGGCCGTGTAAAGGAAATCCTGGAGTAAGTTATTTTACCTTCCGCTGAAAGCAAACCAGAAAGTTTCCAAAGACAATATAAAAAGCATTAAAGGGAAGTCCCATTAATGCTTTAACTTGTCTTTTCTTGCACTTTTTCAACGATCAATTTATTCAACCTCGGTGCCAACTGAAACATCATTGTTCCTATGATGGCAATTACCAAAATATAAATACTGGAAAAAATCTTTAACTCCCCGGTTGCCAGCGCAGCTATGATCACGGAGAATTCACCTCTTTGAGTCAGTGATAGGCCTGCCTTCAATGAATCACTTCTCGAAAGACCATACCATTGCCCTCCTACATAACCTACAATCAATTTATGGATCAATGACCAAAGTACGAGCACAATCAGTAGTCCTAAATACGGAATGTCGCTGGTCATTTCAATATGGAGGCCAAAGTTCAAGAAGAAAAATGGAAGGAATATATTCCTTACTGGCAATGCCGCCCTTTCTACCTTGTCCTTAATTGAAAGCTCAGAAAGCATCATTCCAGCAAGGAATGCCCCGATCACCTCTGATAAGCCGAGCATCATCGCAATGCCTCCGTAGGTTAGCGCAATCCCCGTGATCAACACAATAAAGATGTCATCTTGGTCGATTTCTTTTAAAATTGATTCAGCTTTTTTGATGACAACCCTTGCAAAGAACACGGCAATACCTGCGAGAAGTACAATTTTCAATAGAATTAAAAGAAAATCAGTTACCGTAAACCCTTCACCCGAAAGACCAATCAATACGGTTACAAGAACTGGTGCAATCAAATCCTCAAAAACCAGGATTAGGAGCATGAATTCTGATTCTTTGTTTTCAGTCCTGTTTTTATCTTCAAGCAGTTTCGCTGTAATAGAGGAACTGGTAGCATAGACAATCCCTCCGACAATTAAAGATGAGACCAAGTCCAGTCCGAACAGCAGGCTGATTCCCGCGGTCACAAAAATCCCCAGGAAAGCATCCAGCAAGCCGCCTTTCCATACCCTGGCACTGTTAGTAATAAGCCTCTTAATTGGAAATTTCATCCCTAAAATCAAAAATAACAGGACTAAACCAATCTCTCCGGCCACTTCAATTACCTTTGATTCCTTAATAACCAAGGATAAAATGAGACCAAGTATAATATATAATAATATATCTGGAATTTTTATTAATTTGATGCCGATTATACCTATCAAAAATAGCACAAGTAGAAATAGTCCAATGACTAAAGTCAAATTCAATCTGCAACAACACCTTTTAAATTTTTAAAAGCAATAACCTTCCTATTTACTACCCAAATCCCTTCATTCCAACACTGGAAATATAAATCCTTAAAGCTCTTTAATTCAGTATCGTTAAAAAATTATGATAAAATAAGCAATATAATCTGTTTGGAAGAAATTTATTAAGGGGGAAGAAATGAACAGCAATCCGGAGACAGCCCTTGTCCAGCAGCAGCATAAGGGCATCACAAAAACAAAACTCGCAAAAAGAATTTTTTTCATCATTTTAGGGGCTGTCCTGATGGGCGTTGGTATCGAGGAATTTCTGGTCCCGAACAGAATACTTGATGGCGGTATTGTTGGTATCTCAATCATCCTCTCACATTTGACGGGCTGGCGCCTCGGCCTCTTTATCTTTATCCTGAACATCCCTTTCTTTTTCATTGGCTATAAACAAATCGGAAAAACCTTTGCATTATCAACCGTATTGGGAATCACTGTGTTGTCTTTAACGACCAGCTTCCTGCATGATTGGCCTGTTTTTACAGAAGATTTACTTCTGGCAACTGTATTTGGCGGTATTGTTCTTGGAGCTGGAGTTGGAATAGTGATCCGATATGGGGGCTCTCTGGACGGTACGGAAATACTTGCAATTCTGGCAAACAGAAGACTGCCCTTTTCTGTTGGGGAAGTCATCATGTTTTTCAATATCTTCATATTTGGCACTGCAGGGTTTGTCTTTGGATGGGACCGTGCGATGTATTCAATCCTTGCCTATTTCATCGCATTCAAAACGATTGATATAGTCATTGCTGGACTTGATGAATCGAAAGCAGCCTGGATCATAAGTGACCAGCACAAGGAAATTGGTGATGCCATCCTGGCTCGACTTGGCCGTGGTGTCACATATTTAACCGGTGAGGGTGCCTATACGGGGGATGATAAAAAAGTCATCTTTTGTGTCATCACACGTCTAGAGGAAGCAAAACTGAAGTCCATTGTCGAGGAATTGGATGAGTCAGCCTTCCTTGCTGTTGGAAATATTGCGGAAGTGCGTGGTGGCAGATTCAAAAAACGGAATATCCACTAGTATACAGACAAGACTAAAAGCTCAGAAATCTGAGCTTTTTGTCTTGTTACATTTAAATAATGCAAGCGAACTACTTCAGAAAGTGTAATAAAGATCGATTAACTGAGTTTTGTTTCCAGTTATTATTAATTCGCTAATAGTGAGTACACATAAGTATCATACGAAACTCCACTTTGAATCATATAACTTCTCAGAATACCTTCTTTTTGAAAACCGAGTTTGAGGAGCAATTCATTTGAATTTTTATTTTCAAGGAAAACAACCGCGCCAATTCGTTTTAACTCCATTTCTTTCAATCCGTACTCAACAGCTATCCCGATTGCTTCTTTAGCCAATCCTTGTCCCCAGTATCTCTGGTTTAGCTCATAGCCTATTTCTGCTCTCCTATGTTTTGTTGAAACGGCATGAAAGCCAACAGTACCAATAAGCCTTTTTGTGTTTTTTAATTGGATGCCCCATCTTATACCTTTATTTTCATTAAATCCTATCTGGAAAGAATGGATCAGGCCTAGTGCTTCTTCAATATTTTCGATCGGTTCCGAACCATAATGTTTCATTACTTCAACGTTGGAAAAGTTGATAAATAAATCTTCAGCATCCTCCGTAGTAATTTCCCTGAGAATGAGCCGATCTGTTTCTAAAACAGGAAATTCCATATGTCCCCCAAATTAAATAATTTTTATTTTTTATTTCTACAACAATTACAAAAAATCCTTCAAAAAAAGCCGCCCAGTTTGGACGACTTTACTCAATCTTCCGCAGGTGCGGCATCAACAGCAATTTGATAGGCATCGAGCAATTGTGACTTTTCAAAGTCACTCTCAAGGCCAACGAGGAATTGATCACTACCTTGCTCTTCGACTTTCATTAACACTGTTCCTTCTTCATCCCTAAGCATAGCGTAGGATTCTCCATTCATTTCAAATAATGCTTCTACTTCGAATTGCCTCTCCTTGCCCCTATCATCTGTTACTGTTACCAGGTCCCTGATTGAATCATTTTTCAAAACAGCCCACCTCCTATAAATCGTCACTTTATCTTTCCCTTCCTTGAAATTAATATAATTTCTTGCATGAAGGCTATTTCAAATCAAAATACTTAATGAATTTTAAATAAACTTTTAAATTCACTTCTTTATTTTCATCTATATAATATTTTTTACACACTGTTTTTTTGGAGGCGTCGTTTTTGAAGTCAGCAGGAATCATCATTGGCTCAATCATTGTTTCATTTGCATTTAACCTTTTCTTAATCCCCCACGGAATCATGAGCAGCGGGATTAGCGGTCTTTCCATCATTTTATCTATGCTAACATCCATCAATACCGGTGTTTACAATTTCCTTTTAAACTTCCCCCTATTAGTTTTAGGGTATTTAAAATTGGGACGTAAATTCATCTTATATACGATCCTTTCCGTCATTTCTATTTCTATTACTCTTTATGTTATACCAGTATATAAACTTGCAGAGGATCCGATACTTTCCTCTATATTCGGCGGAGCGATTGTTGGATTGGGTATCGGGATTATATTCCGTTCATCTGGTTCATCTGGAGGCTTTGACATTATTGGGATGCTTTTGGCAAGACGCAAAGACTTTCCTATGGGAACCCTGTTATTCGCAATGAACTCTGTCGTTATTTTGTTATCAGGCTTTTTGTTTAGCTGGGACGCTGCGTTGAATACGCTGGTTTCCATCTTCGTTCTTGGCAAAGTAATCGATAAGGTACACACCCATCACGTAAAGCTAACGTTGATGATTATCACCAGAAAAGGCGAAGAAGTAAAGCAGCATTTGCTAAAAAACGTCTATCGTGGAGTAACAGTGATCGACTCTGTTGGAGGCTTTTCGAATGAAAAGAGCAACGTCATCATTACAGTCATTTCCCGTTATGAGCTGACAGAAGTCAAAACACTAATAGAAGAAATCGATCCAGAAGCATTTGTTAACATAACCGAAACACTCGAAGTAATGGGACTTTTTCATAGAAAACAGCACTAAAGAAATTCACGAAGCTGGGATTACAGCTTCGTGAATGCTATCTAAATTTTAAAGGGAAATTTATCTTGAAATTCTCACAGATTCATCGTATAATAATTGAGTCGCTGCAATAGAGGATTACCATTCATGTCCCAGTAGCTCAGCACGCCCGAAACCGCTTCACTGTAATTGCTTCAGCGTACTCATCGAGCCGCTTCTTGGTCTACATTCCGAGATGAAGACGGGATAAAACACTGAACTAATAACTTTTTCGAAATTTCATTTTTAAATTTTATCATGTCCCAGTAGCTCAGCAGGATAGAGCAACAGTTTCCTAAACTGTAGGTCGGGAGTTCGAATCTCTTCTGGGACGCTTAAAAACCTTGATTATAAATCAAGGTTTTTTTATTTTATATATCCCTTCCTCCCATCCAACGAACATTCATCCTTCTTGTTCAGGCTTTTTCTTGACAGCTTGTCGCCTATTGATCCGAAACCTGTCTAGATTCCAGCTTTTTCTTGACAGCTTTTCGCCTGGTGATCCGAAACCTGTCTAGATTCCGGCTTTTTCTTGACAGCTTTTCGCTTGTTGACCCCAAACCTGTCTAGATTCCGGCTTTTTCTTGACAGCTTTTCGCCTATTGACCCCAAACCTGTCTAGATTCCGGCTTTTTCTTGACAGCTTTTCGCCTGGTGGTCCTGAACCTGTCTAGATTCCGGCTTTTTCTTGACAGCTTTTCGCTTGTTGACTCCAAACCTGTCTAGATTCCGGCTTTTTCTTGACAGCTTTTCGCTTGTTGACTCCAAACCTGTCTAGATTCCGGCTTTTTCTTGACAGCTTTTCGCTTGTTGACTCCAAACCTGTCTAGATTCCGGTTTTTTCTTGAAAGCTTTATGCTGGCGGTTCCTTCTATATATGATGCAAAATCCTCCTTTATCTTCCAAACGGTGACTTTGAATTTCTCACTCTTCATGTTGTAAACTGTTTCTCCTTTTGTTTGAGATCTTCCATTATGATGGTGTCACCAGCAATTGAACCTTTATGTCTTGCATTGTTCCTTGTATTTAAAAAGTTGAGCACTAAATAAGAGTATTTATTAGGTAGTTGGAACTAAACCCCTATTAAATGCGTCTATATAGTTGATAGGACTAATGGTTGCAATTACTATATCAATCTAATGAACGAGGATTAATTAAGTTGGTTTGTGGTATTTATACACCATGAGCAAACTAGCAAAAGGGGAAGTGACAGATGAAAACCAAAATAAAAGAATTACCTTATTTATTGGCTTTGCTGGTAATGCCAGTACTGGGCTTAATTTATAAAATATTGAATAACAACCCACGAGAAGCTGTAATCCTTTCGACAGATATAGACAATAAGATCCCTTTCCTTCCAATCTTCATTTTACCGTATATCATTTGGTATGCTTTTATATTGGGGTATCTAATTTATTTTTGGTTTAAGGATACGCGGGTATATTTAAAAACATTGACTATGATTGTCGTTGGGGAGTTAGTATGTTTCGTCATTTACTTCTTCTTCCAAACAACCGTACCACGCCCTAACCTTGTTGGTGAAGGAATCTTTATAGAGCTTGTTGGCATGATTTACAGCCATGATCAACCATATAATGCTTTCCCCAGCATTCATGTATTAACTACTTTTGCCATTATTCTTGGCAACATTAACATTCGCAACAAACATATCACCCATTCGATTTTCGTACCGGTAATGGGTTCGTTGATTATTATTTCTACATTGTTTGTTAAACAGCACTATATACTTGATATGTTCGCATCGATGTTTTTAACTTCATTTATTTATGGAATTGTCTTTGAATTATTTGAATTTAAAGTTGCCGAAAAAGCAGATACGGTATATGTAAAAGATTGAAATATCTGCTTCATACAAAAGAGCTGCGAGTGCAGCTCTTTTTTATTGCATTAGAATTTATTGTTATTTTTCGATATCCTCTTCGCTTCTCACATCAGGTTTAACGGGATATAGTTCTTCAGACGCTACCGTTTGATATTGGTAACCCGTATTCCGATATTGCCATAAACTTTTGCAAATTGCGTTATTTTGCTCCACTTGCTTTGTTCCATACTTTTTTCTGTAAAACAAAAGATATCATACCAATAAGCAAGACAACAATTATGCTAATAAAGAAGCCCATACGAATGCTCTTTTCCATTATCGTCCCGCTAACAGCAGCAAGAATAAGGGCAATCCCTATAAAAGAAATGATCTTCCCCCATGGTTTCAATTCAAGTAATTTCAAAGCCGAAAGAATAATGAAAGCCCAATTGAATAAAATCAGGATTCCTGCTGCTGTAGTAATGTACTCATAAATTTTGCCCGGAAGCAGCAAGGCTGTAATGATTGATGCAATTAAACCAACCACTGCCAGTCCCAGCGATGGAAGGGGAAGCTCTTTCAACTTTTTAATTTTCTTGGCGAAGACCATCGGAGCATCTCCATCAGCAGCTAGCGTAACGAGCAAAGTGGTCACTCCAAACAACGAAGCTGTCATGGTTGAAAAGCCTGCAATGATGATCGCTGCGTTGAACACATGAGGAAAAAAGGCTAGTTTATATGACTCAAGGGCTGTAACAAATGGACTTTCTTTATGGTGAAAGGCACCGTGTGCTGCCATAATGACCGCAAGCCCCAAAGCAAGCACGTAAATGATAACCAGTAAAACAAGCATGATAACTCCCGCTTTCGGAGCGTCTTCTTTATTCTTCAACCTTGTTGCCATCAGGCCTATTACTTCGATCCCTCCATATGCATAAAATGCATATATCAGCGACGACCAGAATCCTTTAAAGCCTTCAGGAAACAGCTTTTGTGTAGAATTTGGCACAATCACTTGTTTCGTTTCTAAATCAAACCAGCCAAACAGAGCCGCCACAGCAATTAAAATGAACATTATAATGGCAGCCGTTTTAATGATGGCTAAAAAATCTTCTACCTTGTCAAATCCCTTATTTCCCGTAAGGACAACACCTATAGAAAGGATGGCATAACCAGTAGCGAAAAGCCACAAAGGTATATTAGGAAACCAAAATTGTGACAAAATTGAAAGAGCAGTAAGCTGGCTTCCCATAATCAGGATATTGGAACTCCAATAATTCCATCCACAACTGAACCCGGCCCATTGACCATAAGCCTTCTTTGCATAATAGCAAAACGAGCCATCTTGAGGATCCTGAGCTGTCATTTTTGCCAATAAATTATAAACGACATATGTGCCAAAAGCAGCAAGGAGGAAAGAAAATACGATGGATGGGCCGGTAATTTTAATCCCAATAGCTGATCCAAGAAAAAAACCAGTTCCAATCGTACATCCAACACCAATTAGTGACAGTTGCCACCATTTCAAATCTCCCTGATTTGAACTATTTCCGCTTCCCTGCTTTGATGATGGCAGGAAATAATCCATTGTTTTACCCCCTTCCTCAGCAAGTATTATCATTCGAGAAACAACTGCATTTTATGTGCATACTAAGAAGGCTAGAAAAAAGCCGAGTCTCAGGGACTCGACTTTGCTTATATTATTTCTTGCTTTTATCTGATTCGGAGTTATTACTCAGTCCAGTCATTGTTCGATACATCTGAGTGTACATACTGCCTTGCACGATGTTTTCCAGAAAGAATTCCCCTATGAGCTTTTTATACTCCTCGTCCTCAAACATCTTTTTGTTTTGTAGCTCCATTTCTGCCAGTCCCTCATATGTGGATATTAATGCATATGTATGGTCTTCGCCAGAAATCGGCGACAAAAGCTCCACCCTGTGGTCATATTGCTCATTCCGGAAATTTTGGATCAAACGCAAATTTTTGATACCGCCTGGAAATTTATCCTGTTTCATTTCAAATGTTTGAATAACAATAACTGACATATCCTATCCCCCTGTGACGTAATCGATAGGATTAGATTTTTCCTAAGTTAGACAATCTATACATTATCAATTCCAGGGCTATCTGCCATCAAATTCCCCCACCAATTCACTGGTCACCTACAGCGTAATTGGGATGGCATTGTATAATGAGAAATTATATTTGTTTTTCAAATAAAGTATTCCGATCATTATATTTTGTCATCAATTTTAATAAGAGAAAATTTAAAACCAAAATGATTACACCTATTAAAGCAAGTAAATAAGGCTTAATGACAAGAAAGCCCGTTGCCTGGCCTATGAAGAGAACCATAATAGGTAGGATGAGGATTCCACCGAGCTGCTGTGCCTCCTGAAACCCTTTTGCCCTAGCGGAAACGAACACATTCACCAGGATTGTGAGGATTGTAATCATTGGGACAACCCATAACATCAGGATGATCCAGTTTGCATTTGGGAATATGAAATAACCAAACATATTGTAGGTCAAGCTTATAGTGATAACTCCAAACAGAAAGAAGCTCACCCAAGTTATAATAATAGAAGGAATTAATGCTGCAAGTACTTTTCCAATAAATAATTCCCTGACAGTAATAGGAGAAAACAACAGTGTTTCCAAGGTCCGTTTTTCTTTTTCACCAACAAAGCTATGAAGGGCAATCAACATAGCATTAAGTGTCGGTATAAGCAGAAAGATCGAACCAAGCAGGTAATTCACAACGACGAAAATAATTTGGTGTTTCATGCTTGGGAGGCTGCCTATCACTTCCCCGCTCTTTGTACCTTTAAGACCCTCTACAACATTATCTACTAAATCAATCAAATCTGGGGACGAAATTGGTACATTCTTAACCAAAAGAATAAAAGCTAACGGAAAAATCACCGAGAAAATCAATGGCAATAAGATTAACCCTAACCATACCTGAGCCGAGCTGGTTATTCCTCTAATATCTTTAGCAGCTACAAGCCATATTAACTTCTTATTCAATTACCCCACCCCTAATCTTAAAGTATAAGGATTCCAAATCGTTATTTTCAATCTCCACATGGTGTACCCAAAAATTACTGATGATTTTTTGAAGCAGTGGGGTTATATGTTCACTTGAAGGCAATAAAAATTGCAATGTATTTTTATCTTTTATTAAAACAGGATATCCGCACCAATGAGCCTCAGAAGGCAACAAATTTGTAATAACATTTAACTTAATTTGGCTGACATACCTTTTTTGAAGTTCACTTATAGTACCAAAGTCAGTTATCTTTCCGTCATTTAGAAAAAAGTATTCCTTACATACATGTTCTAGTTGGTGCAAAATATGTGAACAAAGAAATATTGTCGTTCCTTCCCGCTCATTTAAATCCTTGAGAAATTTAAGCACCAATTTTATCCCCTCAGGATCGAGTCCATTCGTAGGTTCATCGAGAAAAAGGAGTTTAGGCTTATGCAGGATCGCCTTGATGATTCCCAACCTTCGTTTCATCCCTGTACTATAAGCACCAACTTTTTTATGCATGTGCTCATCAAGTTCAAATTCCTCCATTAAAAGGTGGATTTGCTTTAAATCAAAGTTTCCATATAGTTTGGAAAAGAAGATTAGATTATCAAGTCCAGACATTTCATGATATAGACCAGCATTTTCAGTTAGAATTCCTGTTGCCTTCCTGACTGAATCTCCCTCAAGCCCCGGGTCCAAGCCGAGGATTGACAAATTTCCGTCTGTTTGGTTGATGACACCGTTCATAAGGCGGATCATAGTTGTTTTCCCAGAACCATTTGGGCCAAGAAGACCTACAATATCTCCATCTTTTACACTCATAGATACGTTGCTAAGTACCACTTGATCACCGAAATGCTTTGAAACCGCATCCAGTTCAATTACATTTTGCGACATTCTGCTCCCCCTATTTGCTTACCGTTTTTTCATAAGACGTCTAAAATTGAAAATCGTTCAATAAAGTTTGAGTTTGTTTTTTGGAAGATGAAAACGTGTTAGCCGTTGTTCACTAGCCTAACCTGCCAACACTTGCTCCTTTAAAGATCGTAAAAAAGGACCAGTATCCACGACTAGTCCTTCATCTTATTTTCTACAATTAGCTCTATTGATGACTCAGTTTTAAAGAACTTTAATTTTTCAGGCGTCAACCTGCTCTATTGGTGACCTATTTTTCCATAATCTTGATTTTTAGGACACCAATAGGCTTCATTGGTTACCTATTGTTACAGAATCTTGATTTTCAGGGCACCAATAGGTTTTTTTGTGACTCAATTTACCATTATCACTACTAGTATATCGCTTCTTATACTTCTCTTCTCATTGCCTGGAGCACATCTACTTTTGTAGCTCGCTGTGCTGGACGAAGGCCTGAGAGAATCGTGACAAGATAGCAAATGATGAAGCTGATGATTGGCAGCGTATAAGGAATATGACTAAATATCAGACCCTCTGGGGGTTCTTCACCGAAAGCTTGCTTGATAATCAGAGGCAGTCCAAAGTTAACGATAATACTGATAGCATAGGCGACAAGTGTTCCGAGTGCTGCTCCGATTAGTCCTATATAGCTGCTTTCAAGCAGGAATATTTTTTTGATTGTCTTTGGATTAGCTCCAATTGCTTTCATGATCCCTATGTCAGGTGCCCTTTCTGTAACGGCCATAGTCATTGTGTTATAGATTCCTATCGATGCTATAATAATGGCAATCGTCCCTATAAAAATCAATCCTGCCTTTACGATGGTGAACATGACATTGACATCTTTAAGTTCATTAATGACCGAATAGGAGGGGTAATTATTTTCTTCTAATTGTGCAGTGATGCCTTTTATTGCTTCCATATCTTTCGCGTATATCTTTACTTGATCATATTGATCCGAAGGGATGTCTGGCAGCTCCATGTCAGGATTGTTAGGATCCTTCAACATTCCTCGTGGAGTACCCGTAAATTCCTCAACCTGCTTAAGAACTCCTTCGGAAACAAATACAATACTATCGTAAACCCAGTCTTTTGTTGGCTTCTTGCGGATTCCTACTACTGTTACTTCTAACGGTTCTTTTATCTCTTTTCCTTCTTCGACCTTAATGACATTCATGGTAATATTTTTGCCGATCAGTTCCCCTTTATAGCGGAATTCCTCTTTGATTTGCCCCTTCTCATCATACAATTCCTCAGACAACTCTTTATTAGGACGAAGGTCTTCAACAAAATGGTACCCAACAACCACTTCATTTTCTGCTTTTGGAAGCCTGCCTTCCGAAAGTTCAAGTCCTGCTTTTGTTTCAGATGGCATATGGGCAACTACGGCTTGGGCTGATGTCTGGTGTTCCCCCACTTCGAACATATAATTCTGCAGGTTTTTCCGTCTTGTTACAGCTTTGACATCCTCTATTTCTTCAAAGTAAGCAACATCCTCATCCGTCAACTGTTTGAAGCCATTATTCGGCTCCTCTTTCCCTGGGACTTCAATCTCTGTCACGATTCTTCTTTCTAATGTTTCTTTTACGATTGATTTATGAAGTCCAAACCCCACTGATGCAAGCACGATCAGGAAAGCTACGCTCATAGCCGTGGCAAGTATGGTCATGAACAACCGAGTCCGGTTCTTTTTCATATTCTGCCTGACGAATTGAAATTGATCTTTAAGCCTCATTTGCAAATACCTCCTCTACAACTTTGCCATCCCTTAATTCAATGGTACGATGGCCAATTTGGGCAACCTTGTCATCATGGGTAATGATTAAAAATGTAATGCCAAGCTCTCTGTTTAATTTAATGATGAACTTAAGTAAATCTTCTTCTGTTTCCGAGTCCAGACTGCCGGTTGGTTCATCAGCAAGAATGATTGGCGGATTGACTATAAGTGCGCGGGCAATACTTACCCTTTGCTGCTGCCCACCGGATAGTTCGCCAGGATAATGATCCTGATATTCAGATAATCCCACCATATCAAGGATTTCACTTGTACGTATTTTCCTTTCTCCCTCTTTGACTCCTTTTAAAATTAGAGGCAGCTCTACATTTTGATAGGCTGTCATACTTGGAATCAACTGAAAGCTTTGAAAAATGAATCCCAGATGCTGAATCCGGAAATCGGCAAACTTTGTTTCGTTTAGAGCGGATGTCTTAATGCCATTGATTGTGATTTCTCCCTCTTTTGGCCTTATAAATCCGCTGACAAGGTTGAGGAGTGTTGATTTTCCTGAACCGCTCCTTCCTACAATGGTTACAATTTCTCCTTTTTTCACTTTAAATGAAATATCCTTCAACACAGGAATTATCGTTTTTCTTCCTTTTTTGCCGATTTCAAATTCGTGGCTCAAATTGTTTATTGAAATCATCGACACACCTCTTCTACAAAATATTTGAATAAATTATATTTTTTTCCATTAATTTAGCCGAAAAAAATAGGCGATGGTTAATCGCCCAAATAGAACTATTAGGCAGGGTACTTTTCTGACATAACTTTTTTTAATTGTTTTCGTGCTCTGTGGAGACGTGTTTTGACTGTGCCTGATTTAATATTCAATTTGCAGGCGATTTCATCCTCTTTTAACCCGTATTGGAACCGCAATACCAACACTTGCTGGTACTCACTCGTCAGTAAGTACAGCATATGTTGAATTTCTTCTTTAAACAGGATGATTTCAACTTCCTTTTCAAGCGATAGATTGTTATCATAATCACTGAAAATTTGCTCCATAATGCTTTGGTCAGAAGGAAGCCATTTTCTTCTTTTCTCTGCCCGCAAATAATCAATTGCTGTCCTTGCCGCGATTGCCGCTAACCATGAACCGATTTTATGAGTATCTATGATGGTATCTGCCTTTTTATATGCCTTTATGAAAGTCTCCTGGACTACATCCTCTGCCAGATGTCTGTCTTTAGTAATGCTGAAAGCAATTTGACAAAGTTTTTTTCCATGGATCCTATAAAGTTCATCAAAATCAATCTTAGCCATATCCATCCCCCCTTGCCCTGCTACTAACTTTGCAAGCTTTGCTGCTTACAATCTTTGTCTAGTATTTTTACTTAAAATGCTCTTTAATAAATGCTGGTACATCTTTATCGCTAAATGTCCTAATCTCTTTGTAATTCCCCATTTTGTATACGAAAATAGCTGTATACGGCGCTTCATTAAACCATCCATAACCTGCATTCTCAATAGCTGCTAGCACTTGGTCATGATTATTCAGTTTAAGTGCGTTTTTATCGTTCATAATACGATTAACTATTTCCTCTTCAGGATATTCCTTAAATTGTTCCTGTTCTATTGAATCATTTGTTACGACAATATAGTCTATATCATCAGGCGTCACGATTGCTTCTTTCAGCATGTCGTTTTCCTCCAGCCATGAGATGAAGCTCTTATATGAATGCTTTAACTCAATATGGTCGTAATCGTTTATGCCAGACATAATTTCAATCGTTGACCGGTTACCTATTGGATATAAATCAATAGAAAAGGATTCTTGCTCAATTTCCTTTTTCAAGATCCCAATAACTTGGTTGATTTTCTCCTTGTCGGTAATCGTCAATGGGCTGTCAGTAATGTGCTTGTTTATTCTAATTGAGGTAATGTCTTCAGTATTAATTTTAAAAATTGGCTTATGTGCATGCTTATACTCCAGTGATTCATAAATCCCTCTCATATCGGATTCGTAGTCGAATCGATCGATAGTGTACTGGCGAACCACTTTATTACCATTTTTCAACTCATAGATAAAGAGAGCGAATTCCTGGGATTCCATTCCTTGTTCATTCATTTTCTCATTCTTAATGATGCTTTCATGGAACTTTCGGACAGCTTCAATATTTTCTGGCTGGAATAATGGTTTTGGAGCTAGTCGCTCTTCCTGGTCCATATAAATAGTATTTGCATACGTTACACTTTTAATTTCATCAAGTGCAGGTACCTTTTTTTCATAAGGAGAGAATGCTTGAGTGATCAGGATCAAGACCGCCATCGCAACAGCGAAATAACCCAGTCCTTTTACCCTTCCAAAAACTCTCCATGTCTTCTGAAGAACCATCTCGGCAACGAAATATCCGATTACACCACCGGATGCATATCCAAACATCAGCCAGGCAAATTCATTCTGCATCGCATCAAAATACATGCCACCGAGAAGCATCATGCAGAAAGCAGCTCCGTATTTAAAAACAACCTTTAACCCATTAAAAGCGATTGCTTCCGACGCAGCTTCTATTTTCCTTTTCTTATAGATAAATAGGGACAGGAAATATGAAATCAACACAAAGACTGAATATAAGAGAACAGCCTTTGCAGATATTGTCTGGCCCTCTAAAAAAGATAGATGGGTGATAGGTGAAAGATATTCTATATTCCTGATTTGATAATAATTACTAGGAAAACCATACAGCATTAATCCAAGATTATAGATGATCAGCAAGGTGAATCCAGCCGGAAACAAGAGCATAATATACGTCAAGACGCCCTGTACAACTGAGATTCCTGTGACCATTGCTATAAATACTCCTGACAGGAAAAATACAGCGTTAAATAAAATGACGATTCCTGTCCATCTGAAAATGTCCTCAAGCTGGAAATATAAATTTAAGTCATAGGTACTGTGAATAATGGCTGTAAGCAAAGTAATCAAGATTACAGGAATAATCAGAAACACAAAGCCTGTCAGTGTATAAAAGTGAAAAATATGCTGCCGTTTCAATGGCAGACTGTGGATTAAATCCGCTGCCTGCTTGACGTGCAGGAAACGATACAAAAAGATTGCCATAACAACTGGTACTGTAATGAACATAATGAACTGTACAGCAAATTCGAAATCAAATAATCTTTGCACCGGCATGTAATCCCTGTAATTCTTTTCCGAATACAGCATCATAATTCTTAATGGTATCTGGAAAAATAAAACCAGGAAGTAAATGACAGAAATCCAGCCAACATTTCTTCCAACCTGGAGGATCATTTCTTTGTTAAACAATGATGTTTTTGATCGCATAGCCGATATCCCCCATTTCATATATAAAAATCTCCTCTAATGTCAAAGGGAGGATATCAAAGATAACAGGCTCAGTCTGATTGATAACCTTCTCGATTTCAGCCTCTTTTCCCCTGATAATGCACACCATGACACTCCCCCTTCTTTCGCAGTGAAGGATTGACAGGTGATTTTCCAGATGCTTGGGAGTTTCACCCCTATATGCTACCTGAACCTTATGTATATCAGATTTGAGGTCATCAAGGTCTTTTTCCAGGAGAAGTAACCCATGATGCAATATTCCAATGTGATCGCAGATATCTTCAATTTCCCGCAAGTTATGGGATGATATCAAAATCGTCATTTCCCTGTCTGCTACATCCTGAATCAAGAGGTTCTTAACCTTTTTCCTTGCCACTGGATCCAATCCATCCATAGGCTCATCAAGCACTAGTATTTCAGGCATTGTAGATAAGGCGAGCCAGAAGGCAGCCTGTCTTTGTATACCTTTTGAAAATGTGTGTAATTTTTTGTTCATGCTGAAGCCGAATACTTCGGCTAATTTCATAAATCTGGCTTCATTCCATGAAGGGTAAATGCTTTTATAGAACTTCGACATCTGCTTGACGGTGTACTGTGGAAAGAAATAAGGCTGGTCTGATATGTAAAATATCTTCTCTTTTAAACCTTGATTTTCAAAGATCGCCGAACCTTCTAAAAGCACCTTCCCAGAATCCTGTTTATAAATTCCAGCAAGCAATTTAATGATAGTTGTTTTACCTGCACCATTGGACCCGATCAATCCGTATATTGATCCTTTATTTATAGTCATATTGACGTTTTTTACGGCCTCTTGTTTTTCAAATGTTTTATTTATCTCGATCATTTGAATCATCTTGCCCGCTTCCCCCTTTCAACACATCATTTCTTCTAATCATCTCATGCAGCTCTTCCACAGGAATGCCCAGGTACAATGCTTCCTGCAGCAGTTTTTCCAAATCCTGCTTCACTTGCAGGATTTTATCAGCATCTTTGCCAGGGTCCATTGGATTGACAAAACTTCCCTTGCCTTTTAATGAATATATAAATCCCTGTACCTCAAGCTCCCTATATGCCTTTTGAATTGTATTTGGGTTTATTGTCAATTGCTGTGCCATTTGCCGCACGGAAGGCAATTGTTCATCAGGTTTGAGCACTTCATTAATGATCAGCTCTTTCATCTTATCTACTAGCTGTTCGTATATCGGTTTTCGGCTTCTCAGGTCAAGCTCAAACATATTGACCCCCTATCTGTACTAAGTGTACTATTATTATTAATACAGTTAAATTATATGCCAACCTCTTCCAAAAAGATAGGGGATAAATTCTTAATAATTTCTTAAGAAAAATTAAGAAATCGATATCTATTTCTCAGCATTGGAATAATGGTTAAATTATCTATTTAGTGTAATTTTACACAATAACTAAACGTTTTCACAAGGTTTTAAAATAAAAATAATTCGACATAAAAAAGCACCCTAGTGTTGGCTAGAGTGCTTTTTTATAGTCGATAAAATCTCCCTTTTCTTCTGGTTCCTTTTGAAAAAGGCATTTATCTAAAACCTTTTGTGATGCCAGATTATTTTTGGTCGTTTTCGCGCGTAATTCTATTAGGCCAAAATCCTTAGCCTCTGACATAAGCAGTTGCAGCCCTTTTACAGCAGCCCCCTTGCCAGTGTATTGCTGTCCTACCCGATAGCCGATATTGCCATATTTCTTCACCCAATCAATATCGACAAGGTTCATTCGGCCGATTATTTTTCCATTTTCGTCTTTGATTAAATAAAACAGAGACCTTCTATCATCCTGTTCTTCCAATAACTCTATCAAAATTTCACTAAAATCCTCATACCGGAAGTACGAATCAGGCCTGGGAGGAACAAACTGTTCAAAAAAAGCCTTGTTTTCTTTTTCAAACATAAACAATGGCTTAACATCATTCAATGACAATAATGATAAATAAAGGTTCATTATTTTTATCCTTTCATCACAGGGTGTATGTCAGTATTGATTGCTGGTTTTACTTTCATGCCAAATAGGAAACGAAGAACTGGAATTCTTTTAATAAACAATTGATAACTCAAAATAATTATGAAAAAGGATAAGCTGATTAATACAAGCAGCTTAATGGCAATGGGCCAGTCATATTGATAGATCAAAAAGCCTAAAAGCACTATTACAGGTTGATGCAGGATATACATGGGCATCGAAAACATTGTATTAAAATTGAGAAAATCGTTCTTTCGTTGAAAATATTTATTAGCTAGATAAAAAAACAATAAAACACTATTAAAGCTACTCAAGACCTTAACCGTTGTAAACAAAAACGATAACCCTCCAGCCTGTTCAGGCATTCCAATTATAAACCACTTGGTGTAAATAGCCGACATGATTACAGCAAGCACTGAAATCGTTATCCAATGTTTCGTAAGGAATTTATTAAAGCTGTCATTTGAAAAATAGAAAAAACCGATTACAAATGAGGCTAAATAATATGGGATTCCCCAACCGCCAAGACTTACGAAGTTAAAGAAATGAGTAATCAAAATCAATACTAGCAAAATAAGTAAATAATGAACCAGATGAAAAGAGTCCTTTTTGATCTTAATTCTGCTTATTAATGGCAGGGTTAAAGCTGAAAACACCAGAAGGACTAGGAGGTACCATAAATGGAGCCCTACAAAAGCAAAATTGCCAGTCCCCCCTATTTCCAAATAAAGTCCATCAAAATATGCCGGTAAGAATGACAGAAATGTACCAGAAAATTGCTGATGTGAGACACGTTCGATATACACTTGCGGCGGGCTTAAAATGAATATACCAAATATAAGAGGTACTCCCAGCTGAATGAAACGTTCCTTTAGAAATTCTTTTCCTGTCCTTTTTCGAATTGCATATTTTGTACTAATTCCAGACAGAACAAAGAAGATCGGCATTATCCATGTGCCGACAACCAGACTGAACACCAGAATGTAACTTGAATTTATCATTTCATTCTTTATATG
Organism: Mesobacillus boroniphilus; assembly: GCF_018424685.1. NCBI lineage: Bacteria > Bacillati > Bacillota > Bacilli > Caryophanales > Bacillaceae > Mesobacillus > Mesobacillus boroniphilus. The sequence goes on from NZ_QTKX01000001.1 coordinate 1,508,817, forward strand.
CCATGGAAATGGGTTGAAGAACATTGAGCAATGGTATAGGAATACCATGTACGTAGCAATAACCCTCATCCAATCCAAGTCGTTTCTCCTTACAAAAACCATGTTTAACCTTCTTTCTATATCAGAACATACTTTGATTATTCTCCAGAAACTGTCCATCTCCTTTTTTTATTTCCAAAAAACACCACCAAATCCAAAATACATTAAACAGGACCAGCTTAACCATAATAAAACGGGAGGTGAAGAAGTTGAAATGGTTACTGACAATTGGACTTATTCTTTCTAGCAGTACAGCAGAGAATCATGATGAAATCGATGTAGTTTGGGATGGTGAATCCGTTGTAGAGGTTCAGCGATCAGACTTTTCGATTCCATGGTTTGGTTATCCAATCCTTAACCATACGATGCTGGAAACATTAAATAAACAGCTTTCTCTTCAGATTAAAAAAGAACCGACAAATGCCGGGTTGGATGATTATGGAAAAATCATACCTGAAGATGTAGGGTTCATTCTCGATGAAAAAAAGTTCAAGAAAAAATTCACTGCAAGTTTTTTTGAAAACCACCATGCACGAATAAAAGTCCCTACATTGCCTGTATATCCAAAGGTTGACAGCGAAATTATTGCTAGCATTCGATCAAATTTAATTGGCCATTATATAACCTATTTCAATAGCGGTAACAAGGAACGGACGCATAACATCAACTTAGCCGCAGAAGCAATTAACAACCATGTTGTTTTTCCTGGGGAAACCTTCTCCTTCAATAAAGTTGTCGGCAAACGTACCGCCTCACGCGGCTATCAGCCTGCACCTATAATTGTTAGAGGAGAATTGTCAGAGGGAATTGGCGGAGGTATTTGCCAGGTATCTTCAACACTATTTAATGCAGCTGACCGCTCTGGCATGAAGATACTCGAACGATATTCTCACAGCAAGCAGGTTCCCTACGTTCCTCCTGGCAGGGATGCAACTGTCAGTTGGTATGGGCCTGATTTCACATTTAAAAACAAATACAACCAACCCATTCTGATCAGGGCAAAAACTTATCCTGGTAAAATGATTGTAATGATTTATTCATCCGATGAAATCAATATAGAAAAACGCAAAATTCCCAGTACGGATAGTAGTAATATAATACCTGAAGAGGCCATATGATAAGAAAAGCGCAAGCGCCTTGGTCAGCCCCGACAAGCGCTGGAGGGCCGACCGGTAAAGTCGTCTTTGACTTTATTGGGCGGACCGAAGCGACTCGAGGGGCTAGGCGCTGGAGCTGGACAATTCTCGAAGTGAAATTTATACTTTCTTCTCTCGTAATAAAGGAATCCTTGCAAAGCAAGGATTCCTTTTATTTCACAGGAAAACCTTTACATATCAGTAAAACTTTACGTACACTATTGGTAATAGATGGCTTTTACATAATTATATTTTCATAGGATGTGAGATACTTGCCTAAAAAAAAGAATACAACACCAATTAGGGTTAATATTCTGTTCTTTTCAGTCTTTATTCTCTTTTCAATGCTGGTTCTCCGCCTCGGCATTGTCCAAATTGTCCATGGTGAAGACTATAAACGGGAAATTAATCGGAAGGAGGATGTGACAGTCAATAACCCTGTCCCACGCGGTAAGATGCTAGACAGAAACCATAAGGTAATCGTCGACAACAAACCACTAAATGCAATTACATATACAAATGAGGGTGCTTCCCAGAAGGAAATGCTCCAGGTGGCAGCAAAACTGGCCAAAATCATTGACCAAAAAACAGATAAAGTTCGAGAAAGAGATAAGAAAGATTTCTGGATCATTAAAAATCCAAAAGAAGCAAAGAAACTTATTACAGAAAAAGAAATGGTTCTCTTCGAGGAAAAAAAGCTTAAAAACAAAGATTTATATAAATTGCAGCTTGAAAGAATCACAGATAAACATCTTTCTGAATTATCAACGCAAGATATTGAGGAGCTGGCAATATTCAGGATCATGAACAGTGGATATAAATTCACTCCTCAGATTATCAAGAATGACAACGTCAGTCGGGAAGAATTTGCCATTGTTAATGAGAATCTTGAGTTGCTGCCTGGTGTAAATGCAACTACAGACTGGGACAGAGAATACAATTATGAAGAAACTTTTAAACCTGTATTAGGCAGGGTCACAACCAGTAGTGAAGGACTGCCTGCAGAACGAATCGATTATTTCATGTCCCGCGGTTACACACGCAATGACAGAGTAGGTAAAAGTTATTTGGAACTGGAATATGAGGATATTCTGCAAGGAAAAAAAGAAAAAGTCGTCAATGTGACAGATAAAGCCGGAGAGCTCATTGAAAAAGAATTAGTTTCAGAAGGCCAACGAGGTAAAGACTTAATTCTCAGCATCGATATGGATTTGCAAATCGCCGTTGAGGAAATCATCGCGAAGGAATTATGGGCAGCAAAAAGCTCTTCAGGAACAGGTTTACTTGACAGGGCATATGTTGTCTTAATGGATCCCAAGTCTGGCGAAGTATTGACTATGGCTGGAAAGAGAATAGTTAAGGATAAGAAAACAAAAGAAGTTTATTTAGAGGATGATGCTCTTGGAAACATACTCAATACGTTTAATGTTGGATCAGTTGTCAAGGGTGCGACCGTTTTGACAGGGTATAAAACTGATGCCATCTATCCAGGAAAAGAATTCGATGATCGAGGGTTACAATTCAAAGATACACCTTTGAAAAAGTCCTATAGTTATTTAGGTACGCCCAATGACATAGAAGCTTTAAAATTATCGTCAAATGTCTATATGTTCCATACGGCGATTAAAATCGGAAATGGCGTTTACCGTTATAATGACACACTAAACCTTGACCCGTTAGTTTGGGAGAAAATTCGTAATTCATTCGCTTCATTCGGTCTGGGCATTCGCACTGGAATAGACTTACCGAACGAACAAACTGGAGCTAAAGGTGCCAACCAGCCGATAGGAAAAGTACTAGATTTGGTTATCGGCCAGTATGATACATATTCAACAATGCAACTGGCCCAGTATATTTCAACCATTGCCAATGGAGGTTACCGTATGCAGCCTAGAATAGTTAAAGAAATACGAGAACCAGCCATGAATGGTGAACAACTTGGACCTGTATACATTTCCTTCCCTCCAAAGGTGCTTAATGAAATTGGTATGGAGCAGCAATGGCTGGATCGTGTTCATACTGGCTTTAAAAAAGTGATGCAGGAATCCGGAGGTACTGCCTATCGATACTTTGGTAACGCCCCCTATTCACCTGCTGGAAAAACTGGAACAGCGGAGGCATTCTATGATGGACCACTAAGGAAAAAAGATGAGCCATTGATGCAAACAATGAATCTAAGTCTTGTTGGTTATGCACCATCAGAAAATCCTGAAGTCGCAATGGCTGTTATGGTCCCTTGGGCTTACCAGGGCAATGTTGACCACGGAGCTAATAAAAAAATTGGCCGTGCTGTGATGGATGCCTATTTCAACCTAAAAAACGGAGTAAAGCAATCTACTGAAGAAGAATAAGAAAAGCTGTGCCATAGGCACAGCTTTTCTTCATTCATTTTACAATTCTTTTGCAAGAGAAGGCTTGTTCATTTCAAGACTTTCAAATGCAGCACCAATCTTTTCTTCACCCTGTGCGAACTTTTCATCGGCAGCTTCCAAGGCTGGAGCATCCTTCTTAAGCTCTTCTGCTTTTAGTTGATAAGATTCTGCGATATCTGTGAGTGCAGCTTCAAGATCCGCTGTTTGATCTTTCAATTCTGCAGGTACTTCAAGGCCTTCTACCTTTGCAGCAACTGCAGCTGCAGATTCACTTGCTGCTGCCTTATCTTCAGCTGTCGGCTCATCTGCCCCTTCATATGCATTTAGATCAGCATCAGCCTCGTTGATAGAGCTCACAAGGCTCATGTAGAATTTGTACATAACACTCTTAGGATTAGCAGCTGGCTCAGCAGCCTTTTCTGTTTCTGTCTTTTCAGGTTGTGCTTCTTCTTTTTCCGCTGCACATGCAGTCAAACCGATTGCGAATGTGATCGCTGAAAGTAAAATCCAAAACTTTTTCATACTTATACTCCCCTTCAATCTATATATGCCGCTAAATGTGAAAACTGAATTTCACACAGCTTTTTCATTATAAAGGGATTATTTAACAAATTCAAATTTTTAATGGTCTACTTTATAAAAAAGTCCCCATTTGCCAAAAAGCAATAACGCATTACTTTTTCACCACTTTAGCATGATAATGAATTCGTTTGTGTCAGTTTTAAATTCATACGTCTTCTTAAACCCCAGGTTTTCATACAGTTTAATTGCCCTTTTATTAAAATTAGCGACAGTCAGCCTAAAAATCGAATGTGAATTTAAAGTTTCAAGTTCATTTAGTACAAATGAAAAAAATACATAACCATTCCCTTTTCCAGTTAACTCAGGATGCATTCCTACTCCTACATCAATTGCTCCTTCGGTATATGCACCTAATTCCCTTCCTGTCGGAACCTGGGCTGAATGACCATTGCAATAAAACCCAATCAACGCCCCAGTTTCGTCCTCTACCGCTAGATAGCCTTCATGGACTAGTTCATTTATAGAAGATTCGGTAACTTCATTGTTATATAAATCATACGGTGGATCATATTTCCAGCTTAAGATTTCTGCCGCAAGCTCTCTCGTCATTTTAATGCTAAATAATTTCAAGTCTCTTCCTCCAAATCTATTTATCATAAATATTGTCTTATAGTTATTTCACATAAAGAAATAATAACCTTTAATTTTTGTTGTGTGGGTAATTTTTTTTTACATATAAAAATCCTTTTTACTAATTTGTCATATTTTCGTAATAAAACATGTTTAATAGTTTCCTCTGCGGGAATATAAGAAGTAACAAAACAAAAACAATTAATGACAGGAGCGATTACATAATGATCACTACATTCGCATTACTTGGAGGAGCTTTCGCAATCGCCGCTGGATTGAATTACTTCGCAGTTAGTGAAAATGCATTTATAGATGACGAAGCAACCAACTAAAGAGACGCTGCTATCAGCGTCTCTTTTTCTGTGGATTTTGAACTTTTTTTGTATTTTTGATCCTGTGCAGGAAATACTAGAATGGAAGAGAATTAGTTAAACATAAGCGTCTAGCCTCATATCTATTAAGGAGGTATGTAATAATGCAGACACCAGATATATTATCAGGTGAACAGGTCAGGTTGTGTAAAATTAAAGAACAGGATCTGGACACATGGTGGGGCCTAATCCACAATGACGAACATCCTGAATGGAAGAAGTGGGATGCACCTTACTATCCTCTTAGGCGAGAAAGCCTTGATAAATTTAAAGAACAAATGACGAACCTCATTCATCAGGGATATGACAGGAAGTACCTCATTAAAGTAGACGATGAAATTATCGGAATGGTGACATATTATTGGGAACACGAATCTTCACAATGGCTAGAAATCGGGATTGTCATTTATCTGCCTGAATATTGGAATGGCGGGTATGGAACAGAGGCATTAAAAGTATGGATAGCTCACCTTTTTGAAACCTTCCCTATTCCTAGGATTGGCTTTACAACATGGTCCGGCAATTCCAGGATGCTTACGGTCGGTAAAAAACTAGGAATGATGGAGGAGGCTCGCATCAGGAAATGCCGACTCTATAACGGGAAATACTATGATTCCATAAAAATGGGATTACTAAGGGAAGAATGGGAATCTCAGCAACAATAATGATTTGGCGCAATATTAGCAACCCTTTTAAAAAGTCCTATGCTATCAAAAAAAGGTAGAAAAAGCTTGTGGAGCCAAGCCTTTTCTACCTTTTTTTATTTTATTTCATCTCAATTTTCCAGGCAGAATGATACAAATTTTCCTTAAAGTATTCTGGACATATAGAATTCATCTTTATATTGGCCATCGACAAGCAATGAATCCTTCTTGGTTCCTTCTATTTCAAAGCCCATCTTTTTGTATAATTCGACTCCTGCCAGATTCTCTGTCATCACTGTTAGTTCCAATCTATGAATGCTAACTTCCGTCCCCCAGCTAAAAAGCTCTTCAAAAAGTCTTGTGCCAATACCTACACCACGAAAACCTTCCTTAATACCAATAACCAGATAAGCTGAATGCTTATTTCTACTGACACTTCCTCCTTTTGCAATTAAATAGCCTGCCAGATCATTATCATATTCAGCCAGGAAAATATTTGAGTTTTTTTCAGCTCTAAAAGTCTGAATCATTTTCCTCTGGGCCTCAGGATTGAACTTCCTTTCACCAGGACCAAAAAGCATGAAATCTGTAGTACTTTCTACTTCTTGAATGAGTTTTGCAAAATTCTCTGTATCTCGTTCTTCAGCTTGACGTATTTTCATATAAAATCTCCTCACCATCACTCAGTATGTAGTTTTTATTTTTATAATCATTCAAAAAAACAGAGGGGAAATCCTCTGTTTTAGGAAAATATGCTCTTAATGCTATCAATTAATTCTTTAAAGAAGTTTGATACTGATTCGAGAAAGCCCTTATCTCCAACTGCTTCCTCGATTCTCTTTTGGATATCAGTAGAAAGGTTTTCTAACTGATTTTTAACATTGTCAAAATTGATGTTTAGATCGCGCATTTTATTGAACAAGTCAACGAGAAGCTGTCTGTCTTCTGGACTAAGCTGAATTTCAAGGGACTTTAGCTTTTCATCGATAATTTTCTCGATATCCTCCTTTGTTGCTGGGTTTTGAGCAGCAATTTCTTTTTTAATTTCTGTCAGGAGTTCACTCACTTTATCCTGGTCCAGCCCCTCTTTTTTAGCTAGTTTTGTTGCCAGGTTCAATTCTTGATTGGCAACTTCTGTTCGATCCTTATCGAGGGCAGTTCCTTCACCCTCATCATATGCCTTATAGATTCCCACTAGTGCAGAGTGACCGGTGACCTTGACAGGTGAGACGACATCCACGATTGCGTCTTCGATTCCTGCTGTCAACAGTGCGTTGGCATACATTTCATCAGTTACTTCAGTAATATTTTCGGGAGTGACCTGGTTGATCACTAGCCCCTCTCCGGTATCCTTCCTGATAATCTTGGCAGAAGAGTACATATTCGAATGTTCATCGCCGTCAATATAGGTTACAAGATCTTTTCCTGTTACGACGATTTCTTTAACTTTTGAAGGATCTTTGACCCCTAGCAAATTCCTGACTTCATCTTTTTGCTTATCAGAAAGTGCTTCCCCATACACAACAATCGGGGGTCCGTATTTCTCGTTAATGACATCCTCATCATTGTCATTGGAAGCGAGCACTGGAAAAGCTGCACTTCCAATGACAAAGGTAAATAGACTGACTAATGCTGCGAATTTAATTAAGCGTTTTACAATCATGTTTGTTTCTCCTTTTCTTTGAATGGCTGCTTTCATAAACTTTGCTGCTTATCTCAGCAATGATGGCCTACTAGCCTCTAGTAAAATACTTAAGATTCCTTACCCTCTTCAACCTGGAAAGCTGGAACATAAATTCATTTTCTTATGTTCTAATCTAGCTGTCTAATAATATGCCTTTACCCTTCACTGACAGAACATAAAAATCTCCTTTCAACTGTTCCCCTATTATTACGATCTTTTTCGTATAAAGGTTTCAATTATAAAGAAACTCCTATATAGGAAATAGGAGTTTCCATACGGTTTAGTTTTTCTAAGAAGTCTGATTACTTCTGATAAACCTCATTTTCGTTTAAAAATCTAAGGTCCTCCGTAGATTGACCACCGCTGCCAAAGCCATTATTATCCGGATATGACGGATACTCAATGGTACCGTTCTTTGATATTGATTGCCATCCGAAGTAATATTGAGTTGGTGGAAAAAAGCCAGCAAAAAAAGGATCCGGCTTCATTGCTTCCATTTGCTGATTTTCTGCTTCCACGTATTCTTGCCACTCTGGTGGAATTGGAGAGTAACCGTACGATTGCTCTTCAACCTCTGCTCTGAAATCCATTTGGACACCTGGATCATATTGATGCTTCCCCTCGGTGACTGAATAACCACGTTCTTTAATCAAATAAAACGTTAAATAGTCCAAATTGTTTTTTGGATGCAAATTCCACATTATATAATGTGTAGCCGGATCATCAGGTTCTATTTTCCAAATTAGCGGCATGTTTCCAGTAGATAAGCTTGTTAATTGCCACTCGTGTTTTTTCCACTCCCACAAGCTTATACCATGACTTTCCGTTTTAGTGGTAAAAGGAATATACACATGCTCATCATCAAGAAAGATGCTGTCCTGTATTTCCGCTATGTTGATTCTATTATGACGATTCATCAAGGTATCCTTTATTTTTTCCTTGTCAGGAAAGGTTGCTGGAGGAGCAAGATAGAACCAATAAACCATTCCGCCAGTAAGAATTATGATAAAAACAAGAAGCAAGAGTACATTTTTGCGTTTCACGTTACTCCCCCTTCTTCAACAATGTTTTTTCAGCACGAAAGTATACTTGTTTCTGGTCTGTTGAGATCAAAAGTCCTTTACCATCTCGTTCTACAAAGATCTTTGTATGGAGACCGCTTCCCCATCTTGCTTCAGTCCCAACAAGCAGATATGGGAATCTTTCTTCCAGCTTTGAACGTTCAATTCCAGCCTCAAAGGCTTCTTGATACCATTGTTCACTATATACTGGTTCTTCTTCGATTCGATCTATTTGAACATGAAAAGAGTTCCGATCTAATATTTTATCGGCAGCAGACGGGTGCGTTTTAATAATGAATCCTTTGTTGATATCTGAAAGATAGGTTGATAACTCACTGTTAGAATAAATGCCTGAATGCATTAGTGGAAGAATTAGCGACACTGCTAAAAATATATAATTGGCGAAGAAACCTAACCATGCATATTTCCGATACTTATCCCAGCTTATGCCTTCATCTTTCCGTGAATAGATCCCATATAAAATCCATAAACCAAGCGGAAGAATCGCTAATTTTATCTGCTGGTCCATATATGGCAGATTTATAGAAAATGAGAATAAGCCCAGGAAAATAACAACCGTCATTTTCCATATTTTTGGTTTTATACTCTGCTTGCTATATATACGCCATGCCAAAATAAAAATAGCACCCCATGCCAATAAATTCAAAACAACCCCCGGAGCGTTCATATGTTCACCTCAACTTCTATACTATTTGATCCTACCTGAAAACATTGATCATAAAATATTTTGATAGCGCCATGTATTCTCTTGTATATGATTTAATTACTGCCTGAATTGGTGTCTTTGCAGGTAACCCATATATCATCAATTCTTCATTGTCTGCAATCATCTTAGCCCGAAAAATATGGAAATCGTTCGTAACCACTAAGCCATTTTCTGCTTTTTCAGGAATGAGATCTTTAGAAAATCGAATATTTTCGTATGTGTCAGTAGACTTGTCTTCAAGGAATATCCTTGATTCCTCGATTCCATATTGCATTAGTTCCCTTTTAATACATTCGGCTTCTGATATGTCTTCACCTGGTCCTTTGCCACCTGAGGCAATTGCAATAGTATCGGGGTTTTCCTTTAGATACTTTGCTGCGTGGTCAATCCTGTATTGCAGAGCCAACGAAGGAACAGTTCCTTTAACGCGAGCTCCAAGTATGATCATATAATCAGCCTTCTGTGGGACATCCATATTAGCATGCTGAATAATTTTGAAATGGAGGTAACCTACATAGAACATAGAAAAGAGAAGTCCAGTTACCAGAATTTTTTTAATTACAGGTTTATCTTTCATTTTTGATCCAATCCTTCCAATAGCTACTCTAATATTACCATCCTTTACCATAAAAAGTTTGCAATTTTCTTTAAAAATTGGATAACTTGATAAAAAATAACAAAACTCGACTCATTATTATAATAAATCTACGGCAGTTTTTCTTATCAATGTGTTTGTTGGTGTTTCTTCACTTTCTTTGCCGAAAGTCATCTAGTTTTGTCAGCAAGAAAGGAATAGCAAAAGAAAGGGCGAAATTTCTACTATAACAAGGAGGGGTTTAGATGAATACTAGCGCAGTCGCAAAGCTACTCGGGGTTTCACCGAGCACAATTCAACGCTGGGTAAAGCAGGCAAACCTTCAAATGGAGCGGTCGGAGTTGGGTCATTATCAATTTTCTGAGGATAGCATCGAGATATTAAAGGACATAAAAGAACAACTTAATAACGGAGTTTTATTGCAAGACTTGAAAATCAAGGGAAGAAAGCATAGAAAAGCTGCAATACCAGTTGTTAAACCGGATTTCTCAGTGGATAAGCTAATGAAACGCATGGAGGAATTCGAAAACAGGCTTAACAGAAAGGCAGATGAAGTTGTATCTTATCAAATTCTTCAGCATCGCAGGGAAATTGAGGAACTGCAAAATGAGGTAGCCAGGCTGAAAGAAGTGATTACAAGCATGGAGGAAACCGCAGCACAGCAGGAACATGTGGCTGAGGAGGAAAATCAACCAGCTTTAGCACCTATTTCTTCCTTAAGGAAATTTAGAAAACGAAATATAATCGGATCCTTTTTTGGATTTTAATTCGGCACATCAGGGATGTGTTTTTTTTTTGAATTTTAATTAATCCTCAAAAGTAACAAAGTTAATGTGGAATAAATCAAAAAAAACAGACCCAGTAAATCTGAGTCTGTTTTAAATATCCTTAGTTAGGCTTTTTGTACGTTTGTAGCTTGTGGGCCACGCTGGCCTTGTTCAACTTCAAATGTAACTTCTTGACCTTCATCTAAAGATTTGTAGCCTTCACCCTGGATTGCTGAGAAGTGTACAAATACATCTTCCCCGCCTTCACGCTCGATGAATCCAAAGCCTTTTTCGCTGTTAAACCATTTTACCTTACCACGTTCCACAATTGTTGCCTCCTAGCGATTAAAAAAATTGCAATTTAACCTTGCGTGATTATTATATCCTTACAAAAACATTTTAAACTTAAAAAAGAATTTTTTTATCGAAGGTTTAGCTGCTAACTTTTTTATAAGTTTCCTCATCGCAAATGACAAACATCTTTGTACCTTCGGGAATTTGTTCATTATGTTTCCTGGCAATATCAAGCGCGTGACCATCTGATATGAGTGTTGCCCCCAGGTCAAAGAGCTCCATGGCTGCTTGTTTGTATGTAGTCCAATGTGGCTTCTTCTCGATTTTATAGAGGTTTTCTCCTTCCATATTGCTGAGCAATTGTTTAAACAATTTGCTCGAACCAGGGTAAATCGCCGCCTGAGCCATTAGTTTAGATACTGATTCATTGGATAAAATAAATTCATCGATGTTTGCATGTTCAAAAAGGGCAATGTGCTTTTCCTTCATGATCTCTGCAATCGTATAAATATTTCTTTTGGATTGTTTTGAGATATGTTCTACCCTTGATGCAATAAGCAAAGTTTTCCCATCAGCGTATTCAGGAAATTCAATCCGATCATCCGTAAACACCGCTACAGATTTGGACTCGAGAATGTTTGCTTGCATCAGTATTTCCTCTTCAGCAGGATTTCCACTGACAAAATGTACGCGGTCATGCTGCACTGGGGACTCATTGCTATGATCAACAATGACTATATCACACTTTTTATTGGAGTTCAGGATTTCCTCAACAACATTCTTTAGTTTATCTTTGGAGGAACCGATCAGTATATAGTGGTCCTTTCCTTTATAAGCCAACTTCCCTTCCTCCTTCATTTTTTTATATAAAGTCAAGCTATCAAAAATCTTGCCGATGATAATACCCATCGCACCAATCCCGACTGTATATAGCAGCAGCATTGTAAAAATCCTGCCTATATCACTGCTGGGTGAGTAATCACCGTAACCAACCGTCACGACTGTGGTCATTGTCCACCATACTGCATCGAGGTATCTTGGAAAAGTTTCTGGTTCAAGTGTCTTGATAATCATGCTGCTTATTAGGATGACTGCAAGAACGATCAAGATGATTTTCAATAGACTAATTTTCAGCAGTTTCGAAAACAACCTTTGTAAAATCCACATTGACGGACCTCCTTTCTCTTAAGCCAATCCCACCGGTAAAAAGCAAGAAAGGTTGTTTGTAATCTCTCCTCCGACACGGTAACCGAGCGCGGATGGTTTTCCATAAACAAGAAAGCTTCCGGTCAATATATGACCCTTTTTCTTACCTTTTTCTGAATTGTAAGTAACAGATGGCAGTTCGATATACTGCTGATATATGGATGGTACATCATGGTAGTTTTTATTTTTTTCTTCCATTAATAGCTTACCAGTGGAGCTATATATTTGGACTGTGTCTCCTTCTCTCCCAAAAATCGGCTTTTTGACAAATGGAACCTTTTTCCCGTAAAACGGCTCCGCTTCCAAATAGGTTGGCAGGAAATATTGCTCAATCCAATGATGCTCTTCGGATGTGAAAAATGTATCATTATTTTCATGCAATCCCCATATTACAGCCTGCACAGCTTTATTTTGCAATAAGAAGGCAGACGGAGGGTTGATCATAGCCAATTTCTTTGTTTTTACAAGCTCAAGCAGCCAAAGACCGATTTTATTTCCTGATTCATCTTCATCCATAATGAGGCTTTCTATCGGGAAGGTTTGCCGGTATAGGATGTCAATCTTTCGCCCTGTTTCATCATAGAGCCCACTTCCTGGTATGATCCTTAGTTTATCTAGTGCAATGAACCTGGAAGGTAGACCATATAATTCCTGCAAATATAAAACTGTATTTCGATCTTCTATATTGTCTTCATGTGCAGTGAAAACCACATATGGCTCTATCTCGTCCAGCCATTTGGCTGATGCAGCGACAGCAGTCCGAACAGCTTTGGCCAGCTGGTCTTCCATTCCTTCATTTGGGTTCCCAAAACCAAACTGAGTTGCTACAGATCCATTTACCCTAAATAATTCCTTAATGAATGTTGGAGTATCAGAATTTATCTCAATGCACTTGTATGTATTTTTTGTTTTTATCAGGTCCAGCCTTGCGATTACACTTTCAATATTTGAGGTCTTGTGCCGGATAAAATCGAGGGTTTCACCCGGATACCCGAGTTCACTTAAGATATCCAGATGAACATTTCTCAGGAGTTCACTAACTTTGAAAAATATCTTTCCGATTCTATTTGTACAAAGCCTGATTTCTTCAACTTCCCCCAGATCAATGGTGGATATATCATATAAAGCATATTCTTCTCCATACAAATCAGGCCAGAAATCCTTGATTCCTCTATAAAAATTCTCTCTCTTTGTCTTGTAGTTTTCCATGGAATGCCTCCTATCCCATGTCGTTTTCACCAATGGTTTTAACATACAGAACGTAAACTCCCCTGTCTTCATCTACTTCGGTGGAGGTTACAGCCATCTGCCCAAAGCCAGGAACATCAATAATGTCCTTTAATAAATATCTGATTACATCAAGGTGAGTGCGGCAAGGAACAGCTGTAAGCAACTTATAGTTCTCACTTTCCTTGCACCGGCGGAATTCCACGTGGATGCCCAGTCCCCGATAGCTTTTCTCATCAAGGACAGAATTGTTCCTGCCCCTGTCCTCAAGAACAAGTATCTCGTCATCCCCATCCATCTCATTGGATATTAATTCATACTGGCTTCCTTTAATAATGAAATAAGTACAAAGCTGGCGGGCATAAAATTCATCTATGCCGACATTCGAGATCGTATATTCATATAATGGTTCATAGTTATCCTTCCCATCATGAATAAAGTAAGTTAGTTTTTTCATCGATGCTTTTTCCTCCTAATAAGAAAGACTCTTTGCAACGATCCAGCCTACTGCAAGAGAAAGTGAGAAGAGAATAACACCGACAGAACGGTTGTCTTCTTCAATCGCTTGTTGGAGGCTATATCTGACCGTAACAACCTCAGCGACAAAGAATACAATGATTTGCGTGAAAATTCCAACGGAGCCCCAGATAGCCATATCGAGGAGGGATACCGAATATTCCGCAGCTGCACCAAGTACGATTGCAAGTCCCAGCATTTTCCCTCCAAGTGAAAGAGCGGCTGTTATATTTCTTTTACCAATCAGTTCAAACTCCTTAATTTTTGGAGTAGCCAGTACGAATAAACCGACACCTGCAGTCAGCAAAAGCAATCCAAGTCCTAAATAAGCGGCAAAATTCAAATATAAATTCATCACTGTTTCTCTCCCTTAACCGCCAGTAGTGCTTCTTGACCCGCTGCCGAATCCTGAACTGCCCTTTGGCGAAGTATTTTTATAATTGCTGTCAAGTCTTGCTCCCTTGAATGCCGAGCTTTTCTTGTAATTCATATAGTCCTTGCTCTTATAGAGTAATGATCGGTTCGCAAAGAACATACCAGCGAAAAAGTAGTGCCCAAAATATGGGGAGTTGGTATCATCACACTCCCATACACCATCTTCATTGTCCCATTCCCAATCTGAACAATCGGTCCCTTCTGGTACAGGAGGAATATCCTGGCCCTGCTCAGAATTCCAGTCCTGCCCATCATCGCCAGATACATCCGGGTCCCAATCGGGTTCCGGAATGGCCTGTGGATTGTTATTGCATCCTGCAAGCCCCAACATCAAAGCAGTGGCAGAAATACCTGCGATCACCTTTTTTGTTTTGCTCATTTATTTCACCTCTTTCTTATTGACGTAAATATTTACGGAAGACCTGGCAAAAAGTTTCAAATTATTGCTCCCGTTCCATAATATAACCTTCCTTTTATTGTAACACTTTCCTTTGGTGGTGATGCTCTATTCTATAATTAGTTTGGAACTTCCATCCTAAGAAGCGAATTTTCCAATGTGATATACCCGGTTCGTTATGTTCATTTAAAACAATTAATTTTTCCCATTAAAAAATTCCTCGAAATTAAATTCCTCTATTTCCGCGTTTCCTAATGCAATTTTTGCTAAAATAATTTCAAATAGGCATAACCCTGCTAACATAATAATCCCTGAAACCATAATGACAACTCCTTTGTGATCTGTTTGTACATACAATAATTTATGGAACGCGTTTCAGGTCAAGAATAATCTATGCGAGGTTTTTAAATGGCCAATATCCGAGAAATTGCCCGACTGGCAGGAGTGTCGGTTTCCACTGTGTCACGAGTGCTAAATAATCATCCATATGTAACCCCAGATAAACGGGAAGCAGTTCTTAAAACCATAAGGGAACTGGATTACAGCCCTAATATCAATGCTGTTCATTTATCACGCGGAAAGACCAATATGGTCGGAGTCGTACTGCCAACGATTAATCACCCTTATTTTTCAGAACTCCTGGAAGGAATTGCTGAAGAAGCAATGAAGCATAATATCCAGCTGGTTCTATTCCAGACAGGGTATCACCAAGAAAAGGAATTCGAAGCGTTAGAACAACTTCGAGGCCATCTTATTGATGGAGTTATTTTTGCTTCACGTGCAATCCCCTTTGATTCAATTTTGAAGTATAAAGATGCGGGACCGATTGTATTATGCGAGGATTCTGATCAAGATGAGTTTCCAGCTATATCAATCAAACATGTTGCGGCATTCAACCTGGGATTGGATTATTTAATGTCAAAGGGCCATGAGCGGATTGCCATCTGTCTGGGACGACTTGAAGGAACAAATAGCCAGAAACGCCAGAAGGCATACGAGGAAAAGATGAAGATGATTGGCCAGAACGTACACGGGGATTGGATTCTTGGTAAGTGTTTAATGATCCAGGATGGGAAAAGTGTGGTGGATCGCTTTTTACAAATGAAAGAAAAGCCTACAGCCTTTTTAGTGGGTAATGACCAGGTTGCAGCAGGCATTATCACTGAAACTATAAAACAAGGGCTTGCTGTGCCTGAGAATGTAGCAGTATTGAGCTTTGATAACCATCCAATATCTGAAATTATGGGAATCACGACAATTGACATCCCCACTAAACAATTAGGTACATATGCCTTTCATGCATTTATCAAGCGATCTGACGATAGTAAATACGCAAAGAAGGTTGCCCTTCCATTTAAATTAATTGTGAGAAATTCCATTTAAGCAAAAAACCTGCCATTATCGGCAGGTTCCTTGTTATTTTATTCTGCTTTTACGATCTATCAGTTCAATGGTATCGTCTGTCATGTAATAATCGTGGGAATCCTTCAAAATGTCTTTCAATGAGTCAGGGACCCTGATGGCATCATAACCACAAACGGTAATTAAATTTGTGCCCTTAAGCATTGAATCCGCTTCTTTTTCGTAATCTCCAAGATTCTGGAAGATGTCCTCTTGGTCTCTCCATTCAACATGTGCCCAAGTCTGAATCGGAATATTTTTTTCCAAAAAAGGGGCAAGCATGTTTTCTAAATAACTTAAAATAGTTTCTTTATTGAAGTTGCCGCGATAGCAATAGAATTCATAATTATTGATGGTGTGAATCATTTCCTGTTGTTTCTCATCAAACTCAACTTTAATTCTCTTCTGGAGTTCAGGCATAATCCGGTCATTTTCTATGATCATAATGTGGTTGCCGAGTCCGATAGCGGATGCAACATAGATTATCAGATTATCAACATATTTCTCTTCACTTTCATATGAATAAAAAATATGGGCACCAGTTTCTTTTATAGTTGCGATCAAGTCATTGATTTTTTTGTGCATTGTATCAGTCTCCTCCTGAATTCAAGGGAAACAAACAATGAATTCACATATTCAAAATATACTCTTTATATTAACACACTTCTCCACATTAATCGATTAAACTTGTTTGTGATTCAATTAGGTGCAAATTCCAATTAGGGATTAAATATCTCTTTATTTTTACACAAAAAAACTCACCGAGCATTGGCATGATCGGTGAGTTAAGTATTATTCCATAATAAAAGTCTTAAGTTTGTTTGCTTTAGCATTCAAATCACTTAAAGCTTCATTATATTCTGTTTCTAACTGGCTAATAATTTCCGAAGCGGATTGAATTTTATCAATGGCTCCAACTCCCTGCCCTGCTGACCAAATGTCTTTCCAAGCTTTAGCATTTGTCTCTCTTTGCATCGAATCAAAATTAACTGTATCCTTTTTCTTGAGGGTTTCTGGGTCTAGCCCTGCCCTAATGATGCTTGGCTTTAGCATATTCGCATTGACACCAGAAAAAGCATCGGTGAGGATAAGGTCTTCTTGAGTTGCATCGACAACCATTTGTCTGTATTCATCATTCGCCATACTTTCTTTTGCCACAATGAATCTTGTCCCCATATAAGCAAGGTCTGCTCCTGCTGCCTGGGCAGCAAGTACTGCTTTTCCAGTGGTAATTGATCCTGCCAGAACAATGATCCCATCCCAAAAAGTTCGTACAGAATCTACAAAAGCAAAGCTATTCAGTTCCCCAGCATGTCCCCCTGCCCCATTAGCGACTAAAATTAAGCCGTCAACTCCTGTCTCTGCAGCTTTCCTGGCGAACTTTACATCACTGACATCAGAGAAAACAAGGCCTCCATATTCATGGACAATGTCTACCACTTTCTTTGGACTGCCCAGTGACGTGATTACCAGCTGAGGTTTATGTTTTTTTAATAAAGCAAGCTCTTCCTCGAGCCTGCTGTATGTACTATGGACCACCATATTCATAGCCCAGGGAGCTATTTTCCGATTTGGTTCTTGTTTTTTTGCTTCTGCTAATTCGTCATTCAACCTTCCCATCCATTCGTCAAGAACTTCAATTGGTCTTGCATTCGGAGCTGGAAATGATCCAATTACTCCATTTTTGCAGCAGGAACTTACCAAATCAGGTCCTGAAACAAGAAACATTGGGGCAGCTATCGCAGGAACAGATAGCTGCTCCCACCAGTTTTCCGGAATAACTTTACTCATTGTATCATCCCTTCTACATTTCTAAATTTTCTGAATATCTATATCATAGTTTAACTTACCTGATTTTTCAATCTTGACAAGGTTTATTATTTTAAAAAAGAATCCTCCACCTCAATGTGAAGGATCCTTGCGGTATTTCTGCTGAATCTTTTTTATGGTGTTACGAGCACGGACTATAATCGTATCATTTCCTTCTTCTCGGTTCTTTAAATACCTGCGCCAAATAAATTGACTTCCTTCTTCTATCAGCAGCAAAACAATGATTGGCAGCAGCAAGAGCCAAATCCAGGTCCACATTTTTCAGGCTCCTTTCGAATGGATACATTATCCTATTCAATTCTTTACCTCAAAATGTTCGAATGCTAAACATAAACTTGTTTTAGTTTGGGTCCTTGTATTCCATTGCCCTTTTACTGTCTCTGTATCCTTTAGTAGTTGGATCTTGTATGAACCCAAGCATGGCAAGAACCATGAATATACTGTTCACCAACATCAAAACCTCATTCTGCAGTTCTTCTGTTAATCTGAAAGTTGTCCACCCTAACATATTAAAACCTTCAAGGACTATTTGCGCTACGATCATTAATTGTGATATGAAAGCAATAACCCAGGCTTTATTTTTGAATCTAACACCCCAGTTGAACAAATGCATCATTCCTTCCATTGCTTCTATTCTATAAATATATTCAGCAGAAGGAATTGGTTGTCTGTTTTGTCCCGCCTTTTTATTTTCCCCCTCTTTTATCTAATCGTTCGTAAATATCTTCACGGTGGATGAATATTATTACCATTACGAGGAAGCCGGTAATAAGAATGACAAACAGCTGGATACCAAAAAAATAAAAGCTTAACGGAATCAAAACAAAGGAACCGAGACCAGCAAATGTAAAACTTTTTAAAAAGGGATAAAGCAAAAGGAAACCAAAAATGATGACAAAAGCTGTTAGCGGTTCAAAGGCGAGCATCCCTCCGATAAATGTAGAGATTCCCATGCCCCCTTTAAATTTCAAGGTAATCGGCTTAACATGGCCAAGAATTGCAAAACCCAATCCACCCAATAGTAACTCAGGAGACAGTTTAAAATATTCACCAATAAAGATTACAATTGCCCCTTTTAGTGCATCACCAAGAAAAGTCAAAACGAATGACGCTCTTCCATGTACCCGGCCGGCATTCCGCGCCCCTACGTTGCCGCTTCCCTCGACTCTTATATCCTTTCTGCCGAGTAACCTAACAACGAAATAGCCAGCCATTAAGCTGCCAAGAAGATATGAAATTAAAAAATAATTAAAAATAGTCATAGAGACACAACCTGTCCTAACAATATTAGTAGAGTTTATTCGGTATGAGGCCGAAAAATTCCTGCCTATATATTCCCGATAAAAATACCCGGCCTGAGAAGACCGGGAAATTTTTATTCTTGCTTTGCTATTTGAGTTGCCTGGTCAAGCATATGGGGATTCACTACTCTTTCAACTTTCATATAGAAATAGAATAATAAAAATACCGCGCCTGACACCAATCGTAAAACAGATGATAGATTCATAGCAGTATCAATTGAACTTAGCTGGAGCAAGTATACACCAACCTGCGGTGCAATAAAGCCTATTATCGCTAAAAGGATGTTGTATTGTGCGATAAAGCTTCCTCGGTTCTCTTCCTTTGTCACTTCCAGGAGCTGATTGAATAACAAAAGGACGGTTCCCGAAACAAAAAGACCGGATGTAAAATTGACGAAGGTTAGGTAATACATATTTTTCGACAGTATTGTCAGGAAAGGGGCTGATGCCATACCGACCGCAGTAATCGCCAGCATCTTTGCATTGCTGTGCTTATCAGCCATCCTTCCCCACCACTTGAAGCTGATAATCTGACCTACCTGATTCGCCACAGTTATGATGCTAATCCAGAAACCAGTCATATGAGCGACTTTGATATTGTAAATATTGAACAAGGGCCAGGCTAGCTGCCAGGCAAAGTTGAAAAACAATCCGCAGATCAAGAAATAAATAAACGGTTTATGTTTATAAGCATCCCAGCCAAAATTAAAACGTTTCTTGTCTGTCACGATTTCTTTCTTCGGTTCTATATGTCTATTTAAATAAATTACTTCCACAATCCCAAAAAGGAATGCGAGAATGAAGAGAATTTGATATGGCAATGGATTTGATGTATCAAACCATTGAAGCCCTATTCCAATCAGCAATGTCGTAAACATACCAGCAATGGTCAGAATCCTGTTCCTCTCACTAAAGAAACCACTTCTGCGGCTGTCTGAAATGAGGTCTCCGATAAAGGACTGCCAGCTAAGCATTGCGAAGGATCCAGGAAGATTCATAAGACCAATCAGTAATACAAATGCCCAGGCCCTGTATTCTTCCGGCAGGTATATGACCAAAAACATTCCTAGCAAAAATAAACGAGTGAACAAAATTGAGTTACCAGTGAATCTCTTTTTTTCTTTCAGCCTGCTCATGATCACAGTACCAAGAATCATTGCGAACATGCCTACTATTTGAGGCAGGGAACTGATTAATCCAACTTGATAATTCGTAGCCCCAAGAACACCAATTGCAAATAATGCAAAGTAGTTATTACTCATACTCATAACAATCGTAGAAGCGACTCCATTTATTATGCTATTCTTTTCATTCCTCTTTATTATTTGTGAAGGACTTTCCATACATTCCTCTTCTTTCGAATCATTCAATTTATTTTGGATATCGAAATATCCACCTAATTTTACTCCTTCTGGATTTTGCTGACAATAAGTTTTTCTTTCACAAAACAAACTTAAAATCTTCTGTAAATTTAAGTTATCAGGCAGAGAAGATTCCTTATTGTTCGCTCGCACTATATTAAAAATACTATTTAAAGTTTTTCTCCAATAAAAAAAGGAGCACATGGCCCCTTTCCACTTAATTACACGTTTTTTAAAACTAATTTCAATCTGTTGTTACGTTCGCTTCTATCTTCCTCTGTCGCAAGGTCATACTTTTTTAGCAAGTGAAATACATCATTCAAAATGTCCTGAGTATGTTCCTTCTCAAAAAATTGGTCAAACAATGGATGAATGTCCTGCGGAAGGAATTCCTTCTGTGATTGGTATTTCTCCTGGACATCCGCTTTACTGTGGTCTATATTGCATTCTCCCATAATTAATCCCTCCTAATATGTATACCATTAGAATACCAGACTCTCTTTGACTTTACCCAAAACTTATACTTTTATCCTTTCCCTACAGAAGAATCCCGCATTACGGAAAGTAAATAGACCTTGTGTTCTAGGCTTTTATTTTTAACCGAAATATATAGTGAGATAGAGCATTGAAATCAAGCCAAGAATAAAAGAATACGTCGGAAATTTCACTTGATGATCTTCCTGGCTTTCTGGTATCAGTTCTTTATAGATGACAAATAGCATTGCCCCTGCGGCAAAACTCAAACATAGGGTACAAAACCTTCCACTTTAGCAGCAAGGAAATATCCAATTGCAGCCGTTACTATTTCTACAGCCCCTGTAAAGGTAGCGATCATAAGGGACTTCACTTTAGACATTCTCTGATGGATTAAATATAGCCCTACAAGGAATCCTTCTGGTGCATTTTGAAGTCCGATTGCAAAGGCAATGATAGCACCAAGGTTGCCTTCATCCGTTCCATAACTAACCCCGACTGACAGGCCCTCAGGCAAATTATGAAGCGTAATTGCTGTAATGATGACTAAGGTTTTTTGATCTACACCTGTTAATAATTTAAATTCACTTTTGTCCAGGTCTTCAGTCTTTGAATTAATGAAATTTAAAACAAACGTCCCTAATAACATACCGATCGATAACACCCAGATATTTGATGATTTCAAAGACTCTGGTATCAAACTGAAGGTTGTAGCCGCCATCATAATCCCGGAAGCGTAGCCGAGAAGTAAAGATTTTATCGTGGATGAGACATTATTTAGATATAAAACTGGTAGTGCTCCCAAACCTGTTGCCATAGCAGATATGACAATTCCTATAAATGCTTCTGCCATAACTTTTCCCTATGCCTCCTAATATACAAAAGTAAAATACTTTTCCCCTTATATCAGGTAGTTACACTTGGAAAAAATTATCCGATGTCATTCAGGTGCCACCAATTCAACTTTCATACGATCTGGACCTTCGAAAAATACCGCATAGTGATCCACTCCTCCTGCAAAAGGGTGTCTGTCCTGATAGAGGATGGGAATATTCCTTTCTTTAAGCTTTTCTGTCATCCGATCCACCTGATCCCGTGAATCTGCATAAAAAGCAAGGTGATTCAAACCGACTTGGGAACGGTGATATCCTGCTTTAATAAACCTTTCTTCAGTCTGTACAAAAACGATATATGTCTTTTTAAATTTCCAACTTATCCCGCTATCCCATTTTTGATAGACTTCATAGTTCAATTCGCTTAAAAACCAGCCCCAAAATTCTTTCGTTTTATTTAAATCGGTAACATTGATTTCAACATGATGCAGCATTCTTTCTCATCCTCCTGGAACAACACTGTTTTGTATTCTGAACCCTACAATTGGCAACACTAGGATAAAATAATAAAGGAAGTCATGTTATGTATCTTGCTATTGCCGTGGCAGTTCATTTGATACTTGCTTATTTTTTGATTGACTGGAAACGATGGAGGGATTACTATCCAACAATTCAATTTTATATAATAAGTAATTTAATGTATAATTTCTTATTCTTCAACCATACTTTATGGGCTTACAAGCCGAGGTCACCATGGCTGAACCATACATTCATTGATTTATCCTTTAGTTTGATCATGATGCCTATAATATTAATGATATATTTAAGACATATCCCAAAAGTGTTTAAAAATGCTCTGTTCTACATATCAACATGGGTCATTATTTTTACTGTCGTTGAATACTTTTTTCAAAGAAGCGGTTTGTTTATCTATAATAATGGGTGGGGAATAATTAATTCGGCAATCTTCAATGTCATTATGCTTTCAGTCCTCGGGATTCACTATAGACGACCTTTATATGGCATATTGATTTCGATTCCTATTATAGCAATACTGCTGTATTTCCATCACCCTTCATTTGGTGACTTGAAATAGGTTCATACCCTCATGTATTTCCATGCTCATGGTTTATGCTTTGATTCCTATCCTCTTTTGCTAATATAATAATAATAGGTTGTTAAAGTCATTGACGATTTTCTTTACTATGAACAAGCAATCGAGTGATAAAAAAACATCCTAGAAAACAGTTTTTCGGGAGATTTTATGATACGTACAATTTCTGTTAGTCCTTCTGGTGATATCCAAACTGGCCGAAGTATCGACTCTTTGGTTTCAGACAGCGGTCATTGGTATTGGATTGATTTCAATGAACCAACTGATGAAGAAATCGAATTATTGAAAGAACCATTACAGTTTCACCCTTTATCCATTGAAGATTGTATTCATACACTACAAAGACCAAAGCTCGATTATTATGATGATAATCACTTTTTTGTTTTCCAGGCTTTGAATGGAGAGTCCATGGAGAAGGAAGAAGTTGATTTATTCCTTGGACACAACTATATCGTTACCTACCATAGCGTCAGCACACGAGAAGTTGAGGACGTCTGGAAGAGATTAGAGCTTGCGAAGGCACCCGGTGAATGGAACCCATCGATTGTTCTCTATCATGTTTTAGATAAAATAGTCGATAATTATTTCCCTCATGTATACCGAATTGAGGATTTATTGAATGAAATAGATGAAAATTCAGCTGACCGCTCGATGGAGGAACTGCTTGAAGATTTATTCGATACAAGACATGAGCTGCTCTCTTTAAGGCATACCATCACTCCGATGAGGGATTTGGTATACAGGATGATTAATTCCCATCGCCTTTCCGGGATACTTGAACAAGAGGAATACTTTGCGGACATTCATGACCATTTATTGAGATTAGCTGAAAAGGTTGAAGCAAGCCGTGAATTGACAACAGATATGCGGGACAGCTATTTGTCGATCAATTCTCATGAAACGAATCGTGTAATGAAAGTACTTACTGTGATTACAACTATTTTCATGCCACTCACCTTCATAGCAGGGATTTACGGGATGAATTTTCAGAATATGCCGGAACTCTCCTGGCGATATGGTTACTTCGGAGCATTGTTTGCCATGTTTGTCATAGGGATGACCATGTACTTCTGGTTCAGGAAGAAAGGCTGGTTTAAATAAAGTGAAAAACCATTAAAGCTACATGCTTTAATGGTTTTTTTCGTTTTGCCTTTTATCGTCTTCCTGTAGGTTTATAAAATCTTCGACCAGACATTTACTGCTTATAATCATGCCTGACAAGAAAAATGTAATCGTAACCGTGAACGGAAAATAAAAGTACGCTAACAGAGAAGTGGCAATTGTCCACACCAGCCAAAAATATTTTTCATGATATTCAGCCATTTACCTCTTCCGCCTTCCAATAAATCTGGCTGATCGCGTCCGCTAACGCTTCTATTGTATTCTTTAATTCCTTCATATTGTTGTCAACACCGCCAACCTCCACTACTAACGTGTTTGCATGCAAATCTTGATTATAAATTCCATCAACGCCGATTCCTTTTTTAGGCAAAACTCCCTTACTGATCCCTGGATAATCTTTATTCAGGATTTTATGAAGTTCGTTTGCAAACTGCAGGTTCTTTTGGAAGTTCTTATTTTCCTCGCCAATGACAAAAACTAATCTAGCATAAGGCTCGTTATTAATGGTGGTTGTAGTCGAATCCTTTCTGACAGAATCTCGGTGCAGATCAATAAAGTACTCTAATTTCTTATTTCCAGCCATTGCCTTTTGAACCAACGAACGTGAAATCTCATAAGACTTATGTGTCAGCCAGCCTTTCTTATCCAACTCCTGGCCAATATTGGTCTTATCCACGCTCGCTCCAACCCCTCTTTTCTCCAATTCCTGACCTAGCAATTCACCTACAATAGTGATATTTGTCTTGCCGTCAACAGCCTCATTTTCATTCTCTGCTCCTTCCAGACCCAACAAAGGCAAGTAAGATTCCCAACTATGTGTATGGTAAATGAATATCGATTTTTCTGTTGGTGAAGAACCTGAGTATATTTTGCCGCTGTTCAGTTCCTTCAGTTCATTAGCAGCCATATTCCTCTCCTGAAGCAGAACCTCCATTGGAGGGGCAGATTCAATCGGGATATCCGTAAAATCAACACCTTCATCTGCAATAAGAAAGTTTGAATCAAAAGCCATGAAACCCGGAATTTCACTCCTGATCAGACTCCTGATGTCATTCATTTCAACATTTGTAAGCAATTTGAAACCAGTAGAAAGAACCGGCAAATCAGCATTTGACCCTGTCAATGCATGTCCAATCAAAGGGTTCTCATAACTGATGATCCTGAGGAAGACCTCCGCTCCTATATCTCCGTTTACTTTGAATTTAAAAAAGCTTATGTTCGAGGATGAAATAAAACCAGCGACCAGAAAAAAACAGAGTGTACAAACTAATATAATGAAACCTGAGAGCATTTTCCTATAAACATTGGCCAATATTCTTGTCATTCAATCACCCTTTTGCATGTGATACCAATTTGAAAGTTTAATCTCTGTTAATCCATAAATATGTATAAAAGAAGATTTTAGACTAAAAAACGCCCGGACAGATGTCCTGGCGTTCAGCTAGAAATATTTCTTTTTCCAGAAAATGAATGCGGTTAACCCGGCTAGTAACACAGCCATACTGATTGCCAGGAAGAACGCAAATGGATTGTGCTGAAATGGAAGATCTACGTTCATACCGTAAAAGCTTGCCACCATGGTCGGAAACGAAAGAATGATTGTTATGGATGTTAGGAATTTCATTACCATATTGAGATTATTAGAAATGATAGAGGCGAATGCGTCCATCATCCCGCTTAAAATGGAACTATATGTCTCTGCCATTTCGATGGCCTGGGTATTTTCAATGATGACATCCTCCAGCAAATCCTTGTCTTCTTCATACATTTTCAAATAATTGAAGCGCATAATTTTCGCAAGTACCACTTTATTGGATTTTAGTGATGTCGTGAAGTAAACCAAGCTTTTCTCCAAAGCGAGAAAAGCATATAATTCCTTGTTTTTCATCGACTGATGCAACTCGCGCTCAATCTCATTTGTCTTTTTATTGATTTGTTTCAGGTACCTTAAATAATAAATAGAAATAACGTAAAGGATCTGCAGGGCAAATCTCGTTTTCTTAAAAGTATAAAATTCCTTGACTCTGTTTAACTTGAATTCATTTAAGACAGGCGTCTCTTTTAGAGAAACTGTGATGATGCAATTCGCAGTCTGGATAATTCCGACTGGTATGGTTTCGTAAATCGGAAAGCCAGATTCATCATGGGTGATGTATGGATAGTCAACGATTATATAGACAATACCGTCTTCCTTTTCAACCCTTGGTCTCTCTTCATCGTCAAGGGCATCCTTTATGAAATCCACTGCGATTCCCGTTTCACTGGCAACCCTTATGATTTCATCTTCAGAAGGATGTACCATATTAACCCAGGAGCCTTTAGAGATTTCTTCTACACGTGTTAAATGTCTTTCTTCATTGCTTTTAAAGATTTCTAGCATTTGACCAACCTCCTCTTTAATTATTGAGGAAGCCAACTACCTTTTTTCAGAGTTGATAGTCTTGCAGCATTCAATTGTATCAAATCTAATAGATTATCGACTTCCCCGGACCTATCGGGATCAGGTTCTTTTGAATAACCCAAAGATACCAACTCCTTTCTATTTTCACCTCTTACATCTTACTCCTGGCAGGGCAAAACTACAATGGGAATCTTAAAATGAAAATAATATTTAAATAAAGCAATTGAAAAGACGTCTGACTGAAAAAGCAGCCAGACGTTCTATATATTTTAATTCACACTATTCAGGTTTTTAAATTAAGCTGTCATGCACCAAATGCTTCTCCGAAATAAATTATAAGTTTATACTAAAGAATTTATTGAATTGGCATAAACCCTACTTTCCAGACACCATCCAGGTCTTTAATTAACCTGAATCCTTGGACTCCATTTTTACTTTCAAATTTGAGATAACCCTCATAATCACTTGTTTCTACAAATTCACCTGCCTGTATTCCCTGAAAGGCTGCAAGTATCTCCTCACTACTTGATGAGAATTCACTGGAATCCTGTATATGTTCTGCCTTTGACCACCTTACATGTTCTGGACGGGTTGTATATAAAGCATATTCAGTTTCCGGGTCACTATCTAATTGGGCCTGGACATACAGCTTAGCTATACTTAATGGTGGAAGGTCTTTTAAGTGTTTACTTGAATGGTTTTGTTTAAATAGCTCATAGGCAAGCATTTCTTGTTCATCAAGTTTAAAAGGAGTGGAATCCAGTAAAACTTCTCCCGACCGCTGCTCCTCCTCTACCAAACTTCCATCTGACCTTAATAGCTTTGCAAATACTTTCCCATTCAAAGTATAAAACATCGACATTCTCATCACTTTTTCTTCCGGTGACCAGCCGATCCAGAATTGTATTCCAATGTTCTGGCTGCGAAGATTTTCAAAGTCTACGATACCTTTATCAGGTACCTTGCTCACCGTACCCTTATCAACATAGAATTGATAGAGCCAATCCTTGACGGAACCGTCCTCTGCATCAGCATTCACAAATTCATTGAAATCTTGCCCAAATGCAGTTTTGACTTCTTCTTCTGTCATTCCCAATCTGAAATTCTTTTCCAGATATTCTGCCTTTTCTTTAACTTTTTCGTCTTTTATAGCATTGTTTTTTTCAGGACCTATTGAATCGAAAATTTTAATGTTTTTTTCATCTGACATGTCAAGCAGCAGACGCCTTTTAACCTGGGTTTTTGTTTCTTTATCGACAAAAGTAAAAGTTACTAGTTCACGCCCCTTTTCATCAATCTCAACCATTTCAACGTTTATCGTTGAAAAATCAACTTTTTCATAGTATTTCAACACTTCATTAATATTGTTATCGTAGTACTCATACAGTAGCACATCTTTAATGTATACTTCGTCACCTTGTTGTAGTGCATCAAAGTAGAAGACAAGTTCACGGGCAGCATTGGGGGATCCGGTCGATTTGGTTACAGTTTGATATATTTGCTGAAATGCTTCATTATTACCTGTGATGGTGTAAATATCCCTTTCCCTTTCACTCCGTTCCTCCTCGCTCTTGTCTTTCTTCTCGGCATCAATTGTTTTAACAGGTTGACTTTGTTCACTTTCAGACTTAGACCCTATAAGAGAAGCTGTCAATAATGTAAATAACATTACTGCCATAACCACTGGAACTAAAATAGGCCATCGGAATGACTGATTCCCGGAGATAGGAACCTTCCTCCCCTCAATGAGTTCACTTCTAAGTTTTTCAATGAAACTTTCATCAGGCTCAAGATCTGGCCTATGCTTTAAAGGCGCCAGGAACCGTTGGTCAAACGACTCTTTACGATTGTCCATCTCTAAGTTCCCACCCTTCATTATTTGATAAGACCTGTTTTTTTAAGAGTTGTAGAGCACGATGATAATCAACACGTACTTTCGCTTCGCTGCATCCGAGTATTTCAGCTGTTTCTTTTATGCTCGATTCTTTCAATCCACGCAAGATTACAACCGTCCTGTATTGCTGCTTTAATTTTAGCAACGCACTTTGCAACTCTGTCCATTCCCCTTTTCGTATCAGGCGATCTTCCGGTGTATCAGAGTCTTTATCTTTTCCAATCGCCCAATCTGGAAATAAGCTGACAAATTTTCTTTTACGATGTAAATCCATTGCAGTATTCTTTGTGATGGATAATATCCATGTTTTGAGTTTGGTCTGATCCTTTAAACTACCAATAGAATTCATAATTTTTATGAATGTTTCCTGGGTTATATCCTCTGCTTCCTGTTTGTTGTTTGTAAAATAAAGTGCAAAATGATAGACATCACGATAATATAAGTCATAAATTTCATTTATATCTTGCCGCTTAGAACCCACTTATCACTCCCCCGTTCCCAAATAAGTCGCATGAGCGGACATTTTGTTTCAGCTTTTTTGAAATTTTTATGAATTCAAAGAAATGCTATGTATAACAGTGATCATAGCTTCCGCTTTTCCCAATGAGAAAAAATAATATATAATGGAAGGTAAATTAGGATTCCAACCTAATTTTACCAGCCTTTATGGTTACTAAAAAGCTTCATCTTAAAAGGAGAAATCATATGCACTTACTGCAAAGATTCTGGGAGGCTGTTGTTCGATTCTGGAAACGGCGCCACCTGACTCAAATCTTGTTATTAATCTTATTGGTTTTCATATTGCTCTCGATCCTTTGGTTCGCCTTTATCGCTAGCAGGGCGAATGTCCAGACCCTGAAGGATGGATTGAGCCAGGCAACCACCATTTATGATCGCAATGGGGATGAAGCAAGCAAGCTTGCTACCAACCGTACAGGTGGAGTGTCGATAAAAGATATGCCAGAGCATGTCCCAAATGCCGTCATTGCTATTGAGGATGAACGCTTTTATGAGCATAACGGATTCGATATTAAAGGCATTGCCCGTGCTTTTTTCGGAAACCTTTTAGCTGGAGGCATTACCGGGGGTGGCAGTACCCTTACCCAGCAGCTGACCAAAAACGCTTTGTTATCTTCAGAGCGGACATACAAACGTAAAGTAGAAGAATTATTTTTGGCAGTCGAGCTTGAGAAGGTTTATGAAAAGGACGAAATCATAGAAATGTATCTGAACCAGGTGTATTTCGGCAGTGGCGCGTTTGGCATCAACAACGCCAGTAAAAAATACTTCGCAAAGGATATTCAGGATGTCACAATAAGTGAGGCTGCACTGCTTGCCGGCCTGCTTAAAGCACCTTCTGCCCTAGATCCCTATAATAATTATGACGCTGCCATCAAACGCAGGAATATTGTTCTTTCTAAGATGAACGAACTAGGGATGATAACAGATATCGAACATGCAAAAGCCAAGTCTGAAAAGATTGTATTGGAAGACGGAGGCGGCTCTCTCGCCGACCGCAAATATCCTTCTTATGTCGATGCAGTCTTGGATGAAGCCACAAGTAAATATGGCCTTACCCAGGATGAAATAATGACAAGAGGCTATCGTATCTATACTGAACTTGATCAGGACATACAATCTGGTCTGGAAAAAGTGTTCCGACAGGATTATCTATTCCCTGATCGATCCAGTGATGTTTTAGTACAGAGTGGATCCGTACTGCTTAATCCGGAGAATGGGGGCGTCCGTGCACTAGTTGGAGGACGGGGGGAAAAAGTGTTCAGAGGATTCAACCGTGCAACCCACTTAAGGGCTCAGCCAGGATCGACCATGAAACCTCTTGCCGTTTACACCCCGGCTTTAGAAGAAGGCTATGAATATGATTCCATGCTTGTTGACAAGAAGATGTCATTTAAAAACTACAGCCCAAAAAACTTCTCTGATACCTATCAGGGAGAAGTGCCAATGTATGAGGCCGTGGAAAAGTCAATTAACATACCTGCTGTTTGGCTTTTGAATGAAATAGGCTTGAATAAAGGAATTGATGCTGTAAGAAGATTTGGAATCAAAGTAGAAAAAGAAGACCAGAACCTGGCACTCGCCCTGGGAGGAATGCATAATGGTGTTTCTCCGCTACAGATGGCTGAAGCTTATTCTGTCTTCCCAAATGGCGGGAAGCGTCATGATGCCCATGTGATTACAAAAATTGTAGGTCCAACTGGCAAGGTGATTGCAGAGCATGATGGCTCAACAACACGCGTTACTTCCAAATCAGTGGCCAATGAAATGACGTCAATGTTATTGAATGTCGTTGAAACAGGTACTGGTAAAGGGACAAATATTGAAGGTGTTGAGATTGCAGGAAAGACTGGGTCTACTCAGCTGCCTTATGCAGATATCAATGGAACAAAAGATCAATGGTTTGTAGGATATACACCGAACATCGTCGGGGCTGTATGGCTGGGATATGATAAAACTGACCGGAAGCATTATTTATCCAGCAGCAGCTCAAAGGATGTAGTGCCACTGTTTAGAGCGATCATGGAAGCAACAGTGCCCCACATCGAGCAGGAAGAATTCAAAGTCCAATCAATCAACGATCGGCAGTCCGGTGCCATCGTTGATTATGAAGAGACAGAAAAAGCAATTAAGGAAAAAGCAAATGAACTGGAGAAAGAGTTAAAAGAGCGTGCTGGCCAAGTGGAGGAAAAACTAAAAGAGGAAGCGCCAAAGTGGAAAAAAGTATTTGAAAAAATGCAGGAAGACGCCGGTAAGGTTGGCGACAAAGTGATTGATAAACTTAGAGAGTGGCAAGGGCAATAAAAGTAAATGTGAGCAGCTGGAATTAGCTGCTCACATTTTATTTTGCTGACGATAAGCCCCTTTTGATATGGTGGTGTTCTCGGACTAGATAACCTGTTGACGACGCCGATATAACCGAACCAGGCATGACTTCGGATAAAATCACAGGATCTTACTGCCATTTTGTCCAAACACGGCATCACTTCAGACAAAGTTAAAGGCAACCCTCGCCATTTTGAACGAACAGGACATCACTTCGGACAAAGTTACTGGCGATCCTCCCCATTTTGTCCGAACCTGGCCTCACTTCAGACAAAGTTACAGGCAATCCTCCCCATTTTGTCCGAACACGGCCTCACTTCAGACAAAGTTACACGTAATCATCGCCTTTTTGTCCGAACATGGCATCACTTCAGACATAGTTACTCGCGGTCATCGTCTTTTTGTCCGAACATGGCATCACTTCAGACATAGTTACAGGTAATCACCTCAGTTTTGTCCGAACCTGGCCTCACTTCAGACAAAGTTACTGGCGATCCTCCCCATTTTGTCCGAACACCGCCTCACTTCAGACAAAGTTACACGTAATCATCGCCTTTTTGTCCGAACATGGCATCACTTCAGACATAGTTACAGGTAATCACCTCAGTTTTGTCCGAACCCGGCATTACTTCGGACAAAGTTACTGGCGATCAACTCAGTTTTGTCCGAACCAGGCATTACTTCGGACAAAGTTACAGGCGATCACCTCAGTTTTGTCCGAACCCGGCATTCCTTCAGACAAAGTTATAAGCAAACACCTTGTTTTTGTACAAACCTGGTGTTTTAGAATATTTTAGAATAAATACATGTATCCCTTAACTCACCGTCAACTGAAACTGAATCATTCTTTAGTATGCCATCGAGAGCAAACCCTAATTTTTCAGGGATCGCCCTGCTTTTTGTATTCAATGAATCACACCTAATTTCGATTCTGCGGGCCTTAAGCTCTCGAACGGCAAAATCAGTGATTCCCTGGACGGCCTCTGTCATATACCCTCGCCTGCTATATCGAGTGTCAATCCAATAACCGATTTCGAATTTTGGGACATCCCAGTTGATTCTATGTAGACCGGATGAGGCAACAAATTCCCTGGTATCTTTCTTAAATACAAGGAGCCTCAGGTCTGACCGATTTAAAAAATTCAAATATCCTTGTCTGATCACTACTTCTGTTTCTTCAACCGTTTGTTCCTTTTGGGCAAATGGCATCCATGGTTGAAGTTCTTTTAAAGATGCATTTATTGATTCACATGTGACAGCACCGTCACCAGGCAGCGGCATCCTGATAAAAAGCCGGTCTGTTTCGAATTCAGTTGGAAAATCCAATAAAATAGGATTCACCTTAACCTCTCTCCTTTCAATCTTCCATTTAAAAAGAGCGGTCACAAGACCGCTCGTTAATTTATTCTGCTTAAATACTGATATCCCTCTTTTGGAAAAAGAAAAATGTAAGCATCATAAATACTGCGTAATATACAGCGAGGATGGACAGCGATACTGGCAATGTTATATCCTCAAGTATTCTTTCCTGAAGAGCATAGACTGTCAAATCCAAATGCGGGAAAATCAAAAATTTCGCCCATGTATACTTATCAGCAAGCATCAAGATAATACCGCCGAGTGTAGATGAAAAGAAGAGGACAAAAATTCCTATTCCGACCGCTAGAGCTTGGCTTTTAAACAATGTTGACAGCATAAAGGCAATCGTCATGATGATGAGCAGGCTTGGAATGAAGTAAAGCATTTTTAACATGAATTGTGTACCGACAATGGCTACCTTTCTCCCTTCCAGCGTGATTTCAAATATCTTCATATTGAAATCCCCACTGCCAAATAGGAGCAATCCAATGATATATCCAGATACGATTAGTGTTAAGACCAATAATAATGCATAGAAAATGACAGCTATGTACTTTGAAAGAAGGATTCTCCATCTTTGATGCGGTCGAATCAAAAGCTGCTTTATTGTTCCATCGGAGAATTCTGCAGCAACATTGGCACTGCCGACAACAACCACGAACAAGGTGACGAGTGAGCTTACACCCACCACGACATCATTCATGAAGTGCCAGTTTGTTTTTTCATGCGGATTTATGTCTTGATCAAGAAATTGCTGGGTTTGCTCAATTTGGTTTTGAATCATTTTCTTTTCGTCACCGGAAGCAGATGCCATCTGGTTTTCAAGCATGGCAATTTCATCCTGGGTATCCTGTCTCCAATTAGGGTTCGGATCTGCACTGAATTTAGAATAGATAATTCCTGCGATTAATACTGCCAGTACAATAACGATCATATATATCCAACTTGCCATTTTGCCAAATATCTTCATCAATTCATTTTGTATTAAAGGAATCATACCATTTGCTCCTTTTTATCTTTATTTGTGATTTCCAAGAAGCGGTCTTCCAGCGTTGCTTTCACATTTAAAATTTCATAAACATCTATATCATTTTCAACAAATAGCTTGTTGATCATCGGTATTTGTTCTTTGCGAGTTGATAAGGTCAGACGCGAGCCTTTACTCGAGGTCACTTTGACATCTGCCATATATTCTGTTAAAAGCTTAGAAGCAAGGGCGGGATTTGACACTTCCACTTCTATCGTTTTTACCTTTTTTTCCTCCGATGTTTCATTATCATGCATGGAAGATATATGGATCAGTTTTCCCTTTTCGATAATTGCAAACCGGTCGCACATTAGCTGCATTTCTGATAATAAATGCGAGGAGACTAACACAGATGTTCCCTGGCTTGCGAGCAAGCGCAAATAATCACGGAATTCACGAATTCCCTGAGGATCTAGTCCATTTGTAGGTTCATCCAGTATTAGGATGGACGGCTTATGTAAAATTGCTTGGGCAACCCCTAGGCGTTGGCGCATCCCTAAGGAATAAGTACGAACTTTATCATGTATTGCAGTATCAAGTCCTACCAGCTCGGTTACTTCGTTAATTCGATCTTCAGTAATTTCGCTTAATGCCATACGAGCGTAATGCCTAAGGTTTTTATATCCACTAAGGTATTTATAGAATTCCGGGTTTTCCACAATGGCACCCAATTCATTCATTGCCTCTGTAAAGGAATCATCTAAATCATGTCCATTTATTAACACAGTTCCTCCTGTACGATTAATCAGACTAACGATCATTCGGATGATTGTTGTTTTCCCCGCACCATTAGGACCAAGAAGTCCAAATATTTCACCCCGTTCTACTTGAAAACTCACGTCATCAACGATTGTCTTTTTACCAATCGTTTTTGTTAACGCGTTTACCTCAAGGGCAAATTGCGACATAGAATCTCCTCATTTCATAAAAAAGTTTATATTTCATTGCCTCACAAAGATTATTACGATGAAAATTGTAAAAAGTTACAAAAAAAGCAAAAAAAGATTATCGTATCAGATCCTTTATCTTTATTCTGTATATTGCCCATCCTTAATACACACGATATAAATGATATTCGTACGAATATCGCGTGTTTCAAAAATCCATTCATGAGGTGATTGTATGAGTTACAAAGATCATTTGGATCCACACTCACAACTTTTTCACCACAGTAGGTCAAGGCGCAAGCATACAAACTCGCAGATAAATGGTGAAACTCAGGTAGCACATAATGTTCTTCTTGCGAGGAGTAACGCGAAAGCGCACCGCATGTTTTGATTTTTTGAAACCAAAAAAGGAAAAGGCGCACATTTGCGTCTTTTCCTTTTTAAAAGCTTCCATAGCCTATGCAGCAATAACTATCAATCAAAACTTTGCCGATATTAAAGGTTTTAAAGGAAAATAAAATAAATCAGCCCTGCCAAAATAATCCGATAAATAGCGAATGGCATTAATTTAATTTTATTGATAAGTTTCAAAAAGAATCTAATGAAAATTAACGCGAATACGAATGCGCTGATAAAGCCTACAGTGAAAAATGGCAAAGCATCAATCGTGAAATACTCCCAATTTTTCAATAGGGAAATGCCGCTGGCACCGAGCATGATCGGAACCGCCATAATGAAGGTGAAATCGGAAGCCGCGCGATGGCTCATTCCAAGAATAACTCCTCCAGCAATTGTAGAACCAGACCTGGAGAATCCAGGCCATAAACCAAGGCACTGGAACAAACCTACTCCCAGTGCTTGTTTATAGCTGATTTGATCAACGTCTTCAGTCTTGAGTTTTTTCGGTTGTAAGCGGTCTGCGATGATTAATAGGAATGCACCGACTACTAATCCAATAATCACTGTTTCTACGGAGAATAGGTGTTCATCAATATAATCCTCAAATAAAACGCCTGTAAACCCGGCGGGAATCAAGCCAACAATCACTTTAGGCAAGCTTAACCTGCCTTTGGAATCTCCTAATGAAACCCCTTTTTGCAAAGCTAATAGGTTTATGAATCTTTCCTTAAACACAATAACCACAGCTAAAATAGATCCTAATTGAATCACTACTTTAAAAGTATTGGCAACTGGTTCTGTAAATAATTGTTTAGAGTGCAATAGCAGGTCATCGACAATAATCATATGACCGGTAGACGATACAGGCGCAAATTCAGTTAATCCTTCTACTAGACCGAGTATAAATGCCACAAATAATTCCCAAATGTTCATGTAGTGGTCTTACTCCTTTTAAAGTTAAATTTAGATATTGATTACTTGCCATGTTCAGAAAACCTTACCAACAAAAAGATAAAAATATAAATTGCACTCATTAATTTTTATCCTTAATTGGAGTTTTAGTCAAGAACAAAAAGCGCAAGCGCCTTGCTCAGCCCCGACAAGCGCTGGAGGTCCGCTCAACCAAGTCGTTCTTTGACTTCATTGGGCGGACCGAAGCGACTCGAGGGGCTAGGCGCTGGAGCTGGATTAAGAATACTACATGTAGTAATCAACTTATTGACTTTTAAAATCCAGATTAAAAACAACAAAAAAGCAGCATCAAGAGCTGCTTTGAGAACTATCCTTAAAACAAAGGATTTTTGTCCAATATAGTTTGTGATTGTGTATATGATTGCCCCAAGTAGTATCGCGATATTGTCCGAATCGATAAAAAATTGCCTTACTGTAATGGAGTCCATTGCCCCCGTTATCACTCGGCTGATCGAGAAGGAAAGGAAGTAACACGCTAGAACAACTATAATAAACCTTGGTCCCCCAATCTGAATGGGAACACTGCTATTAAATGTAAAAGTTCGATTCAATAGAAAACTAACTGCAGCACCTATAGTATTTCCTGTGAATGTGGCATACCAAAATGGCCAATCCAGTCCATTCTTCAGTAACAGCATCAGCCCCATTCCAACAAATGTATTCAGCACGCCAACTAACAGGAATTTCAGGAATGGGGGAAAAGTTGTAGTTCTCAGGACAATCTTTTGCGCCAGCTGATTAGTTATTCTCAGATAGCTTCCGAGTTTCAACGATTGACTCATAATCTGCCCCTTCCATGTTCATCAATTTCCTGGACACAGGCAGGTTAAAGAGATCGACATCGATGATATACTTCGGTCTCCGCTTTGTTTCTTTATAGATTTTACCTATATACTCTCCGACCAAACCAAGGGCAATTAGCTGCAGTCCCCCTATCAGCCATATCGAGGTAATCAGGGATGTCCATCCAAGTTCTGTGTTCCCAAAAAGCTTCAATGTAAGAAAGTATAAACCGAATACAAGGCTTACAAAAAAAGAGAGACATCCTATAAGCATAACGAATCTTATCGGTGTAACTGAAAATGAAGTGATTCCGTCAAAGGCAAACGCTAGCATTTTCCTTAATGGATATTTCGTTTCCCCTGCAAGCCGTTCCTTTCTTTCATAATAAACAGCAGTAGAGTTAAAACCGATTAATGGAACAATTCCACGAAGAAACATATTACTTTCCGCAAATTGCTCCAATTCTTCAACGGCCCTCTTGCCCATCAAGCGAAAATCGGCGTGGTTGAACACCAGTTTGACCCCAAGCTTGTCCATTAGCTTGTAAAAACCTTCTGCAGTGAAACGTTTGAAGAATGTATCACTCTCCCTGCTGCTCCGCACACCATATACAACCTCGTAACCCTCGTTGAACTTTCTTACCATTTCTTTCATAGCAAGAATATCATCTTGCAGATCAGCATCGATGGTTACCATGCAATCGGATGCCTCTTTTGCTGAAAAAAGCCCGGCAAGCAAGGCATTCTGATGCCCAGCATTTCTTGATAGCTTTAGTCCTTTTACCATTTCGTTAATTAAACTTGCTTTGTATATCAAGTGCCAAGTACTATCCTTGCTCCCATCATCGACGAATAAGATTTTACTTTTTTCTGATATCAGGTTTTCCATGATCATTTCACTAAGATTTGATGTTAACTGATCAATAGTGTCTTCTAAAACTTCTTCTTCATTATAACAAGGAACGATAATTGTTAAGATCGGCATATTCATTTATGGCCCTCCTTGGTGTTATAAAGCTTCATAGAGGTAAATTTTCCAGGCACTATCCTTTGAGGTAAAAACTTTACCAAGCTTCAGGTTATTTTCTATTGCGTTATCAATGGGAACAGAAGAAAAGATATATTCCCCGCCCATTTGTTTAAACGGCTCTAAATTCAATTCGATATTTTTAATTCTTCTTTTTGATGTTTTTTTAAACATATAATGTTTTCCCAATTCATCAGTAAAGATGTAACAGCGTCCGCCCCACTCATCAAAATAAACTCGGATCCGTTTATTTTTCTCAAGTTCTTTTTCGAAAATCTTCCTGAATTGATATTTATAACTCAGAGGATAAAAATTATTGTAGGTATCGAGTGTGTAAAATCCATTATATTGTGCAATGGCTGGATGTAAGCCTATACTGGCGACACGATAGCTATTTTGAGGTTTTCCTATGTGGTTTTTAATCGCTTCAAATTGTTCCTCAGCATAAAATTCCCTAACACTAGGCTTTTTGTGAAAAACAATCTCTTCATTTGTTAACAACAGCAAGAAGATTTGGGCAGCTATCAGCCAGGGAACTGATCTGCGAAATACTTTTTCATTCCAGAGAATCCTCAGGCCAATGGCAAATAAAATGTACACCACTAATGGACGCAAAAAGTGATACCTGGCAAAATTAAATGTATCTAAAAAATGGAACCTCTCCGTTAATGGAAGCCATCCTTTATAAAACCAAAAGGCATACCAAGCGGATAAGATAAAATTCAGCACAAATAAGAAAACGAAGATACGCTCTTTCCCCCATTTTCGATGCTTCCAAATCAAAAACATCGCTGCAATGATGACCGGCAAAATAATAATTGTATGTACAGTCATTACATGGTGATGCCCAAGGAAGAAATTTTTGAACGTAAGCCTGACGGAATGCCAGAAAGTCAGGCGGGCATGAAAGTATTCATCCCTGCTATTAGGTTCTCCATCAAATAAAAAGGAATATACCAGCCTGTAATCAGTGATTAAGTAAACAGCAGTCATATAAGCTATTGCTATGAAGAATCTCCAGTTCCATCCTTTACCCCGAATTACATCACTAAGCCAGAATAAACCCATTGCACTAAGGAAAAAGAAAAAACCCAAAACAATACTTGAGTAAAATGGCAAGAGAGTAAGGGCAAGATAATGCAACCAGGTACCTCTTCCATTTCTTATATGAAAAAAAGCCCAAAGTGCCAGTGGCATACCCAATGTACTAAGCATTCCTGACGGCCAAAAAGGAGTAAGGGCAAATGCAAGCGCGGTTCCAACACGAATCAGGCTCTTATCTTTTCCCTTAACAAAGTGGTCCTTCAAAACCAAATACATTCCGAGGAAGGCAATAAACCTTGTGATTGTCTGGCTTATTCCGTATGCAATCATGGTAGGGAACCATACATACAGCCAAACAATAAGGCTATACTCGGTTCCAAGCGCGTTCCTTGGCAGCCCATTAATGATTTGAGAAATCCTGGATTCTAACGGTCCGGCAATCTGGCCACTTTCTGCAAGTACCTTATACCATGCCAAATTTGAGTCAAGATTGTCATGGACCCGGATATGGGCATCGTCTCCTAAAATAAAATATGGGGATAGGAAGAGTGAAATCACAATCAGAGAACACACGATGAATATCCGCTCTTTATCCTGCAAGTAAGACAAATCTCATAACACCTCAAATTTCATATTTGCTTTTATTAAGTTTTGCACATTTTTAGAAACTATTCCCTCAACTGCCAAACAATCAGGAAGAGGTCCACTAACCATCATATAAGATGGTAGTCAAAAATCAGTAAATAAAAGAGTACAAAAAGTACTGAAAGAGCCAGCGCGATTATAGGCTTCTTATAGTGGAGCCTGAGCATAGGATACATCGTAGCATAGAAAAATACTTCCCAGCCCATAGACCAACCGTGTGCAAATTTAATGGCTCCTAAATTTAGCGCAATCGCCTCTATAATGACCGACAATGATATCCACTTTACGTAATACCACAACCTTCCAGTTGTTTTCTCTGGAAAGTTGCCCAAAAACAGGATAATGATACTTGGGTAAAAAACAAACGTATAAAGTGTTTCTGTGACAAATAGACTGATGAAATTCTTATCAAACTCCCACAATTGTTTGTTGCCTATGTACGAAATATACTCATAGAAGCAGCTAAACAAGGCCCAGTAATAAAAAGTAGGTAAATACTCTTTCCACCTTTGCCATTTTCCCATTCCAACTGACAACACGATCCCACCAACAATGACTACAGCATGGAACAAGCTCTCCCCTCCCTTTTATAACCATCGCCTTAAGAACTTCCTGTTAGTTTCCATTAATCAATCAAATGTATTTTCTACCAATCACGTTGTTTTATGTATGTGGAGTTCCCGAGTGCTGGTGATAATAGGTTTAATATTTCCCTATAAAAAAACTGTACTGGTTATTTTAACCAGTACAGCTTTTTATCCCTCTTCTGTTAAATTGCTCTCTGCCTCAAGGATAAAAAGATCCTTTTTCGACTGAAAGAAAATGATGGATGTCAGGGCAACCGCCAGTAGCAATCCCAGAGCCGAGAAAGCAATGGTGACAGTTTGTAGTTTTACTACTTCCGCTAAATAACCCAATAGTAAGGTTAAAATGATTTGAACCATTGCCTGAAAGAAGGCAAACGCGCTGCTGAACCTTCCCATCAAGTCAACCGGTACATTGTTTTGGAAAAAAGTAGTGTAACCAGTAAACGAAAATGGAGAAAAGAACCCAATAATGATAAAGCCAATTACAGCCAGAGGAACCGTGTTTGATGAGGCAAGATAAAACATCAAGTAACCTGTTACTGACAAAAAGGATCCCAATCCTAATAGCATTTTTATTGAAAGACGATTCGCCAGGGCTGACACTGCAAATGACCCAGCCACATACCCTGCTCCAGTGAGACTTACCAACAACCCATAATTCTTTTCGGATAAGCCAACAACCTGCTGTATGAAGGTTACCTCCTGAGAATCAAGTGCAAATGAAATTAATGTAATGAACTGAAAAATCAGGAAAACCACCATAAATCCTGCTGCTGTTTTCCCAAAATTGATCACAGCCTTCCAGTCAGCAGCGATCATTTTCATCGTAATCCGATCTCTATATTGTTCATCATTTAGCCTTTCATCAACATCCGGCAGGAAGAATATTGCCACAGCACATAAAAAGAAAGTTACAGCATTAATATAAATACTTGTATTTATGCTTCCATACATTATCAGCAGTCCTGACACACTCGGTCCAACCAGCATAGCCCCAGATGTTGCAAAGGAAAAAATTGAATTGAATCGTTTTCTCTTTTCGGGAGGAACAAGCTTTGTTATGTACGTTTCTGAAGTGGGACCAAAAAATGCACCTGCTATATTAGTTAAGAACATAATAATATAAATTGGAACTAGCGAATTAAATAATGGGATGATTGCAATTAAAACACCACGAAGGATATCAATGGAAACCATTAACCTTCTCTTATTGACACGATCAATGACGCTACCTGCCCATGTATTAGTTAAAAGGATTGCCAAAGGCCTGATGATGAATAATCCTGCAATTGCCGCGGCAGAACCTGTTAATTTTAATACTAATAAATTAATAGCCACAAAATAAATCCAATTACCGATGTTTGAAATCCCAATTCCGAGAACCAAAAGTATAGGATTCTTCCAGCCCTTCAAACAGACCCCTCCTGAGTGCAGAAAATAAATGTAAAATTATAACTAAACTATTTCTCTTTTCATCCTATCTTTCCCTTCCAAAAGTTTCAAGAAGCCATTTATTTCTTTTTGAAATTTTTACCAATTTAAATAATAGTCACAATTTGTCCACATAAATTTTCCCAACATTAATATAAAAAACTCTTTATTCCCGCATTCGTACCCACATTAAACCTCATGCCTATTAATTTCATTTATTTACCACTCCGAGTCATACAATTTACCCATTTATAACATTAGTATATTACTTATAATGGTATATAGAATTGATAAGGAGCTGAAACCATGAATTCTAATCCGAAGTTTGTTTCTAAGATCCTTCCGCTTTTTGCGGTGTTTATGGTTATAGTTACGATAGCAGCGACATTTGTCGTTCAAAATACTGATGATAAAGTATCTGTCCCATTCTCTTCCCTTGTCAAGTCAATAGAGGGCCTAAATGGTGATGAAGCAACTCTTATTGAAAAAATGGATGGAACTCTACTACTCAAGACTAAAGAAGCAACATTAGTTTCCCAAGTTCCACCCGGCAGCGAGATGGTCGACAAATTAGTAGAAAAATATAATATAAAGTATGAATATATGAATAACAGCAGATATGGCGCTTGGATTCTTGGTGGTGTGTTAGTGCTTTTGATGGGCGCAGCCTTCGTGATTCAAAAGAAAACTGGAGGTATAGGTACAGGCAATAGAATGAAAAATAGTTTATCAAAGCCTAACCCTCTGCCTTCCATTACCTTAGAAAATGTAGGTGGATTGCAGGATGAAATGAAAGAGGAAATCATCCAGACTCTATCAATCTTGAAAAATCCAGACAAGTCGGCAAAGATGGGCATTAAGCCTCCTAAGGGAATTCTTTTGTATGGACCTCCAGGTACAGGTAAAACCTTGCTTGCTCAAGCTATTGCGCGAGAATTGAATGCCAACTTTTTCACAGCCAGCGGATCTGCATTTAATGAAATGTTCATCGGTGTAGGTGCATCACGTGTCCGAAGCTTATTCCAAAGTGCCCGGAAGCAAGGTCCAGCAGTAATTTTCATAGATGAAGTCGACGCTCTTGCAGGTAAGCGTAAACCCCATGGCGGTGAAGAAGGCGAAAAGACATTGACAGAGCTACTTGTCCAGCTTGACGGGGGACATCCTAATGATGGTATCCTTTTCATTGCTGCAACAAACAGAAAAGACATGCTGGATGATGCATTCCTGCGGCCTGGACGTATTGATTTCTCATTCAATGTCCCTCTTCCGGATACGAGAGGTAGAAGGGAAATCATTGATATCCATATTAAAGGGAAAAACCTTGCTGACAATGTTGTCTCATCATTAGATGATCTGGCTGAAAGCACTTCTGGATTCTCTGGTGCCGAGCTGCATTCATTGTTTGAGACTGCAAGTAGACGGGCTTTAAGAAATGGACAGGATTTCATTTCAAAGAGTGATATAGATTATTCTCTTGACCGAACTATCCTTGGAAGCACTTCCCGCACTCTTCAGGATGCCGACACAAAGCGCAGGGTTGCAATCCACGAGGCAGGCCATGCTCTTGTTTCTGCTGTCACTAAACCCGGGTCAGTTCGCAAAGCAACCATCATACCCCGGGGACAGGCACTCGGTTATGTAGCTCCAATTCCTAAAGAGCTTCAATTGTCTACACATAGCGACTTGATTGACCGAATTGCCATGATTCTTGCTGGTGGTGTTGCTGAACGGATGATTCTAGGTGAACACAGTATCGGAGTAAGCGGAGATGTCCAACAAGCTAAACAGATTATTGAACAGATGGTTGACACCGGTTTGCTGCAGGAAGGTTTCTCACTAACATTCAGCAAAGGCTTGAAAGAAACAAAAATGCAGGAACTTTTTGATGACGCTTTAGAAAAATCCGAAATGATCATAAATGCTCACCAGAAACAATTTGAACGACTAGTGGAAGAATTGCTAAAGAAAGAAACGCTGGAAGGTTCGGAAGTGGATGAGATCGTTCAGGATAAAACAGGTTCTTTTGAGGATCAATATATAATGGCTTAATAAGAAAAGCGCAAGCGCCTTGGTCAGCCCCGACAAGCGCTGGAGGGCTTGCCAGTGAAGTCGGTCTTTGACTTCATTGGCAGGACCGAAGAGTCTCGAGGAGTTAGGAGCCGCAGCTAGACAAGCGACTCGAGGGGCTAGGCGCTGGAGCTAGACATTTCTCGAAGTGAAATTTATACTTCCTACACTACAAGAAAAAGGCTTTCCGCAGTGGAAAGCCTTTTTTTTATTTTTGCTCCAGAGCCTGGGCAAGGCTTGCTCTAACTTCCGTATCTTTAAAAGAAAGCCCGAGCTGTACGGCTGTCTGGGCGATTTCAGGCCTTATGCCAGAAAGAGTAGTCTTTACGCCTATTAATTTCAATGCATTAAAAAGCTGGAATAACTGATGGGCAACCATTGTGTCTATCATCGCCACACCGGATAGATCGACAAACAGATGGTTTATACCGCTTTGACTGCAATGCTTCAGTGTATTTTCAAGGATCATTTTCGCCCTGGTTGTATCAATATCTCCAATAAGAGGCAGCAACCCTTGATGGTTGCTTAACGAAATGACCGGTGCACTTAATTCGTTAATTG
Source organism: Mesobacillus boroniphilus (assembly GCF_018424685.1). Taxonomy (NCBI): domain Bacteria; kingdom Bacillati; phylum Bacillota; class Bacilli; order Caryophanales; family Bacillaceae; genus Mesobacillus; species Mesobacillus boroniphilus. The sequence goes on from NZ_QTKX01000001.1 coordinate 1,552,803, forward strand.
TCTCTTGCTGGGCTTTTAATACGTTTTGCGAGTATTTATATGTAGCTTCAACAAAGCGTAAAATGACTTCATCCATTTCTTTAAGGATGACGTCGTACCAGACATCTACTTCTTTTCTTGTTATATCTGGGTGTAACTCCGCAAATTTTCGGACATAGTCAAAATACTGATTTCTGACATTTTTAAATTCCCTTATAATGTAATGGATGGGCGTATTAATATGTTCAAAATCACTGGCTATTTCGATAATCCACGGTTCAAAATCCTGGAAAAAATCTTTTTCCCCTTTGTTGAATAATTCAATAAAATGCAGATGAAATTCATGGTTTTGCTCTTTTAAGACTTTTATAACATCTGGATCATTTGATGCATAAACACCTGCCGCCTTTGTCTTATCGATTTTTTCATACCATTCTTCCGTTAAATTTCGGGTGTTTTCTTTCAGATATATATATAAGTTTTGATTTCTGTGCATCATGCTTCCCCCAGTCTGGAAATGCACCACAGTGAACTATACTTAAGAACAAAGTAGTATTTTATTGAATTATATCAAATATCTCCCCTTTTAAAAATAAAAACGAGGTTGTGCCATGGACTTTGATCCTATCTGTCTTTTAAACTAGTTTATGCTTTTCCTTTAATTCAGTGGGAGCCATTTTTATAATTTGCTGAAAAATGATAAGCAGCACACCTACATCATCTACGACCCCAATCAGGGTTAAGAAGTCGGGGATGATATCGAACGGCAACAGAAAATAGCCGATGATCAAACCAACTGAAATTACTTTTTGCTTTACTGGAACCATATTAGAAGTAAAGAACTCTATTAAAAAAGGTACAAACCTTTTCACTTTAAATACAAGCCTCATTCTTTTGAAAAACTTTTTCATAAGAAACCCTCCTTCATACTAGTATTACCCTCATTCACCTCTTATAGACTTTCAAACATTATAAGCAAGAGACATGGACACTTTATCTATATACGGTGGAAATGGAGATATGTTTCAATTAGACATCAAAAAACAGCCAAAATCTTGGCTGCTTTCCTAGCTGGATAAATGATTTACTTTTCTTGCTGATCACAATAGTAATGTATTGCTTCTTTAAAGAAAGCTGCTAGTCCTTGTTGGTATTTATCTATATTTTTTGTGAACCTTGGGTCATCGACATATAAATCCCCCAGACCGCGAAAAATGTCCAATCTGCAATCATAATAATGGTCAGTGATAAACTGGCGCCAATCCGAGACTGCCCGCTGTACTCCTGGATCTTCTGGACCATGGTCCATTCCGGCAATGATCCGCTTATAAATTTCATCTGTCTTACCCTGGATGTTCCCCCAATCTTCAGATGAATACCCAGCTGTCTTCTTCTCTACGTTTTCAACAGTCTCCTTACCGTACCTTTCTTTCGCTTCCTCACTATATTTCTTCTGGTGTTCTTCAATTTCCTTCATATCAAAACCTTTGAACATATCTTTATTTGCCATTTGGTAACCTCCTTCTATCGAATCAATTGTCATTTCCACTGTTCGGATCATCCCTTCTAGCCGCTTTTTTTTTGCTAAAAGCAATTCTTTATGCTTTTTTAAATTTTCTCTGCGGTTGAACTCTGGCCGTTCAATAATATCCTTGATTTCATGAAGGGAGAAATCCATTTCTTTGAAAACTAAAATTTGCTGAAGGCGCTCAAGATTCTCTTTTGAATAAAGTCGGTAGCCCACAGATGACACTGCCTCTGGTTTGAGTAATCCAATACGATCATAATGATGCAGCGTACGCACACTCACTCCGGTCATTTCCGCAACTTCTTTTACTTTGTACATATCTCGATCACCTCCACATTTAAATCGTAAACTATGACGCAACGTCAGGGTCAATATATTTTTGTTCAATCCATATTCTGAAAATTCATGTATAATAGAGAAAACTTTTAAGGAGATATGGAAATGTTCACTTTTATTAAAAATTTTGTCCCCGGTTACAAGAAGCAGCCTGTTTCATTCCAGCACATCAAACAGAATAAACAAGCAAGCTCCCTCGCAGTCATGCTCCCTGGAAGAGGATATACTGTACAGGGTCCGTTATTTCATTATTCAACAGGAGTCTTTTTAAATAAAGGGTTTGATGTCCTTCATGTTAACTATGATTATAATACTGTTCAATCGGAATCTATGACCTTAGAGGAAGAAATTAAGCAAATCACAGAAGATGTTAATGCGGTACTTGATTATATCCTGAAAAACCAACCATACGAAAATTATACTTTAATCGGAAAATCGCTGGGGACCATCGCCCTGTCTTCAATAATTGATCAAAAGGCTTTCATGGACGCTAAGGTTATCTGGCTTACCCCGCTCCTGCAGCTGGATTACGTTTTGGATAAGATGATTTCCTCAACACAAAAGGGTTTATGCATCATCGGCGATGAAGACCCATGTTTTGTTCCTGAAAGATATGAGAAACTTAACATAAAGGAAAATATGCAGACGCTTTTAATTCCTGGTACAGAACACAGTCTTAACTACGTCGAGCGCCCAATAGATTCAATTGATGTACTGAAAAAGGTGATAGCAAAAATTAGCAGCTTTTAACGGAATGGGGGAATGAGCATGGCCATGCTGGAACAATACATCAGGAGAATTGCTGATCTCCCTTTAAAAGAAAGTTATTCCCGAGCCGACCTATTAACTTCAGATTTTCTGCTGGCGAAGGAAGGAACTATTGAAATTTACTATTGCACTCATAACGAATATATCAACAAAAAGGCCAAGGTGTTTATTGTAGGTATTACACCCGGTTTTCAACAAATGAATAAATCCTTTGCTGTTGCCCGAAGAGGTTTAGAGGAAAACCTTTCAATTGAGGAAGTATTTTATATTTGTAAGCGCGAGGCAAGGTTTTTTGGAGTGCTTCGGAGAAACATCACCCAAATGCTCGATGATTTAGATTTGAATAAAATGTTGGATTTGCAAAGCTGTGAGGAGCTTTTTAACGATAAAGATTTCCTGCTCCATACTACTTCTCTCATACCGTATGCTGTCTTTCTCAATGGAAATAACTACACTGGACACAGCCCGAAAATCATGAAGAATAAATTACTGACTCGTTTTCTGGCAGAATACTTTGAGCCACAGGCATCAGCACTTCGGGATGCGTTGATCATCCCGCTTGGTAAAGGAGTCGAGGAAATCATATACGAATATACTCGTGGAGGCCTATTCAAAAAAGAGAACGTTTTATTCGGGTTCCCACACCCTTCAGGCGCGAATGGCCATCGCTTTCTCCAATTTAATAGCCATAAGGAAAAAATGAAGAAAACCATTAAAGATTTTTTCTAAAAAGAGTTAAAAGACCAATGATCTTGGTCTTCTAAACTTACACAAATGGAATTTCTTCCTGATACGCCTAACATTCCATTATCATTAGAAGTTCCTGACTGTACAATCAGGATGTCTCTAGATAATGGCATAGCTTCTCCATACATCGGGCAGCAGCGACTGATATTTTTGCTGTAAGTACCGATCATCTATCAACAAAATCGTGCCTGTATCTTTTTCTGACCGTATAAGTCTGCCGCCCGCCTGCAGCACTTTATTCATGCCTGGATAAACATAGGCGTAATCATATCCATTTTTCCCTGTAGAGGAGAAATGCTGCTTGATCAAATCCCGCTCAAAGCCTATCTGAGGCAGACCAACACCCACTACTAACACTCCATTCAGTCGGTCACCCTTTAAATCCACCCCTTCTGAGAAAATTCCTCCCAGTACAGCGAAACCCACAAGGGAACCGGATCGGTCTGGTTTGAAGGATTCAAGAAACGCTTCACGTTCGGCATCTGCCATTCCTGTACCCTGTACAATTGTAGGTATGCCGTGATTGCCAAGATTCCATTCTTCCAACACCGAATTAAGATAAAGATAGGAGGGAAAGAAGATTAAATAGTTGCCAGGCTTGTTATGAATCGTTTCAGATAGTGTTTTAACTATTGGCTTAATAGACTTTTCCCGGTCTTTAAATCTTGTCGATAAAGACTGAATCAGTACATGAGACTGTTCACTTGAAAATGGAGAAGGAATACGTACTACATAATCTTCTTCGTCTCCGCCTAACATATCTAGGTAATACCCAATTGGACTCAAAGTAGCGGAAAAGTAGACACGAGATTTAAAATTTTTACTAGCTTGTTTGAGTAAATAAGAGGGATCAAGGCAAAATTGTTTTAATTTGACCTCATTCCTTTGAACCTCTGCATATAAAATAAACCGTTCATCAAATAGCTTGCTGATTCTTTGCCAATTCTGCGCCGCGAAATAGGATTCAAGCAACAACTCAGAATCCCCTGGACTCTCTCTTAGCAGTTCTTTTTCAGCATGGTTAATAAATTCCAAGACTAACTGATTGAATTCCTCAAGTGGTTCCTTGAACTCAATCGTTTTAGACGGTTCAGCTTGCTTCCTCAGTTTAATAAAGAAGTCATTTAGCTGCCTGCAAATTCCATGAATATCCTCGTTTCTTCCTTTAAACTCTCTTTTAAGCTGCAAGAATGATGCCTTTTCCAAAGTGGATGAAAACATATCCCTGCCTCTGTCAACCAGGTTGTGGGCTTCGTCAACGAGAAGGACCGTTTCCTTTTTACGATCGTCAAATAAACGCTTTAAAGAAACTTTTGGGTCAAAAATATAATTATAGTCACAAATGACTGTGTCAGCCGCATAAGCAAGGTCCAGTGAGAATTCAAATGGGCAAATTCTGTGTTTGAGAGCGTATTTTTCTATACAAAGCCTGTCTAAAGAGTTTTCATTATGCAAAATATCGAGTACTGCTTCGTTTATTCTGTCATAATAGCCGTCCGCAAACTCACAATGGTCCTTGTTGCAAATCCCTTGTTCTGTAAAACAAACTTTGTCCTTTGCCGTTATGGTCACTACATTCATATGAAGGCCATTTGCAAACAGTTGACTGAAAGCTTCCTCCGCTGTTTGTCTGGTCGTTGTCTTGGCAGTCAAGTAAAAAAGCTTTTGCAGATGGTTTTCGCCAATTGCTTTCACAGACGGAAAAATTGTAGAAATGGTCTTCCCAATACCAGTTGGTGCACTCGCGAAAATAGTCTTATTTTCCTGAATTGTTTTATATACTGAACCAGCAAGCTGCCGTTGCCCTTTACGGTATTGGGCAAAAGGGAATACCAACTCTTTTATACTCTGGTTCCTTTTCATTTCATGCACTACACGCAATTTTGCATAAGGAGCAAATACAGAAACCATGTTCAATATGGCTTCCTTAAGCTCTTCATATGTCCGAGTTCTGCTGAATCTTTTCATTTCACCGGAAGCCTTCTCCACATAAGTAAGCTGGATATCGATACAATCAAGTTCATGGTCCTGCATGTACATATAGCCATAGCATTCAGCCTGCGCCCAGTGTGCAGGATTACTGTCCTCATTGATCATGTCAAGATTTAAAGAGGTTGACTTAATTTCGTCTATGGTAGTGCGTCCATCACTTACAAGAAGCCCATCACAACGTCCTTCAATCATAAAATAAAGACCTTCATACTCTATTTCAGTCTTCAAAAAAACTTCACTTTGATCGTGTTCGTTGTATGTCTTCTGGACTTCCCGATGGATTCGAGAGCCTTCGGTAAAAGATGAAGCTGAGCTGAACCCAGAGACGATACTCCCACTTTTATGTACATACTCAGCCAAAGTTCTCACTGGTATCTTAATTACATTCTTCATCCACTCACCTGGCCCAAAATAATAAATTCTTATATTCAATTATAGTACATACGTTCTATAACAATCAACGAAATAAAAAATCCATCCCAGTGAATCCTGGAATGGATTAATATTTTTACCAGTGGCGTGTATTATCAAGCAAACGATCAATTTCAATTGGGTTCAGTGTATAACTCAAATCATTTTCAGCAATATCTGTTGTCTCTTCCAACAGCTCGTCAATATCCATGCTAAATGTTCCCATACCGAACCTCCTCATTTATTTCAGCTGGACAGTGTATGTCTGGCTTCGTGAAAATAGTTCGTTTATTATATGAGGGCTCTGGGGGTAATTTAACGTGATGAAAATTTTCCCAACTTTTTCGGGTAAAAAAACAAAAAGGCCTTAGCATGGCCTTTTTGCTTCATTTTTTTATACTGGAGGTTGGATTGGCGGCATACCTGCTACTAATACTCCTAAAGCCAATGCACTTGTTGAAAGTAAAGCAATTAACTTCTTTTTCACGTTACATTCCTCCATTAATTAATTTTTTGAATATATTTTACTGCTTGATCGAATCGGCCTATTTTTTGATAGTGATTCGATAGCATTTTGTAAAATCCAATTAATTCCTCACTTTTCCCATCACTTTCTTCCAAATACGGGATTACTTTTGATTCAGAATATGCAAGTGATTTTTCAGGAGACTCAAGGTTCATAAGGTAATAATTTGATAGTATCTTATACTTGCGGTTATCCAACTTCTTGGAGACTTCCTGGACTTCTTCAAAAGCCTCTCTTGCCTTATCAATATTGCCAAGTTCCAAGTTAATTTCACCTATCGAGTACGAGGTGATTAAATAATGTAGATTAATCTGAGTTTGCATTGCTTTACTTTTTTCAAAGAATAGGATGGCATCCTGATAATTATTCAATTTCTTCTGCAAGTAACCCATATTATGATAAATATCAGGTAGCAGTTTGGTTTCTTTTAATAATTCTGCATTCCGGATTAAATGTTTAAAACAATCTTGAGCTTCTTCATAAATTTTAGAGTGTGTATAGTTGATCCCTAATAAGATCATTACGTGCAATATCCGTTTGAAGTTATGGTCCTCCATAAATTCCTCCATGGCTAGCTTGCCATAGTATATAGCATACCCAGTTTCTTCAAGTGAACTTTTAGCCAATGCGCGATGATATAGTAATTCCCCGCTAGAAATTTCGATTTTGGATGCTTTCCCTATTGCATCTAAAATCTCATCCGCTTTTTTACAATTCCCCTTCTTTAATAACCATACAGCACGCAGATAGGAAAATAAAGCCATTTGAGGTTGGGAAAAAATATTCTTTTGCTTATTCAACAGTTCAAATTGCTTACTTGCTTCAAATATCTTACCTTTAAAAATCAAATACCTATATTTAGCAAGCTCATATGTATGTAGATTAGTTGAGAATGGAATAATCCCCTCAAACTCTTTCAACCTTTCCATCACATCATCGGCTTCATCATTTAAATAATAATCGATTTTCTCATTCAACTCAGCCACTAGCAGTTTAATCTGATCTTCATTTTCAGTAATGGATGCAAGGTTAACGCCAAGTCTTTCAAGCAATAGTCCCATAGTTTCTTCATTGGCTTCCTTTGAATTGCTTTCGATCTTGCTTAAATGGGGAACTGAACATATGCCATTTGCCAGTTCCTTTTGTGTCAGACCTTGTTGAATCCTATAAAATTTAATGAGTGGTCCAAACTGCATACGTCACCCTCCGTTTTATTTTAATCTACCATCTTTTCTAACATTTTAAACAGTTCAAAAGAACTATTTTTTAAAAATTCTATATTTTATAAATTATTTCTTCATATATTACAATAAAAAATGAAATAAAGCCACCCGGATCAATCAACCCGGATGGCTGGCACAGATGTCTGTTTGTATTATTTTACACGCGGGAAACCGAAACCAGACGCGTAGTCATCGCCAGTAGCCGCTCCTGTTCCACCTTTGATGTCATATAGCTTCGCTCGTCTTTGGATTTCAGAACGAAGCTGTGAGTTGCTCCAAGACTTATTCGCTGACCATAGTTTAGCTGCAAGGCCGGAAATGTGTGGTGTTGCCATTGATGTGCCGCTCATAGTTGCATAGTTTCCATCTACAGCTGTTGAATAGATACCGCCACCTGGTGCTGAAACTTCAACATCCTTTTCCTGGATATAGTAGTCACCGTCAGTATATGGGTTTCCACGAGAAGAAAAGTCAGATACTTTATGTGTTCCATTTACGAAGGTATTATCCAGTGAAGCAACAGCGATTGCATTTGTTAAACCGCCAGGATATCCAATCGTGTTGGCACTTGGGCCACTGTTACCTGCAGCAGCGACAACTAGTGCCCCTTTGCTGTATGCATAATCGACAGCACTTGCAATCATTGAATCCTTACCGCTTGAACCTAGAGACATCGAGATGACAACTTTGGTTCCTGTACGAACGCCTTCATCTGCTGCATGGCGGATTGCACCTGCGATATCATCTGAATAACCAGAACCATTATCCCCTAATACCTTGTAGCCCCAAAGTTCTGCTTCCGGCGCTACTCCATACACTCCTGCTCCATCGTATCCACCGTTAGCAACCGCAGTTCCGGCAACGTGAGTACCATGTCCCTGGCGATCCGTACAAGAACCATTCACCATCGAAGAATAATATTGAGTAAAGTCCTTACATTGTTCAACATTGTCAGTCAAATCAATATGGTTTCGGTTGATTCCTGTATCGAGGACAGCTACCTTGATTCCATTACCGCCGCTTGTGGATTGGATGTAATTATCATTATAGATCGCTTGAATTCCCCAAGGAGTCTGGTCAGATGGATAAGATGCCTGGGCAGTGTAATCGCCCTTCCCTTTTCCATTGCCATTCCCTTCAACACGGGCATCAATTGAATGAATTCCAACCTGAGAGACTTCGATATTTTTGTTCTTTAACAATGCCTGATATTGCTTGCTGTTTACTTCTGCTGTAAATCCTTGCTTGCCAAAGTTCCATCTCTCGCCATATTGCTCTTTCACTTTTGCTTTTTCTGCACTCGGCCCCTTAATTAAAACTCGATAAGTATCCTGGCTTTCTTGCACTCCCGCTCCAAAAGCCCCTGTCGCAAACATCGAAAAACCCATTGCAATACTAAGTACCGCGGACCCGAGTATTCTCTTTTTCTTCATTCTTTTGCTCCTCTCACCTATTAAAATTTTACAGCTTACCGGCTGCAGAATTAAGTATATTTTAAATTTTCAGCCAATATCAACAGATAAATGAGCCTTTTTGATTGGGAAAAATGATATATAAAAACAAGGATTGGCACTGATTTGGAATCGTTTTACCATTTGCATTACCAATTTAAAAACCTGTCCCTTCCGGAACTTTTATTCTGTAAAACTGTTTTCTTCCTTATATACAATTCTTAATAATGGAGTGAAATCCATGTTGTCTAAATAAAAACTGGTAAATCACCATGCGAATATATTGGGAAACCACTTACTTACATAATACATTTTTGAAAAAAGAGACATTAGACACTGTTCCAATATACCTCTTTTATCGGCAGCAATTTAGAATGAACACTCCAATCATTTATCGAAGTGTTCATTTTAAATTGACTTGTTAAACGCGTTACTCAGATTATTTAAGTACGATACATTTGGGACAGTTTTCGAATTATTAAGATATAAGGCGTTATTCGGCTAAATCCTAATAATACATGGCTGAAGTCCCCTTAACTGTGATTCCTTCATTTGTTTCCCAACCATATTTTCTAAACAGCTGGGTAGCCATTTCAGACCAACTTAACACTGATCATTTTTAAACAAAGAAACATCGCTTTTTTCTCAATATCCATCCAAATTAACTCCTTTCACAGCAGAAATAGTAGTTCCCTTATGTAAAAAAGTCTTGTATTTTTTATGCTTTTAAAATAATATACTTAAAAGCTATGAAAGGGAGAAAATGGCATGATTAGAAAACTTGGAGAAAATGACAACGAAAGGGTCATGGATTTTTTAAAAGATGAAGCTGCCTTGAATTTGTTCATTATTGGTGATATTGAGGCGTTTGGCTACGATTCAGATTTCCAGGAGTTGTGGGGGTTCTATAGAGAAGATCATGATTTAACAGCGGTTTTGCTTCGGTTCCATAACTCTTTCATTCCCTATGCTAAAACCGGCAAGGTTCCCGTTAAAGAGTTTGCGGAAATTATTAAGTCATACGAAGAAAAGGTTTTTTTATCTGGAAAAAGTGATTTGGTTGAAAAATTCGAGAATATACCCGGGCTTGAACTTGGTAAAAAACAAGTGACATATTTCGCTGAGTGTAATACTGATGAGTACTTCGTACATACAGATTATGAAATTAAGACAGCAAATCCTGAAGATGTGGACCGAATCATCGAATTAAGATCTGGAATCGAAGAATTCTATCCAAATCCAAATGCGCGAGAAATCATATTGCAATCTTTAAAAACAGGTACCGGCAGAACCTATTACCTTGAGCAGGAAGGACAAATGGTTGCCTCTGCATCCACGGCTGCAGAAAACTCAATGTCAGCGATGATCGTTGGGGTATGTACACATAAAGACTATCGACGAAAAGGGCTTGCGACCACTGTGATGCAAAAACTCTTCAAAGATGTTATGGATGAAGGAAAGTTGTTATGCCTATTTTATGACAATCCGGAAGCAGGCCGGATATATAAGCGGCTGGGATTCGTAGATATTGGGAAGTGGACCATGTACAGGTAAAAAAATCAAGCTGGATGGTAGCCATCCAGCTTGATTTTTATTGTCTGGCTACCTTGGCAATTGCTTCGATTGCCTCCTGAATTTGATCTTCATTTACATCATAATGGGTTACAAATCTTACAAAAGTTGGGCCGAACGTACCGGAAATGACTCCTTCAGAGCGCAACCTCTCTACAAAAACATCAGAAGTGATGTTCAAGCCTGCTACATCTGCGACGACAATATTTGTTTCTGGCTGTCGGGCAAGCTTCATTCCTGGCACCGATTCGATTGCTTCAGCCAGAATCCTTGCATTCCATTGGTCTTCTCCAAGTCTATCCTTCATCTTGGTCAGACCGATTAAACCAGGTGCAGCAATGACACCTGCCTGCCTCATTCCTCCACCAAGGCGCTTCCTCCATTTTCGGGCTGTCGTGATAAATTCAGCATCACCAGCTATGATTGAGCCTACCGGAGCTCCGAGTCCCTTAGAAAGACATATTTGAACTGTATCTGTGTTTTTAGCGAATTCCTTCACATCGACACCTGCAGCTGCTGCCGCATTGAACAATCTGGCCCCATCGAGATGAACAGGTACATTATTCTTTTGTGCAATACTATAGATCGCTTTCATATTTTCAACCGGAATGACTGCTCCCCCTGCGCGGTTATGAGTATTTTCCAAACAAATCAGCCCTGTTTCCGGATAATGGATATCATCAGTACGAATTGCATTTAAAACATCCTGTGGATCCATTGCTCCCCTGTGCCCTGGAATGGTCCTGGTCTGGACTCCGGCAAGGGCAGCTACAGCACCTGATTCATAATAAAAAATATGAGATTCTTCCTCCAAAAGCAATTCCTGTCCTGGTCGGCAATGTGTGAGAACAGCAATTTGATTTCCCTGTGTCCCGCTCGTAACAAACAAGGCCTCTTCTTTGCCTAGTATTTCGGCTGCTGTTTCTTCCAACTCCCTGACTGTTGGATCCTCTCTATAAACATCATCACCCACATCGGCTGTGTACATTGCTTTTCGCATTTCCTCGGTAGGCTTTGTGACAGTATCGCTTCTTAAATCAATCATTTCTTCCCCCTCATTTCTATGTATAATCATATTTATTGTTATTTTACCAACACCACCTGCAAAAAACTAACAGTTTCTCTTTGAAAGCACTCGGGTATTTCTTTTATATACACTTAAAAAGGAGGAATACAGTATGGAAATTGATAAAGTAATGACTAGAGACGTAGAATATTGCAGTCCTGATACACCTATTCACGAGGTAGCAGCAAAAATGAGGGATCTCGATGTTGGAGTCATGCCAATTTGTGAGGATGCCCAACTAACAGGACTTGCTACGGACAGGGATATTATTCTGAAGGCGGTTGCTGATAACACTTCAATGGAATCCCCCATATCGGAGGTAATGACCACCGATCCAGTGAGAGGCACTGTCCATATGACTGCTGAGGAAGCTGCAAACTTGATGGCAGACGTACAAATTCGCAGGCTTCCAATTGTTGAAGACGGAAAGATGATTGGAATTGTATCATTGGGAGACCTTGCCGTAACTGAAAAGCTGGATGATGAAGCAGGACAAGCTTTAGAGGATATCTCAGTTCCTTCTGAACCTGAAAAATAAATCATTGTAAAACAACCCGCCAGAAAAGTTCTGGCGGGTTGTTTTACTCTGAAATTTTTCTGAACTCGATGCCCTTTTCCTTCATCAAATGTTTTAAAGCTGATTGAAAGGTTGAAAAAGATTGCGCTTCTATTTTTATACCATCAAGAACCATCCGCTTGACTAGTCCAGGATTCATCCCAACAAATAACGTTCTCACACCCATCAATGAGATAGAAGAAGCCAGTTCATGCAGCTCTCTGCCTATTTCTTCAAGACAGATGTTCTCAATTCTTTCTCCACTAATATCAGTTAAATCAATGATTGCCGTTTCTATATCTTTATTATGGATGAAATTAAGCAATTTTTCGCGAATTTTATCGAATCTCTCTGCACGAATTAATCCTGTAATCGGTACCAGTATTGTCTGAGGAACAATAGAAGGTATGATTGGCGCGGACATTTCAGAAATAATTGTCTCATACTCTTGAATTTTTCCCTCTAGCTCCTTGAGCCTATTTGTTTCCAAACCTTACAAAACCCCCTGATGATTCAGAAATTTAACGCTGCTTTTATTATAATACCTTTACAGGAATTTTTTGTATAGCAAAAACCTGCTTCCAGTACAGAAGCAGGAGATAAAAGTTAATTACTTTCTGTTAATTTATAACATTAATTAAATGCATAATATCTTCATAAATTTGCTCTTGATATTCATCATCACAACATCTTTTGTAATCATCAATCAAACGTCCAAGTTCTTTTAGAAAGATTAATTTTTCCTCTTCATTGATCATGGCAAAATTCTCCTTAACAGGACAAAAGTCATGTGTGTGGTTAAATTTATCATAATTATTTCCTTAAAACAACCATAATTTTTCCAGACTGTATTATTATATTTTGTAATTGTGGAGAAACTATTCACAGTGCAGTTCAATAGTTTTGTTTGTATCTGAGAAAGGAGCAACCATGTTACGTAATATATTCAGGCTGTGTATGATGCTAATATCATGGTCCACATTATTGTTGTATCCCAAACGTGCATTCAAACGTTTTCTTCCTGTCACGATCTTTGTTACAGGTTTAGTATCCATATTATTGGTGTTATCCCACCCATATAAACTATGGAAAGTATCCGGAGGTACCGGAACCCGAATTTTCAATGACCTTAGTTTCACTCTAGGTCCTTTTTTTGTGACAAACCTCTGGGTGTTCCGTCTAGCCTACGGGAGCCTTTGGCAGTACTTAGGAATAAATCTGGTGATTGATTACCTCTTAGCATTTCCTGTTACTAACCTTTTCAAGAAAATAAACATTTATCAGTTAGAGCGACTAAAACCACTATATTTTTTCAGTATTATTTATTCATATGCTATTTTCGCCTACGGCTTCCATTATTATTATCAAAAGACCAAACGTTAATTGCTAATAATTATTATTCGTCCATTTAGAATGACATCACATAAAAAACCCTTTCATCAACTGATGGAAGGGTTTTCGTCTATTCTTCATCTACTGTTATATTTTCCATAACCAGTTCGACCCCTTTTGCATTTTCGATATAATCGATTACAGGGTCTATTTCATTCCGAAGTTTTGGAGTTAAAGACAATTCGATTTTTTTATCTTCATAAGTGAAAATCACTTTATCAGGCGTTAGTGTACCGCCCTCTTTTTTGTTAATTTGTTTCATCTCAGTAATTTCATCCCATGAGTATTCCGTTTGTTCTAATTTCCAGAGCTCATCATAATACAAGCCATTCTTGTCCATATAATAATAATTATCAATGCTTAAGTAGCCGCCTGCAGCCATGATTAGCAATGTGAAAGTCGAGGCAATAAAAACATTGAAACTTCTCTTTCTGGATTCATCAGTTTTGAAAAGATAAATAGCTATGATGATCAATAACACAGGTATAATTAAAAACACCGCAACCATTGTAATATAGGATGACATCGGGCTGTCAAAAAACCAGTGCGAGCGGTCAAGGTAAAATGAATGGTGAATGAAAGTTACGATAAAAATCCCTATTGGTACGGATGCGAAGAGCAGGATAACAGCGATTGTTATCAGCAAGCTCCCGGCACGGTCAGCATTATGTGCACTCAAAATATTGTTCCCCTTTTCTAATTCTCTATATTTCCATAATATATATTCAACTAAAAGTAAAAAATCCCCTGCTTGAATTGGAAACTTTCTTCCTAAGATATGTAAAAAAAACAAGCCGGAATGACCTCCAGCTTGTTTTGTCCTTATTTTCTTAAGTTTTCCTGATCTTCCAATCTATTTTGCTGGTCGGGAACTCTCCCTTGATCCTTGAATTCATCTACCTTTTTATCTTCGCCTAATTTCTCTCGTTCGTATTCAACAAGACTTTGTGAGTTTTTTTTCGAATTTCCCATGATGCGTTTCCCTCCTTAGCATTAGTATTCATGCTATTCCCTATAAGAAATATGGCAAAACCCCTAGCCTTGAGGAGTTTGATGTTTGAGGTACCTTTTCCTGCAGCACCATCCATTAAAGCGAGCTTTATCCCCACTTGATTGACTTATCCTTTAACCACTCAAGACCCTTACCTGCAAAACTAAATAAGATTCTAGCAGTCCATGATGTTTACATTTACCGGTAAGATGGTAATTAGATTAACATGGGAGTTTTAACAACAACATGTAAAACAAGAAGAAAGGAAAATGTATGATGAGAGAAATTACAGTAACAGTAGACTTAAAGGGAAAAAATTATTTAACCAATGTCATTGCTGACCGTGAAACTTCTGAGGAAGAAATCTTGAAGATGGCACGAAAGCAAGTTCAGGAGCAATGGCTCTTTTAAATAGTGAAAAGGATGTTCAGCTATTGTCGCTGAACATCCTTTTTTATTTTACTTGTTGTATCTTAGTTACTCTTCATACAATTCAATTGGCAAGCCATCGGGATCGGAGAAGAATGTAAATTGCTTGTGAGTCAGTGGGTCGATTCTGATTTGCTCCACTTCCACTCCTTGTGTTTCAAGATAATTTGCATAAGAGGAAATATTTTTTACAGTGAAAGCGAGATGCCTGAGACCAGCTGCCTCAGGGTAACTAGGGCGTGAGGGAACGTCTGGGAAAGAAAAAAGTTCAATTTGACAATGGCTTCCAACAGCTAAGTCCAATTTATATGAGCGTCGTTCTTCTCTATATACCTCTGAGATCACCTTCAAGCCGAGAACTTTTGTATAAAACTCTTTTGACTTTTTATAATCTGTACAGATAATGGCGACGTGATGTAATTTGGCTAACTCCATGCAAATCCCCTTTTATCTTGCCCATTTGGTAATCGTAATCTTTGTACCAGTTCCCGGCATTGAGTCAATATCAAAACTATCCATTAATCTTTTAACTCCTGGAAGTCCTGCACCAAGACCGCCTGAAGTAGAAAAACCATCCTGCAAGACCATCCTTATATCTTTTATGCCTGGACCATTGTCAGCAGCAGAAATTTGAATCCCTCTTCTTCCGTTATCTTCTAAGACGTCAATAGTAACCTGGCCGCTTCCGGCATATAAATAAATGTTTCTTGCGAGCTCAGAAATTGCTGTCGTTATCCTTGCCTGGTCAACGCCACCAAATTGGAGTTCTTTCGAAATTTCTCTCCCTTTCTGACGGGCAAGCACTATATCAAATTCATTATTAATATTAATAATAATCGGTTCTGTCATTTGGCTAACCCTCTAACAATTGGCTTAATATCGAAATTCCTTGTTCAAGATCCAGTGCAGTATGGACATTTTCCAATGTTATGCCAAGCTCTATTAAAGTAATGGCGACTGCAGGCTGGATACCTGTAAGTACGGCTTTCGTGCCCATTAGGCTTGTCATTACTATCACGTCGCCCAATACTTTCGCAATGAACGAATCAATCATATCGACAGAAGTCAAATCGATTACAACACCTTTTGCTCCAGTATCTTTAATTTTATTCAACAAGTCCTCTTGAAAAGTCAGTACCGTCTGGTCATCAAGTTCTACTTGAATTGAAACTAATAAATAATCCTTTAATTTTAATATAGGAATTCTCACTTTACATGCCTCCAAATCATTAAACTCACCAGAATTCACTATGTACAAATAATTTTTATTCATAATGGGCTACATTCAAAAACTTGCACGTTAGCAAATAAGATTTTAATTGGATTATACGCTATATATAAAGTGGTTTACAAATTAAAAGCTGCGCTTTACATATGTTAAGCTCAATAGTTACATAAAATAAAAAACCTCCTATAAGGAGGTTTTAGATCTTAAATAGCTGGGTATAGGTTTAAAAATAAGATTAAAATGTTGTTTTTGCTCCTAGGTAACGTGGCTTCCAATATGAGTTATTCATATCACTGATTTCTACTCCTCTAGAAGAACCAGCATGAATAAACTTGCCGCTACCTAGATAAATGCCTGCATGGGATGGACCTGGCTTATACGTTTCAAAGAACACTAGATCCCCTACACGTGGTGATGAAACAGGTTTTGTAGCATCCCAAATCGACGCGACCGTTCTCGGGATTGAAATTCCAACTTTGCTATAAACATAGTTTAAATATCCTGAGCAATCAAAGCCTGCTGGTGTGCTTCCAGCCCAAACATATGGTACACCAATATACTTCTTGGATTCAGCGATCAATGAGTTTACCTTTGAAGTAGAACTATACGTTGCCATCACTGGTGTGCTTGCTGTTGAAACATTAGTGGCTACGACTGTAGAAGCTGAACTGGATAGCGTTAATACCTGACCAGGGAAAATAAGATCCGACGAAAGATTATTAATAGATTTCAATTGTGATAGCGATAAATTATGGCGAGCAGCAATCGTTGACAAATTGTCACCGCTACGGACTGTGTAGGTGCTGGGTGAGCTGGATGTTGCTGTTGTTGCAGTTGTAGCAACAGTCCCAGATACTTTTAATCTTTGTCCTGGATAGATAACATCAGATTTAAGTCCGTTCAATGATTTAAGTCCGCTAATGGACATCCCATATGATTTTGAAATTCCCCATAAAGTATCGCCTGACTTCACAACATAAGTAGCAGAAGATGTGCTGACGCTTGCATTCGCAGCTGTCGTGTGACTGTGAGGTGCAAGAACTGATAGTTTCTGATTTACATAGATGGTTGTGCTTGATAGATTATTCCACTTTTGAATATCGTTTATAGCAACATTATATATATTTGAAAGTTTCCATAAAGAATCTCCAGATTGAACTGAGTGTAATTTATCATGAGCACTTGCTGATCCATTGAATGATGTAAATAAAATCCCGGCTGTTGCAGCCACCGTCAAAAGCTGTTTTTTCATGTTAGAGCAACTCCTTTGATTTCGATTACAAGATTAATAGTAGAGTTTCCCAAACTAGTTTTGAATCTATAAATATTGGTTTGTGAGGAATTGTTTTCCTCTGGAAAAAATACCGTTTACATGCCAGTTGATCGCTAAAAGCTATATTTACAGGGATTGCAGGCTCTTTTTTCCTTTTTTAGAGGACATTTTGTTACACGACTGAAATATAAGCTTAATCTTGTTGTAATTTTAATAGTCTATGTCCGTTTACCCAGGTATTTTTGATAGCAAGGGAAAAAGGAACTAATTAATTGAACAAACAATGATTTTTAAAGTTTTCTAAGGTAAAATTAATTTCTACAAAAACAAAAAATCCCGCTGAATCACAGCGGGATTTTTTGTTTTGCACATTATTAAAGGTTCCGTTTAATTAATTGATTAGCTAAATTATCTACCTGTTGGCTATTTCCTGTTTCTTTGGCAGCTGAAGCAATTTGGTTGATCATCTGGTTGCTTTCTGGGTTTGTCGAGGTAGTCGATTGGATACCTGTTGTTTTGTTTGTCTTATTTGTATCTAATCCAGATGTGATTTCTTTTGCAAATTCTGTAATCCCTGCAGCAACTGGCTTATTAAAAGCTGTTCCAGCATTAGAATTTTGGAAAAGCTGCCTCATCCCATCTCCCATTCGATTTCGAAACATGAACGCTGCTGCAGCACTTGCCACAACTCCCATAATCGAATACGTCATGGAACGGTTTCTTTTACGTCTGTATCCGAACATTTTCATCATGTTTTGAGGAATATTCGATCTCATCAACGAAGAAATCCATGCAGATCTATTCATTCGGCAGCACCCCTTTTTGAATTGGAGGAATTCTGAAAAACCTCCTCCATCAATTAGTATTTGATTTCTGCTAATCGATATTCCGGAAAAAGATTACATAAGCAGCTATTTACTCTCTCAAAAATGGCTGCACTTTATTGATGGCTTCTTTCAATTTTTTAGCGTTTTTATTATACATTTCCTTAGTACTCGAAGACTCTGTCGCTAGAGCGAACAATTCAAGGTCTGCCTGGCATTTATTAAGCATTGCCAACAATAGTTTCCTCGGTTTAGGTGTCGGGACTTGAATTTGGTCATCGTATGTATCAATAAATAACTTTCCATAAGAATCTACTTGGCCTATAAAAACATTATCAAGCGTCACACCGAGATTGGCCAGTTCAATATCCAGCCATCCTTTGTTTTTACCAGCAGATGATAATTGGTCATGCAATACATTTCCATCCATTATGACAGTATAGGTTTCCTTTTCAGCAGCTACCGGCAAGTTTATATCCTTCGCAGTTAGAGGGAGTAATTCTTTTTTCAGCAATACACTCAAATCACCTTTTGGCTCTAGAACAGCAAACTCGACATCTGCTGTTTTGAAAACATTTTTCTGTCTTAACAAAGAATTCAATTCATCGATTGTATATTTTTCCTTTTTTAAGTTATCTTCCATCACTTTTCCATCTTTTATAATTACTGTTGCCTTTCCTTCAAAAAAATCTCGGAACTTCTTGCTTTTAATTCCTAAGAGGTCATGCAAATATGTAAAGGTCCCGAATATTCCAATGGCCAATACTCCATGAAAAAAATTTCCATCAAGGCCCATTATTACTTCACCAGCAATACTTCCTATGGTAATACCCGATACATATTCAAAAAAAGATAGCTCCGCCAATTGCTTCTTTCCGCCAATTTTCGTGATTGTAAATAATGTCACTGCAAACAACACAGATGATATAATAATGTGCGTCCAATCGTTCATTTTTTCACCTCTAGCTTTTATATTGTGGCTCTTCTATTTCAAGCTGAGTTTTCCTATTTTGCAGGTCAGTTTTAATTTCTCCAACGACCAGCATCGTTTCATGAAAAATTTTGCTTGCTTCAGGGATATTGGTATTCAATGCCATAGAAGATAACTGTGCTTCAATTCCTTTAATTGTTGATAGAACCTGATTAACGTCTGATGCTATTGTCAATTTGTTTCACCCCTATAAAAGAAAAGCGCAAGCGCTTTGTCAGCCCCGACAAGCGTTGGAGGTTCGCCCAGTGAAGTCGTTCTTTGACTTCAATGGGCGGACCGAAACGTTTCGAGGGACTAGGCGCTGGAGCTGGACAATTCTCAAATTTGAATTTTATACTTTCTTATCCTTAAAGGAAAAGGGCGGGTTCCCCCTGCCCTCTCATTTTTTACTGTTTGTATTGTGGTTCTTCTTGTTCAATTTCCTGTAAACGTGGTTGAATGCTATCTATAACTGCCTGAGTTTGTTGAGCAGCTGTCTGATAAAGTTGCTTAGCTTGTTGATTATCAGTTCCAAGTGCAAAAGTTTCCAAACTTGCCTGAGCACTTTTTAGACCAGCGATTGTTTGTTTTACTTGCGCCCCTACTGTCATCATAGTCCCTTCTTTCTCAGAATTTTTGGTACTGTATTAGTATGACTAGGCTGAAAAAGAATATGCCAGGCTAAAAAAATATCCAAAATAAAAAGCCATTAGCATGCTTTTCTGCAAGCCAATGGCTGGTTATTGCGAATCATCGTGTACCATAATTCTTGTGTTATATAATACGTAGCCGTTTTCCCATCTTGCGCGGATTTCCAGTGCATAATCACCAGAAGCTACATTCAGATCTTCAAGGTTTAAAGGGTATCCTTTTAGTCCTTTATAAGCGAGCCTTCCCGTATCCATCTCCCATAAATAACATTTCACAGAATCAGGTAATTGTTCAAATAAAAACTTAATGTTGTCACCAGTTTCAACAAAAATCGGAGGAGTCTCTCTGACAAGTACATCAGGATCGGTATTAGTATCTGCCGCAGCAGTCCTTCCCCATTTCCTTAAGGAATAAGTTACAGGCTTAACCTCCACAGTATGTTTGGCTACAACCACTTCTAAATCAGGAGGGTTAGGTTTATAACGGCTATAAGTGCTCCAGCTGATCATACACAATAAAATCAAGAATGACATGGTTATCCATAGAACAGACTTCTTCACTGATATCCCCCATTCCCGAACACTAATTGCTCCCCAAAAATTAGACGGTGGGACCAGTGATAAGTTTCAAATTTTTCAGTTAATTTTATTAGAAGCGGAATGTTTTTGGCTTAATTCAACACATCGTGTTCCGAGATTAAAATTTTATCTTTACTTGTTAAAGTTTTTCCTGCTTACATACCATTTTTGATTTTATGTAACATTCATTACATGCGTATAAAACCTCTTATTTTATAATGAATAAATAAATGATAAAAAGTTGGTGATGAATATGCATGGAGTTGGAGATACTCATCCTGCAGGTGGCCATCCTGCTGTGATTGATTTTAATGAAAATCCTTATATCGTTATCTGGGAAGTTACAAGGGCTTGCCAGCTTAAATGTTTGCATTGCAGGGCAGATGCGCAGAATATGCCTGACCCAATGGAATTGAAACCTGAAGAAGGTAAAAAACTGATTGACCAAATTTATGATATGGGTAATCCCATGCTTGTATTTACTGGTGGAGACTGCATGATGCGAAAGGATCTTTTTGACCTTGCTGACTATGCGGTTAAAAAAGGTATGAGGGTTTCTATGACTCCAAGCGCCACAGAAAATGTGACTAAAGAAAAAATGCAAAGGGCTAAGGAAGTCGGACTTTCAAGATGGGCTTTCAGCCTTGATGGGCCTACTCCAGAAATCCATGACCATTTTCGGGGCACCACTGGATCATTTGACCTTACAATTGAAAAAGTGAAATACCTGAATGATTTAAACATGCCTTTGCAGCTTAATACTGTTATTTCCCGCTACAATTACGACCATCTTGAACAAATGGCAGAATTAATGAAAGAACTCAAGGTGGTGATGTGGTACATCTTCTTACTGGTACCTACAGGTCGAGGACAGTTGGATGCCTGCCTTACTCCAGCTGAGCATGAAAAGGTGTTCAGGTGGCTTTATGAGTTAAGCAAATCCGCACCGTACGATATTAAAACTACTGCCGCTCAGCATTACAGACGTGTAGTATTTCAACAAAAGGCTCGAGAAAATAGGGTTAATAAAGAAGAAGGGATCCGTTATGAGGATACCTTGACTAAAGATATGGCTTCTATGATTGATGGCTTAAAACGAGCACCTAAAGGAGTAAATGACGGAAACGGATTTTTATTCATTTCCCATACTGGTGATGTCATGCCTTCAGGACTGCTGCCACTTGTTGGCGGGAATGTTCGGGAAAAGCCTTTGGCTGAAATATATCGAAACTCCCCTATTTTCAAAGACTTGCGAAATCCTGACAAATATAAGGGTAAGTGCGGAGTATGCGAATTCCGTTTTGTCTGCGGGGGTTCACGCTCCAGAACCTACGCAGTGACGGGAGATTATATGGGTAGTGAACCATTCTGTGTCTATATTCCAGAAGCAATACGGAAAAAGGGTATAACAGTTTAAAATTCTTCAGCTCCCGTTTTGGGAGCTGTTTTTTATTTTATAAGAAGGTTTTTTTGCACTAAGATCATTGTCTAGCTCCAGCGCCTAGCCCTTCGAGGTGCTTGTCTAGCTGCGGCTCCTAACTCCTCGAGACGCTTGTCTAGGGTCGCCTCCTAGAAACTCCGAAATTTCAACTCCACTGGCAGAAGCAAAAAGCGTTTCTTTGTCGGAGTCTCCAGTTTCTGCGTTTCTGGGCAGTCGGCTATACATTTCAGTTGAGGTCCGCCCAGTGAAGTCAAAGAGCGACTTCACTGGGCGGACCTCCATCGCTTGTCGCGGCTGAACGAGGCGCTTGCGCTTTTTGTTTTTTTTGACACTTTCATGACATCTCCAAAACTGTGACATAAAGCACGGCAACCAGTACCTTTCAGGTTTTACAATAAAACTAACGAAAGGATGGTGCTAAGATGACAATTAAGATTGATCAAAACGCATACAAATGGTTTGAAAAGGAATTTGATTCACCAAAACCGTTTCACATCCGCCTTTACCCTCTATATGCCGGGTTTGGCGACAAGAATAAGGGCTATAGCCTGGCATTCTCGCTTGAAGCACCCGATATTGCCGCCGAACAGCAAGAGATTGATGGAATTACCTTTTATGTCGAAGCAAACGATACATGGTTTTTTGATGAAACAGATGTAGAATTAAAGTACAGCGACTCCGCTGGTGAAATATTCGCCAATTATATAGAACACAATTGAAACTAATTAGAGTCCCTGATATAATCCAGGGACTCTTTCTACATTTCTTTTGGAGCTTTGATGCCAAGCATTCTAAGTCCTTCTTCAAGGACAATACTAACAGCATGGACCAATTGGAGTCGTGCATTCTTTTCTGTATCATCTCCAAGAATCCGGACTTCTCCGTAGTATTTATTAAAGGCCTTGGACAGATTAAGGACATATTTAGCAATTTGTGATGGATCATTTCTCTCGATCGCTCTCTCGATTATATACGGGAATGATTGAAGCTCAGTTATTACTGGCCATTCAGCAACAGCTGCCAGATTGTCGTCCCCATTCGTATCTTCAAATCCCCCCTTTTTCAACAACGATTGTGCCCGGGCATTTGTATATTGAACATAAGGTCCTGTTTCGCCTTCGACCTTTAACATCTCTTCCAGGACGAATTCGATATCGTTCATACGGAAATTCTTAAGATCATGAAAAACAATTGCTCCGGTACCGACCATTTTCGCAATATCAGTTTTATTAGCCAAAGAAGGATTTTTTTCTTCTATATTCTTTTCCGCCAACTGAATGGAATCTTTTAGAACACCTTCAAGCAGAACTACCTTGCCTTTTCTTGTGGACATTTTCTTGCCGTCCTTTAACATCATGCCAAACGGAACATGAGTAATACCATCCGCCCAAGGTAAGTCCATTTTTGTAAGCACTGCTTTTAACTGTTTAAAGTGAAGGGTTTGCTCATTACCAACTACATATATAGATTTCACAAAAGAATACTCTTCGAACCTGTACAATGCTGCAGCTAAATCTCGTGTAGCGTACAAGGTTGCGCCATCCGACTTTTTTATAAGACATGGTGGAAGTTCTGTGTCATCCAATTTAACTACTTGTGCACCATCAGAATCTTCAAGCAGCCCCCTTTCTCTTAGCATTTCAACGATTGGTTCCATTTTGTCATTATAAAAAGCTTCTCCAGCATATGAATCAAATTCAATCCCCATAAGGTCATATATCTTCTTAAACTCCTTCAATGATTCATCCTTGAACCATTTCCAAAGCTTAAGTGCTTCAGCATCCCCATTTTCCAGACGCCTGAACCAGTCGCGACCCTCTTGTTCAAGCTCTAGTTGACTTTCTGCGGCTTCATGAAATGTTATATAGAGCGCAAGCAGCTCCTGTATCGGGTTCTCCTTCACTTTTTCCTCTTTGCCCCAAAGTTTATACGCCGTGATGAGTTTGCCAAACTGAGTTCCCCAGTCTCCTAGATGGTTGATTTTCACTGTCTTGTATCCGCATTTTTCATATAAAAGGGATAGTGAATTCCCTATAACAGTTGACCGCAGATGGCCCATGGAAAAGGGTTTCGCGATATTGGGAGATGAAAGATCAATTGTCACAGTCTGATTTTCACCAATATCAAGGTCACCATAATGATTCTTCTTTTGCCGAATTTCATATAAAAGGTCTTTGGCAACTTCTGTCTTATTTAAAAACGCATTTATATACGCGCCGACTGGTTCGAAACGTTCTATTGATCCAACAGCTCGGCTTTGCAATCGTGCACTTATCTCTTTGGCAATTTCAACTGGTGGCTTTCTCATGGTTTTTGCCAGTTGGAAGCACGGAAAAGCTAAGTCTCCCTGGTGCAAGAATTTCGGCTTCTCGATTAACCGCTCTATTTCATAAGAAGAAAGAACCCCATCTATCTCAGCGGCAAGCAATTCTGAATACAGTTTTACATAATCCATTAAATAACCCCCTAAAAAATAAAAAACTCCCGTCTCTATATAAGAGACGAGAGTTTTCCCGCGGTACCACTCCAATTGTTCCAAAGTTCGGAACCTTCTTTCATTGATAACGGGTAAATCCCGGCCAGCCATACTCCATTCAGGCAGGCATCTCAAAAGTGCGCTTCATTATTCTCCTGCACCAGGCTTCCACCGTCCCTGGCTCGCTGTAGCAAGCTAGAATAATTACTCTCTTCATCATCGATTAGATATTTTTACCATTATAAACAACGACCAAGTTATTTTGCAATCATTAATTTTGGGAATCTATCGATATTACAAAGATAAGTTTTCAAAAATCTACTTAACGTTTAATCCTGTGACGAATTCTTGGATTGAACGATTGTGATCATCAAACATTTCAATATAATTACCGCCAGTATAATCGCCAATCACTTTCCGCCAAAAGTTTCTCGCCGGCTCATTTTTCTCTACCTGGGTAATACTCCATTTTCCAGGGAATTGGTCGAACAGCTTGATGGCCGCAATCTTGCCAAATCCCCTACGGTAGAATTTCCTCATGATAAAAAACTCAAGAATGACATTGGGATTTCCGCTTTCGACCATAGCAAAACCTGCAAGTTCCCCATCATGAATTATAAAAAAAGCATGTAAATCAGCTTCATTCAAATACGGCTTCAAATCAAACGGAGCAAAGCTGCCATTCTCTTCAAGCTTGATATCCTGAAAAACGGTAAACTCATAAATATAAAATTGAATTAAATTTTGAAGAATTACTTCATCCTCTTGTTTCACTCGCACTAAATCAATCACATGGATTCTCCTTCTATACAACAAGGTTTTATAATTAGGCTCTTTTCTCAAACTTTGTTGCTATTGACTACAAAATAGGAGTGAATGAACTATTTTTCTTCTCAAAGCAGCCCTTTTTATGAGAAAAGAGCATGCAAACAAAATACCGAACCGCAAAATAGCATTATATTGCGTTAAAATCGGCATTAGGATTTTAACAACAATCCTACGAAAACAGCCTATAATTAATAATTCTTTCCTTTATAAAGAAAACCCTTTTTATATCAAAAAAGAGAAGTTAATTATAGAATCCTTTATTCCTCTCTGTTTGGATAAGAATATATATAAATAATTTCTTGTCCAATGATTGAGATATTAACGATTTCCAATCCATCATTCGATTCAAAAGTATGTGACGAACCGCCATCGTTAATTTGCTTCCATCCTCCTGTCGATTTAATCTTATCCAAATAATCGCTATAGTTTTGGGAATGGCTCCCTTGTTCCCATACGTATTTTTCTGTGTTCCCGGTAAGTTCTACTGGTTTTAAGCCAACTGGATAAGGAAGATTTCCGTAACCATGGGTAACATAAAGCTGCTGATCATGACGATATGGTTTCGGTTTAAAGAAATCTAAAGATGAAATGATCTGGAAGATTTCCGCGTATTCAAGCTTTGGATAGTCAAAACTGAAATGAATGGTCTCCTGGCCTGCCTCCACGAAGAAATGGTATCGGAGGCTCACATCCATCATTTTAACGTGTTCGATATACAAAGTTGTTGGATATGGAAAGTTGTCCATTTCCTTTGCCATATTCATAGCCCTGGTATTGATGATTTTATCTTTCTCTCCATCAGTGACAAACCCAGCCATTCCGACTTGTTCAGGGTTGCCTTCTTCAAAAAAAGCAAAATCCCCCTCTTTCTTTTCGCTATATACACTTTCTAAATCCCATTTAAAGCTCAAATCATTTATCGTATGTGACTGACCTATCCGTTCGGTATATTGATAATGCTTTTGCAACTGGATCAGCAAACCTGCGGAAATGAATAAAAAGAGTGCGGTAAGCACAATGTTTTTCCACTCAATAATTCTATATTTCTCTTTTTGTCCAGCTTGTGTACCGATCGATGACTTGATTTTATTTCTCATCCTATTTTTTTCCTCTTCTCCCGGAGTGACTGACCTAAGGAGATCCCAATTTTTATCAGAGTCTCTTCTCAAAATATCCGCCCCCTTCCTCATCATTCTTTTTTTTCAATGCAGCTAACCCTCTAGATAATGTTTTTCTGATTTTTGATTCAGACCATCCCAGGATTTCAGCAATTTCCTTTGTAGAACACTCTTCAATTTTTTTCAAAGTAATCACAAGTCTGTAGTTTGGTTTAAGCTGCTGGATTGCTTCCAATGTTCTCTCTATCGTATCTTTGTTTTCAATATACTGTTCAATGTTAAAAGGTGACTGGATCTCTGGGTCTTTGGAAAATAATGAAAAAACCCTCTTTCTTCTTCTCTTGCGTATTTCATCTATTACGAGATACTTTGCTATACTAAAAAGCCAGGTATTCACGTTCGTTCTATTTTCGAATTTCTCAAAGGATTTAAAGGCACGCAAAAAAGTGTCATGTACCAAGTCCTCGCAGCATTGACGGTCTCCCATCATGTAAAAAATAAACCGGTAAATATCTTTATAATATATCTCATACCATTCCATTACCTGTTGTTCTTTAATATTATCCTTAATTTCCCCCACCTCATTTCCGCTATCTATACGATTAGTCGAAGCAGTTTGAAAAGTGTGACACATATTTTCTCCTTTTTCCATTATAAGTAAAAATGAGCCCACATCTTTTTAAGATGTGGGCTCATTTCACTAGTATTCTTCAATCTCCCAAGTATGTGTGAACTGGATACAGCCTTTTAATGTTTGTGCAACTGGACATCCTTGTTCGAAAACATTTAATGCTCTTTCGGCAGCTTCACTTTTACCGGCCGGGACCTTAAGTTCATAGTGGCAGCTGATTTTCGTTATTTTCAATACTCCTTCTGGTGCTTCAATTGTACCTTGCACCTTTGCCAGAACTTTATCGGGGGAAGTTGGTATTTTACGCGCCTCCAGCGCGCCAGATAGGGTTCCTACCAGTCAGCCGCCTGCTGCGGAAACAATATGGTCAAGCGTTGATGGATATTCTACTTCTGGATTCACACCATAGAACTGCTTTACACCACCATGGACGCCAAAAAGCAATGGCTCACTAAACCCATCAATATAAGCCTCTCTGATTTTGTTTGGAGTATCTTTTTGGAACACTGTTATCTTCGTTAAGGCGATTGGCTCAGACAATTAAACGATCCCTCCTTGGTTTTCTAACTCCACCATATAAGAAACCGTATTATTTTTCAAACAATTTCCTATTGTTTTGATAAAAGGGCAGCCCGTCTTTATTCTTCTATGATATACAAGCTGATGCTCGTCCGACTTTTTTACATAATATGTTGTTGTAAGGTTCGGATCTTACCTATCTTCTTTAAGGAAGGGGTGAAGAGATGTTAATCACTTCGATTGTTGTTCTTTTGTTGGCGCTTGCTTTAGTCGTTGCGATTTTGTTGGGTCAGGATGCTTTAGCTGATGTCCTATACACTTGCATCGGCGAAGTAATTGCTGTAGAAAACGGAGCTGCTTAATCTCTTTGAAAGATTTGTGACCTGAAGTTCCTTACAGTCTCCCTGGCTATACCGGTAATAGCCGGGGAGATCTTAATAAATGATAGAAAGGGTGTATTTTATGAATGATAAGGAAATAAAGCCGCATATTGACCGCTTAAAAAAAGATCCCTCATTGAGTGAAATACTTAATTTTACCGAGGCAATTATTAAGAAATTACCAGAAGATACAAAGGAGAATGTAACAGAGAATAATATCCCAGCTGTGAAAAATCAATTAAATGCAGATACCCTTAACTCCCTGGTGAAGTCTGCACAAAGTTTTGTAAATCCAACTACTTTATCATTACTCTCCAGGGCCCTAAATCAGTCAGAGATTAAAGATGAAAATCCTGAATCCCCCAACTTAAGACTTGAGATCGAACATCTTTCAGCTGAACTGAGCGAAGTAAAAGAGGAATTGAATCAAATAAAAATCCAGTTAGCAGAACAGAGTCAGCGTTTTGAAGATCTGGAGACAAATGTACAAATCTTAAACGCCGGAGGAGACGGTGAGTAAAAATAGAGTCCTTCATTTTCAACTTTGGAGGACTCTATTTTTCAAGGTAAATGTACGGAGTGGAACGCCCTTAAAAGGAATTCTCTATCAGGAACCTGCAGCAGCTCATTGGATAACACCTTTCTCTTTTAAAAAGTCAATGCCAGATAGATGGCGGTACCCCACATAATCGTAGCGGAAACTTTATTTAAGATACTGTGAAGACCATTCGATTTCCCTAACCTCCCCATCTGATGGCCAACGAAGGCAAGAGCAAAAAACCAAATCCAGGATGTTAAAATACAGGCCAGCGCAAAAGTGATTTTCGCCAAACCTGCATAGTTAAGCGAACTCGTTCCTATCACTCCGATTGTATCCATGATCGCATGGGGATTAAGTAAGGAAACCGAAGCTGCGAATGTTATTTGTTTTTTACGGGAAAAGGCCTCCTGTACTGCCGATACTTCAGAAGGCTTACTCTTCCAAGTTAAATAACCCATGTAGATTAAAAATACGATCCCGGCTGATATAAGCAATGTGTTTAGCCAGGCAAGCTGAAGGACGATAACCGATATTCCCAGAACAGCCAAAGTGATTAAGAGTGTATCACTTATCGAAGCTGTCAGAATAACAGGCAATGCTTTCCTATATTGCTTGTGTATTGATCCTTGATTGAAGACAAATACGTTTTGGACTCCTAACGGAAGGATCAGCCCGAAAGCGATGATGAATCCATGAATAACTGCAGCCAGCATAAACTTTCTACCCTTTCATCTAACCCATCTTGTTTTTCAAAAATACCATTAATCAAATTCTTCTAAAAAGCTTTCAAGTGCTTTTTCAATTCATTAATAATCCCAAACCACAAATTTTATTAAAGGAA
Organism: Mesobacillus boroniphilus; assembly: GCF_018424685.1. Classification (NCBI taxonomy): domain Bacteria; kingdom Bacillati; phylum Bacillota; class Bacilli; order Caryophanales; family Bacillaceae; genus Mesobacillus; species Mesobacillus boroniphilus. The sequence goes on from NZ_QTKX01000001.1 coordinate 1,582,069, forward strand.
AATTCTAGATGATAGAGAAATATATCTTATTATGTTTTGGAGGTATTAAGTTTGAACAATGATACTATATTGATCAATAAAAAGAGCTGGGACGAGGTCGCTCCCCGGTTTTATGGAAGAACAGCATTGCCAGAGTATGGTCCCTTCGCTCCTGAAGAAACAGAGCTTAAACTGTTTGGGAGCGTAAGAGGCAAAAAAGTTCTCGATATCGGCTGCGGAAGCGGCCACTCTTTGAAGTACATGAACGATAATGGGGCTGCAGAATTGTGGGGGTTAGATCTTTCCCACTCACAAATTTCAGCGGCAGGGGAATTGTTAAAAGATACAAATGTGAAGTTATTCCAATCACCTATGGAATTAAATCCTGGTTTGCCTCAAACCTACTTTGATGTTGTATATTCGATTTTCTCCCTTGGTTGGACAACAAACCTAGAACAAACGCTTAAGAATGTTCATGAATATTTGAAGCCTGGAGGAGTTTTTATATTTAGCTGGGAGCATCCACTCTTCAGCCGGATTCAAAACACAGATGATGGCCTGTTGTTTAATAAATCGTATCATGAGGAAGGCCCTTATGATCATCAGGCATGGAACCACCCCGCCATCATGCAGCAGTATAAAGTGAGTACATACATCAATTCACTAGTCGATACAGGTTTTAAGATTATAAAAATGGTGGAAGAAGCGAGAATCACTGACGAATTAATAAGCAGGGATCATAACAGATGGTATAACTGGTCAAAAGTACAGTCAGTACCAACTACTATTATTTTCAAATGCGAAAAACATTAGCAGAATAAAAAAGGACTTAGTAATAAGTCCTTTTTCAATTAATCTTTGATCACTTTCTGTGCGATAAAAGATACTGCTATCGTAATAATAAAAGCAAAAATCCCTAAGTAAATCCCATTTTCCCAATCGAACATATTCCTTGCGAACGTTATGAGTGTAGCGACAAAAAAGCCTATGAATAGTGCCTGGCGAAAGTTGAATTTATTTTTCAACTTTAATCCCTCAACTTTAATAAACTTACATATTCTAATATTGCCAAATCGACCTGGTCAATGTGTATAATATCCTTTAAATCCCAAAGTCTTATCGCAATCGTTTCCTCATTTTGTTGGAATGGGTGTAATGTACAAACTGTCGCGTAAAATATCGGATTGAACTTCTCAATATTCTTAAGAAGATTCCTCACCCTCGCCAATCCAATAAATATAAGATTCTCAACGAACTGTCCCGTTTCTTCATGCAGTTCTCTTTGCGCGCAATCCCGAGGTGTTTCACCCTTCTCCCTCATGCTATTGTATCCAAGGAGGTAACTCCCATTTTTCTCAACTATTGCATAAGAGCCTGCCAGTGGGTGATACTGGTCGATTTCCATTTCATTCATTTCGATCAACTCTATTAATTCAAAGCCATTATTTTGCTTGGTGATCATGAAGCAATCGCCCTTGTTCGTCACGTACCTTCGCACCGAAATGGACATGCCAGTGCATATGCTTGTTGCTCTGATAGTTTCCAATGTTAGTAGAGATCGTACATGCTCCATAATCCTTTTCGAGCTTAGAGGCAACCTGCTTCACTACCTGAAGAACATCGCTCAAAATCTCCGCTTCCTCATTAGATACTGTTAGAAATGATAAAATATGTTTTTTGGGAATGACAATAAAATGTACCTCATAATATGGACGGGTGTGATAAAAAGCGAGGCAATGCTCAGTTTCCACCACTATTTCAACTTGCGTCTTGCCTGACAAAACTTCATCACAATAAAAATCTTCCCATTTTTGTTCAGTCATAAGAACACTCCTGTAAAGCAACTTTTGTTATCTGTTTTCACCTCGGGCGGATTCCTAATGAAGCTTTTTCAATTCTGTACTCATTTGAGATAATAAAGCTTTTCTCTTCTTATCTAGGAATCTAAGCCCTTTTTATGAAGATAAGGTTTTATATATTTCATATAACTTGGCTGCAGATTTTTAGGCAATAGTTCTAAACTAAAAAATTTCAAATCAAGTGACTCACACTCATCAACTTCAAGGCTTCCCTGATAATCATTTGTTGAAAAAACGGTGGTTACGGAATAAAGTTCATCCCCGTTCGCCACTTTTAAATAGTATTCAGCACCCGAAAATACACCTTCAAGTGTTAATTCTCCTACAGTAAGTCCGGTTTCTTCTTTAACTTCTCTTCTGGCGGTTTCTTCAAGGCTTTCTCCCAATTCCATCAATCCCCCTGGAAGGCCCCAGCCTCCATCGCTCCTAAGCTGCAGAAGCAATTCATCTTTTCTGTTAAAAATCATGACAACCGCACCAGGCAAGATAAGCGGCCTGTGACCGACCAGTTTTCTCAGTTCTGTAATATATCCCAAGGTTTTCACTCCATCGCGTCTTTTTTAAATAAAGCAGCCAGTAGGGCGGATGATCCAAATAGTGAATCTTCAGGAGAATTGTCCCTCATTGTCCGGATGTCTACAGCATTAAATTCATGAAATATATCCATTAGTTTTTCTTTCGTATACCCCAAACCGCCTTTCATGCTTTTTCCTCTGTAGACTTCCCAATCCGATATATCTGATCCTCCAAGCTCCCCTCCCTCGACAAAGCAGGTAAGTGCAAAATTGCCTCCGGGTTTTAAAGCTCTCTTAACAAGGTCAATGTAATTCATTCTTCTGTGCGGGGGAATATGATGAAAGCATCCGGAATCATAGACAAGATCGTATGTACCTTCTTCAATTTCCAAATCAAAAATATTGCTTTTAATAAAATTCACTTGTACCCTGTGTTCTTTTGCCCTTTCTTCAGCCCATACCAGCCCTTCTTCTGACTGGTCGACTACATCAACATGAAAGCTGTTCCTGGACAAATAGATTGCATTCCTACCAGGTCCGCAGCCTAATTCCAACGCTTTTCCCGCGTTAAGTCTCTTCTTTTCGATATATTCCACTAAATTCTCATCGGGATGATTTTCAAAAAAAGGAACTTTTCTTTCTCGATCAGAATAAAAATTATCCCAACTAAATTCACTTTCTTCTTTCAAAAGATGATCTAACATTCTTAATAAATCCTCGTAGCTATTTATTGTTTCTTTCATAAAACCCCCTCCTAAAAAACCTCTATCGTTTAGCCTCTCACCGGTGATATCAGATGCATTTGGCGTTTGTTGCCGTTTTGCTTGATCCTTTATTTCACTGTGTAAATAATTCGGCAAATCATTGGAAAATCCTTGTAAAAATAGAAAAAAGCGACCTTCTTTTCAGAAGATTCGCTATTATAAAAAGCTTTATTTTTTCAAAATAACCTGAATCACATGACCAACCCCGGTATGCAATTGACCTTCAATTCTTTCCTGTTCCCCATAGAAGAAGTGGATTATTTTAAATCCTTTCAGCCATTGTAATAGGTCTGCCGGATCGTATAGCATATCAACTGTTTTGGGCCCGCCTGTTCCATATCTGACCTGATTCTCTGAATATACTTCCATCATAACTATGCCACCAGGTTTTACTGCCGATACTAATTTATCAAATACAGTTTTTTGATCTTGTTTAGCAAAATGACCGAAAACCATGATCGCTGCGTCGAATTCCGCAACTGGTACTGGATCATGGATTAAATCCTTTTGTTTTGTCCTGATGTCCACACCATACCGTTCAGCAAGTGCTTCAGTTTTTTTCAAACCATTCAGTGCATAGTCATAGGCTGTAACCTCATGACCTTGTCTAGCAAGGTATACAGCATTCCTGCCTTCTCCTTCAGCGAAACATACAACCTTCTTCCCCTTTTCCAGCCTGATTGCCTGATTTTTTATAAAAAGGTTTGGTTCCTCACCATATACATACTGGTCAGTACCAAAACGTTCATGCCAAGGATTTCCCATTCAATCACTCCTCCATATTATTATACCCATTACCCTTTTTTGGTATGATTAAAGAACATAAGGCTATTCTATTTTTAAATGGGGATAAGGAGGTATATTTAAATGAAAGAATTAACGACAATGGAGGAAGTTAAAAGCTTGATCAGTGACAATGAATTAAGCTTTATTTATGTATTAACCGATAGTTGAAGCGTCTGCCATGGTCTGCTCCCTCAGGTTGAGGAAGTGATGAAAGATTTCCCTAAAATCGAAACCGGTTTAGTCAATGCTGGAAAGGTTGAAGAAATCGCTGGATTCCTGATGGCATTCACTGTTCCCGTTCTTGTCCTCTACGCAGATGGGCGTGAATATTTAAGGGAGGCCAGGATTGTGCAGGTTGAAAAGTTAAGGGATGATCTCAACAAAATTTACGAAGGTTTTTTCGGGGAATGATGAAGAGCTTGGAATTACCTAGCTCTTTGTCATTCCGGCAAGCTTAAGCAATTTTCATATATCAATTTCCCGTCAGATGAATGTTACAGAAGGCTCAGTAGATGCCAGCACCATGATTGGACAAGCCATCAGATAAGATATAGGCGTAATGTATGGCCAGTTCCATATGGCTAAAGCACAATTCGGAGCTAAGATGCTGAAATTGAATAAAACAAAGGGATGGCTCGTTCCTCCTCCATTGCAAGTTAAACACACAGAGGGTTAAATAATATTGTTATGTAAACTTAATCAAAATAAAAACAGCAGGTCCGAGGATCTGCTGTTTTTTGAATGAAACATTTTTTGCTTTATATCCTACTTAACCCACCTCTAAAATGCTTCAAGAACATGTTCAGAGCAATAATCAAGGCGAGAACATTTAAGACTATTTCCTCCATACCCTCTTGTTCTCGACTCTTCTTGTATATCCTAGTGAATCAAGACGCTCGAGGAAAGGAATCATGTATTTCCGCGATAACTCCACCGCTTCCTTGGCCTGAGGCACTTCGAACTCATCTCCTGTATGCTTTCTTAGCCTCTCTACAGCATCAGCAAAATGAGCGCCATACCAGGCATATTGATCATCAAGAAGAACGATTTTCCCCTGATCTTCGAGGAAGCGTTTCAACTCAACCGCAATGGAGTCCGGAATGCCCGCATTTTTTAAATAATCATTCAGATAAGCAACCTTCAAGCCATCTTCTTTAAGTTCGTTAAGCATATTTTCTGTCCGCTTCACCCAGTTTTTCGGAACATGAGGAACAAAGCTGGCCAGGGAAATATACTGTTCTTTCCTGGAAAATAAGCCATTGTTGATGCCGTTATCGATAATAAATTCAAGCAGGGTTTTAGAGAACGTTTTTTGCAGTGATTGAAGCAGTTCGGCTTTATTCTTGCCAGTTCGCATAGAGTTTTCTTGATGGTAATCCTCTAACCGGTCCTTGATATCTTCTTCAATGACTTCGACTACTGATACAAGAGCGTATTCCTTATTCGAAATCTTGACGAATTGTTCATCATTCAAGTTGGTCAAAATCGATCCTTCATCAAGAGCAGTTCGTTTTATAAGTTCTTCGACAGATAAACTTTTTGCTTCATATAAAGCGGCATTGATTCGTTCAATTGGTGTCCCTGCCTTCTTTTTCTCAAGCTCTTGGATTGTCTGCTGTCCAAATCGATATTTATTTCCACGCGGATCTATTACCCATCCGCCGCCAATCGTTTCCTGCGGACTTGGCCGGCGGACGATAAACCGGTCCCCACGCTTCGTGACGATTTTTTCATCAAGACGGAGCTGACAAAGTATTTCCCCGTTGTCCTCTTTTAGTTCATTCCTGTCAAAAAAGACAATCCGGCCCATTACTTCTGCGGTACCGATATGGCACTTAATTGGCGTTCTTTGTTTTACCAAATGCTCAAGGTCCTCAACAACCCTGATAGCGACATCAATCGTATTCGTTACGATAAAATGTTCAGAAGAGACAAGGACTTCCCCTCTTTCAAGATCATCTTTTGAGACACCCGATAGATTGATGGCTGCTCTCTGCCCTGCGTAAGCCGACTTTGCTGGCTGATGATGCACCTGCAGCTGACGTGCTCTCACTTCAACTCCGGACGGCAAGACTTTTAAAAGCTGGCCCTCTTCAACTGTCCCTTCATAGACGGTACCTCTGACTACGGTACCTTGTCCTTTAACCGTAAATACCTGGTCAATCGGCAGCCGGAAAGCCCCCTTAGCATCACGCATTTCTTGCTCTTTCAGCGTTTCAATGATCAATTCTTTTAATTCATGGATGCCTTTTTTAGATAGACTATCGACCATCATAAAAGGGGCATTCTCAAAGACTGACCCTTCAAGCTCACTTAAAATATCGTCCTTCACAAGTTCTATGAATTCCTCTTCCACCCTGTCGATCTTTGTGATCGCAATAATACCAGAACGGATTCCGAGGAACCCTAGTATATCCAGATGTTCCCTTGTTTGTGGCATGACACCTTCATCCGCAGCAACTACCAGTACTACAAGGTCAATTCCAGCAACGCCGGCAATCATCTGGCGGATGAACCGCTCATGTCCAGGCACATCCACGACGGAAATTTGCAGCTCTTCATCCTCATATAATGGCGCAAAGCCAAGTTCAATTGAAATTTGCCGTTCTTTTTCTTCTTTCAGGCGATCAGTATCCACGTTCGTCAACGCCCTGGTCAGCGATGTTTTCCCGTGGTCAATATGACCTGCCATCCCAATGGTAAAATACCTTTTGCTCAAATGCTTACACCTTCTTTTGATATGTATAAAATAACTCTAACTTTAAAAGCTAAATAGTTCAAGCAACGAAAATTAGACAATTACATTTCTGCAAATTCTTGCTAAAAGCAGTAAATATTTTGGCCACTCTTGCCTTAATAAAAATCAGCCTGCAGACAAATAGAACGGTCTGCAGGCTGTTTAATTTGAGTATCAGTTGTACATAAAACGAAGCATGGAGGCAGCTGCCAGCCTGCTTGTCAAATCCCGGAAGTCTTTCGAAGGATCTATTTCTACGATATCCATCGCCTTAACTTTTTCATGGGAAGCGGCAGCAGAGATACTTGCAAGTAATTCCCTGCTGGTAATCCCACCGGGGCCAATTGCCGGGCACCCGGGCGCGAAAGCCTGATCAACGACGTCCATATCAACAGATAAGTAAATTACATCTACTAATTCAGATAGTCTTTCCAGTTCCTTTTTAATGATAGGAATGATCCCTGTATTCTCTATATCTTCCATTGTATAGACAGAAATCCCTTTTTCTTTTGTATAATCGTGATATTCCTTCGCATTCGCATAATCACGAATCCCAACCTGTACAAGATTTCCACCCTTTAAGTGACCACCCTCAATAAGACTTCGGAATGGTGTGCCATTTGTCCGTCCTCCATCATAAAGATTCCTTACATCATGGTGTGCATCCCATTGAATAACCCCTACTTCTCCGTAATGCTCCTTGAAAGCGCGTATGGAAGGAAAGCTGACACCATGGTCTCCGCCAAGCATGATATACCTTTGACAAGCGTTATTTTCGAGCATTTCCCTAACACTAACATGGAGTCTCTCAATGGATTCCTCTAAATCAGTTGGATGTGTTTGCACATCACCGAAGTCAATGATGCTAATATTCTTGTAATCTTTCTCTTTTTCTCCAGAAAAAGTTGAAAATGAGCTCAAGTTTGCCCTTATTGTCTTCGGCGCATCTGAAGCCTGTGATAAAGAAATGGAGGTTTTAGAAAACGGAAGGCCGATTAAGCCGATATCGCCTTTCGCTCCTTCTGAATAAGGTATCAGACATTCATTGACCTTTGTGACGAATCGATCCTTGAAAACCGCTTGTTTACCTGGCTGAAGATAACTGAATTTCACCATAAGCGGTCCTTTCCCAAAGCTTTTCACCTGAATGGTAAACACTTTGTGCGTGATTCACACCAAAGTGGTATGGGATGTATTTATAGTTAGGCACATCCCAGATGACGAAATCAGCTGAACGTCCTTCTTCTAATATCCCTGCCTGAGATGCTTTTCCGATTGCATGGGCGGCATTGACCGTGACTGCATTCCAGATTTCTTCCGCAGACATTTTCAGCTTCAATGCAGCCAGTGACATAATCATCTGCAGGTTTTCAGTAACACAGCTTCCCGGGTTGAAATCTGTCGCCAGAGCGACTGCCGCCCCATCATCAATCATCTTTCTCGCACGGGCGAAATGGTCCTTCCCCAGGTAAAATGTCGTTCCCGGCAGTAGAACAGCTACTGTATTTCCTTCGCAAAGCTGTCTTATTCCTTCATCAGAGGCGGCAACCAGATGGTCTGCACTTGCTGCCCCTAATGACACAGCAAGTTCTGTACCGCCAAGCGGATCAATTTCATCCGCATGAATCTTTAAGCCAAATCCCTTTTCCTTTGCTTGCTGCAAAAACTTCCTTGACTGTTCAATTGTAAAAACACCTGTTTCACAAAAAATATCCACGTATTCAGCAAGTTCTGCTTCCTTGATATCATCAAACAGCCGGGCCATTTCTTCCAGGAACTCATCCTCTTTCCCTTTAAAGTCGGGTGGAACAGCGTGGGCCCCAAGAAATGTCGATACGACAGAAACGGGGTACTTTTCCTTTAATTTTTTGATTACCCTTAGCTGCTTGAGCTCTGTTTCAGCATCCAGGCCATATCCACTTTTAGCTTCCAAGGTCGTAACTCCGTAAGAAATCATTCTTTCAAGATGGAATGAAGCTTTTTGTAACAATTGTTCCTCTGTTGCTTTTTTAGTGGACCCTACCGTCGATAAAATTCCTCCTCCCTGAGCCAGGATTTCTAAATACGGTACTCCAGCTTGCTTCAATAATAGTTCATGTTCACGAGATCCCCCAAAAACCAGATGAGTATGAGGATCAACGAGGCCAGGAGAAACAACCTTTCCCTGGGCGTCAATTCTTTCTGTAGCCTTATGTGATCCAGCTTCAGCATTAGAACCCAGCCAGGCAATTTTCCCATCCAAGATTCCTATTGCTGCGTTTTCACTTATGTTCAGTTCTTTCATTTCCTGCCCTTTCAGTGGCTTATCCGAGCTTTTGGGCAAAATAAGCTGGCCAATATTGTGAACAATTAAATCGTATGTCAATCTTCTCCACCCTTTCTTTTTCATCGAATAAGTTGTTACAGAACGGGCAATGTTTGGTTTCGACCACTCCAAACACTGCCTCTTTACTATTTAGGGTAGCATAGGGATATCGACGCCTTTTTCTTTCGCTGTTTCAATCGCTTTGTCATAACCTGCATCTGCGTGTCGGGCTACACCCATTCCTGGATCTGTAGTCAGTACTCTTCTAAGTCTTTCTTCAGCAAGGTCTGTGCCATCAGCCACTACGACCATTCCAGCGTGAAGGGAATATCCCATGCCTACGCCGCCGCCATGGTGGACAGAGATCCAAGAGCCACCAGCTGCGACGTTGACTAGTGCATTGAGGATCGCCCAGTCACCGACTGCGTCGCTGCCGTCTTTCATTGCTTCTGTTTCACGATTTGGAGAAGCAACGGACCCACTATCTAAATGATCGCGTCCAATTACGATCGGCGCTTTCAATTCACCTTTTCGAACGAGTTCATTGATTGCCAATCCCATTTTCACTCGCTCACCATAGCCAAGCCAGCAAATCCGTGAAGGCAGACCCTGGAATTCCACCTTTTCCTGGGCCAGGTCAATCCAGCGCTGAAGGGCTTCATTTTCCGGGAATAGCTCCTTAATCAGTTCATCTGTCCGGTGGATATCAGCCGGGTCCCCTGACAAAGCAGCCCAGCGGAAAGGTCCTTTTCCTTCACAGAACAGAGGACGAATATAGGCAGGTACAAATCCCGGAAAGTCGAAAGCATGCTCCTCTCCATGATCCTTAGCCACCTGGCGGATGTTGTTTCCATAATCAAAAGTGACGGCTCCTCTCCGCTGGAATTCAAGCATGGATGCGACATGCTTAGCCATTGAGAAAGAAGATTGTTTCACATATTCTTCAGGGTTTTCTACACGCAGTTTCGAAGCTTCATCCAAAGTTAACCCAAAAGGGATATAGCCATTCAATGGGTCATGTGCAGAAGTCTGGTCCGTGACAATATCCACTTTGAAGTTTCTGGACAGCAATTCGAGGTGGACTTCTGCTGCATTGCCTACAAGTCCGATTGAAAGTGCTGTGCCTTTGTGTTTAGCTTCCTTTGCCCACTCGATTGCCTCTTCGATTGAATGGGTCATCTTGTCGCAATAACGGGTATCAAGACGCTTTTGGATACGTTCAGGGTCCACTTCAACCGCAATACACACTCCGCCGTTCATCGTGACAGCCAATGGCTGTGCCCCTCCCATTCCTCCAAGACCTGCAGTCAAAGTAATTGTGTTTTTCAGAGTACCGCCAAAATGCTGTCTCGCAACCTCCGCGAATGTTTCGTATGTGCCCTGGAGAATTCCCTGAGAACCAATGTAAATCCAGCTTCCAGCAGTCATTTGGCCGTACATCATCAAGCCTTTTTTATCAAGTTCATGAAAATGGTCCCAATTCGCCCATTTAGGAACTAATACGGAGTTGGAGATTAATACTCTTGGTGCAGCCTTGTGAGTTTTAAATACAGCGACAGGCTTACCAGATTGGACCAGCATCGTCTCATCATTTTCCAGCCTGCGCAGCGTTTCAACAATTGCGTCGAATGCTTCCCAATTTCGTGCCGCCTTCCCTATTCCGCCGTATACAACCAGTTCCTCCGGCTTTTCAGCGACCTCTGGATCAAGATTGTTATAAAGCATCCTTAGTGCCGCTTCTTGCTCCCAGCCTTTACATTCAAGTTCAAGACCTTTTTTTGCTTTAATATTGCGTTTTGCTTCAATTGCCATCGTTTCCACACTCCTCAATTTTTAATTTTCAAACCAGGCTCTCTTGCTTTTTTATAGCTGTCCATTGCCGATTATTTTTTTTTAGCCAATCTGAAAGTCTTTCAATATCTTCTGAAAAAATTCGATCTTCAGTGATGGAAGGTACTATTTTTCTGGCATCCTCGTAGAAAGCCCTCGTTTTAGGGGACATTTTTTCAACACCACGATATTGGACTGCCTGTAGGGCACAAATACACTCAATCGCTAGTACACGTCTGACATTTTGAATGATATTGTGAGCATGCCGAGCAGCGATCGTTCCCATGCTCACATGATCCTCCTGATTGGCAGAGGATGGGATGGAATCTACGCTTGCAGGATGAGCGAGAGTCTTGTTTTCAGAAACTAGTGAAGCAGCACTATACTGCATGATCATCGCACCAGACTGAAGTCCCGGTTGCGGACTTAAGAATGGGGGCAGGTCATTTAATTGCGGATTTACCAGTCTTTCAATCCTTCTTTCAGAGATACTGGCAAATTCAGCAACAGCTATTTTCATAAAGTCCATCGCAATCGCAATCGGCTGGCCGTGGAAATTACCACCCGAAATGACGGTGTCTCCCCCGTCAAAAATGAGCGGATTATCTGTTGCTGCATTCATTTCGATCTCCAGCTTTTCTTTTACATAATCGAGCGCCTGCCATGAGGCACCGTGTACCTGAGGAATACATCTTAATGAATAAGCGTCCTGCACCCTTTTCTCGCCTTGTCGAGTCGTCAGCTTGCTGCCAGCCAGTAAACCCCTCATTCGCTCCGCTACATCCATTTGCTGCTGGTAGCCGCGAGCTTGATGAATCGCTGGGTGGAATGCGTCAATGACCCCTTCCAATCCTTCCATTGTAAGGGCAGCAATCCATTCTGATTGATGTGCCAGATCGTTTGCTTCAATCCAGTTGACCACACCCATTGCCGTCATTGCCTGGGTTCCATTAATAAGGGCAAGACCTTCTTTTGCCTGCAATACAATTGGCTCAAGACCTTCTTTTTTATATGCCTCTTCTGTTACACAAACCCTTCCCTCATAAAACACTTTGCCCTCACCCAACAGTACTAGTGCCAGATGGGATAGTGGCGCTAAATCACCCGAAGCACCAAGTGAGCCTTGCTGCGGGACAACCGGGTGGATCCGCAGGTTGAGCAATTCCTTCAATCTTTCAGCGATTACTGGCCTGATTCCCGAGAACCCTTTAATCAACGCATTAAGTCTTAGTAAGATCATCGCCCGTGAAACGACCTCCGGAAACGGTTCTCCTACACCACATGCATGTGACCTGATCAGGTTTAACTGTAATGCATTGACATCCTGTTCATTAATAATGACATCACTGAATTTGCCGAATCCTGTATTGATTCCATAAATTGTACGCTTGTCGGCAACGATTTTCTCTACTGCTTCCCTGCTTTCAGCAACCTTCTTCATACTATCGGGACTGATAGCGACTACCTCGTCTAGGTAGCAAACCTGCCTGATTTGCTCCAAAGTTAACGTTTCTCCTGTTAAAACAACCATTCTCCTAACCTCCTGATCGCTCGATATAAGAAATGCGCAAGCGCCTTGGTAAGCACCGACTAGCGCTGGAGGGCCGACCAGTGAAGTCGTTTTTTGACTTCATTGGGCGGACCGAAGCGACTCGAGGGGCTAGGCGCTGAAGCTGGACATTTCTCGAAGTGAAATTTAAACTTTTTCATCTCAAAATAAAAAGGAGGCGACAATGGCATACTTAAACCATCATCGCCTCCTACTGACTAGTGGACTATAGGCAATGCAACTTTATATGTGATTGATTCCTAAACCGACCGTTTCGTGTTCAGACCCTTTTACAGGAGCGCCAATCGTTCCATAAAAAGCGACGGCAATCCATTCTCCTTCTTCTTCATCGGAAAAGGGTGTTCCACGGACGACGGCAAAACGAAGGCCGACAGTGCGGCTCATCTCGCCGATGGACAGATGACCTCGTGTGACCCCTTCCATACCTTCCATGATCGCATGGTATAGTGCATGAGTTTCACGGTACAAATTTGGATGGATGAGACCATGGCGTTTGGCAGCAGTTTCCACTGCTGAAATAACTTTTTGCATGTTCATTGATCCTACTTTGCCAAGGCAATAGCTTACATCTTTTAAAGTATCTTGAAAAAAAGCCATTTCTTCTTCCGTAAAAGATGCCAGCAGGATCGCTGTTTTACCAATCGCAACTTTACTCATGATTGACCCCGTTTTCTGAATTTTAACTATTGACTAATAACTTATATTAATTTTATGTTTCCTTGGTGGCAATGTCAACCGATATGGCAAATTTTAGTATTCTAATATAGTAGTATGATACCATGCTAAAGCATTGAAAAAGCGCCCAAAAGGCGCTTGATTATTGCTTATTTTCAACTGACTCAGCCAGCCCGAACAGAAACCCGTAGATTAGAGAATAAGCCTCTCCAATAGATAAATCTTCCTTGTATCCATCCAGTACATTCAATGCGAAATTCAGGCTCCATATACCTTCATTGGCATCGAACATCAAATCATATCTTGCCCCTTCACCATGGAGGTTTTCCTGAAGGTACTTCTTGATGCCAGATTCAAATTTCTTTTGAAGCTTTAATCCCAGCATAACATCATAAGTTCCAAACACATCATCTTTTTCAAGACTGACCGCATCAACTCCGATCAGGTCAAACCACCTGGATTCCAAATACATGAATTCATTTTTCCGATCTTTAAAATAACCTATTGGCTGATTCAGAAACTCGGATGATTCTTCATCGAGGAACTCTTCAGTTTCCTTGTTGCCTCTTTCAATATAAGCTTCCGCAAAACGAGCATTAGGCTCTAATTCTTTTGTTTGGACTCCATGAAGCAGCCCTTGACGTTCTGCATATTGCTTTTCTTCAGTATGTAATTCAACAGTATCCTTTTGTGATGTTATATACTTCTCCATCTGGTTTTTCAACATATTTATGGCCTCCATATTTATTTAACTGCTATTTATATTGAATGGTAAATTTGTAAATAGCAAATATCTTTATCAGTTTTCCCAAAACTTTATTAAGAATTTCGCCAGTATAGTCACATCCCCATACAAATCACTGCTTTTCCCCATATCCTGTTAGTACATCACCACTCTATAAGAAAGGAGAGGCGCGTTTTATGAATTATTATTACAAAGATGATCATCGACCAGACGATGATTACGCTCATAAGAAGGAAAAATCTAAGCACCGGGATAGAGATAAGCACAAAGATTGGGATGATCACAAAGATTGGGACGATCACAAAGATTGGGACGATCGCAAAGATCGGGACCATCGCAAAGATCGGGACCATCGCAAAGATCGGGACCATCGCAAAGATTGGGACGATCGCAAAGATTGGGATGACCACAAGGATTGGAAAAAGCATAAAGACTGGGACGATGATTTTCATGACTGCGGCTGTAAAAAAGGGCACCATGATGACAAACATTCCGACAAGTGTATATGCAAAAAGGTCAGGGACATAAATGAAGCACAGCACAAGGTAAATCAAAGAAAAGATGGATGTGATGTAAGCTGCGACCGGTCGATCAAAGAGCTGCTTAATCCATGCAATAAATCAAAGTTAGATACAATACCGTTCAAATTATTATGCGGCTGCAGCAAAGGAGACTGCGAAACATTTGTTGGTACAGGTGTTGTAAAAATCGATGGCTGCTTTTTTGATATCAAGTCTAGTTTTTTCCGGGTAGTTGACTTTGTGAAAGGATCTGACTGCTGCGCAATTCTTGAGCTGCTCTGTCCGGAACGATGTGAAGGAAAGCATCACGGTATCGAGGGATTCACAAGGACTGGAGCTTGTTTCGAAGTTGATTTAAAGGATTTTGTTGGCATTACTTGCTTCCCTCCTGTAAAAGCGAAGAAGATGGATCCTAAGAAGATGTTATGCTCTCGACGCTAAAGCGAGGATATACTAGTGGATTTTCAATATTGTTCTTCAACCCCACATCAAGTGGGGTTCCTTTATTTGTCTATTAATCACATTTATCCCTAATTCTCTCAACATTTTCACTACTAATAAAAAAATATGTGATTGCCCTGTATCATTCGTCTATTCCTTTGCCGTTGTACTGGCATATATAAATAGTAAGTCAAAAGAAAGAAACAAAACAATCTGTTTCTTACTGCTTTTGATTATAATAAAAAAGGAGTGAAAAAAATGAAGAGAAATACAGGTTGCAACTCGAACCATGGCTGCCCGCCACAGCTTTCTTGTGATAAAGCAAAAACGATTCGGGTAGATTGCGATAGTGATTCCTTCCATCCATATGGCAACAAACTCAAATTCCCAGTCGCCGACATCGATGTAGCTCTGGCCGAAGTAGAACTACAAGTTGAAGTTGAATCTGACATCGAGCTCCCAACTGCAGCACGTGAAATCAAGCATATGCGCAGAAACGTTTCCTTGACTCAATGCAAGGCGATCCGCTCTGCAATGGATTACAAAAAGGTAAAACTCTATATATCTGGTGTGGTTCATAAAAATATCCAGTATGTAGAACAATGCAGTGGCTTGCTGAAGGACCACAGTGTAGATGTACCATTTACTTGCAGTGAAGCAGTCCATGTCTTCAACTATCCTGATTACGAACATCTAAGCCAGAAGAACACGGTCTATGAAAGAAGATTCATTGATAAAAAAGGCCACGGAGCTGACGAGTGCACCTCTGGAGCATTTACGTATGAATACTATAATGAGCCAATTGAATGCAAACTTCTTGCTTCTTTCGTCAACGACCTAGACCTTTTCAAGGATTTTGACAACTGGGGCAGATTCAGCCGCATCACTGAAAAGATGGAGGTTGGTTTATTCTTCAAATTGCTTCAGAAGCAGCAGGTTGACTTAGACCATTCCCATAGACACAAAGATAAAGAAGAGTCATCTTCATCATCGTCATCATCCTCTTGGGAAGAGGACTATAAAATGGAGCACGAGCCAAAAAACATGAAGCACAGAATGGATGCATTAATGAAACGCCATGAAGGCTAACACCAAAGCAAGGGTGTCTCACCTGAGGCACCCTGTTTTCCTTTATAGCGAAAGCAGCTTTTGTAAATCCAGGCATTGTTTTTGAAATAGCTCTATTTTCATCCTTGCTGTACCCTGGATCATTACTCTGTCGTTTCGGATGAATTGTTCATTCCACACACAATGCAAACTCGATAGACTGAAATTCACTTTTTCTACTAAACTCTCACTATATTCACGGGTATATCCTTCTTCCATACCAAGATTTGAAGTGAATAAATATTCCTTGCTGTCTTTGGCAGAAAGTTCGGGCTGATGAATCCATTTTACCGGGATGATTTTTTTCCATGGGATGTGTAACTTAAGTGAATGCATCGTCCCTGTATCGTCAGTACTTACATAATCAATATTTAGTAGAAGTGTTCCTTTGGTGAATAAGTTGGCTGATGGCAGCAATACCTCAGCATCAATCGAATGAAGCGAGCACTCTACATTAGAAACCGTGGAAATTGGCCTTGAGAGACTGAATGTATCAAAGATGTCAATTTCGAGATCAACATCTGCCAGATGTAAAGGAAGCCTCACCTTCGTCATTTCTATCTTAGTTTTTTTTCCACTGTATGCGGCTGTAGCTAATTTCATAGGTACCGAGGAAGATTCAGATGATTCATATTGATAATCCACTGATTCATCATGGTTTTCATCATAATGAAGCTCATCACCGTATTCGTCTATGGCTAATAATTGGTTGACAGATTCCTCTTCATCATGGAAACTGCTGGACTCCTCAAACATTATTTCACTAGACGATTCCTCGTAGCCTTCTTGAATTTCCTCCTCTACATGATCCTCTATGCCACCTACGACTTCAATCAGCTCACTTGATTCTTCCTCAACCTCATCTGTTGTAAATTGTCTTCTTGAAGCAGAAGACTTTTCTTCGACACTTTTAATAACAGGAGGCGCGAGGATCAATGGCTTGCCTGAACTCTTTCCTTTTGGCCGGAACCTGCTTTCATTGAAATTTCCGCCTAGATCTTTATCGATTTCCTCAAAAACTTTTTCCATTTCTGAGTCACGTTCGGATACTCTTCGATCTACAGAATTATTTCTCCAATTCCCCTGGAATAGATGCATTTCATGAAACGTTCTATTTGTGTTTTCCATCTTCAATGGAATGGTCTGCTTTTATTGCAACCTATTCCTACCCTCCTTTCTTTATAGGGGTAAAAACATAAAGGGGCATATACTATTGGTGCCTAGTATAATACCCCGCCTTTTATCTAATATTTATTCTGATTCGTCATAGCAATCTGGATCATTTGTTGCTGATGAAACGCGGATTTGTTGATTTTGAAGTACGCGGACTGTGAAATCAATGACCATTTTTTCTTCGATTGTCTGGAAATATCCTTCATCGATCGGTGAAGATGTAGGAAGCGGCTGTCGGTCAATCGCTTCATCCCATTCAATGATTTGGCTAGATACTAATTCACAGAAAGGCAGCTCGTTATAGTGCTGTGAGCTTTCCTGATGAAATTGGCTCAAGTCGCTTGTCAGCAATTCATCTTTCTCCGGAAATCCTGTTGACAATGGTTTTGACACGAAAAAGTCAAATTCCTTTCGGTTGTTTACTTGAGGCAATACAGGCTTTGAAAGGAAGTCCTTCACTTCTGTTACTACCTGGAACGGAATGTCAACTGTATATGAGTGAAGATCAGAAGCTACGGATGATGAAGATGAAGCTTCAATTTCCTGACTCGGACTTGCATATTGGATATTCTTCCTTACAAACCCTTTGATAAACAATTTATTTGTCGGCAAAAGCAGTCTGCATTGAGTCAATTTTATTCTCTTTTTGATATCCTTAATTTCTAGTACTGGTTCTGGAAAATTGATCATCGTATCCAGATTCACGTGCAAGGTCAGTTCCGCAAGAACGACAGGAACTTTGGTAACCAACTTCCCCAGACTTACATGTGGATGGTGGTGCCGAGGTGAGCATTCAAAATGATCAGTTGAAGGCTTACACTCAAAATCAGGCTTTTTATTTTTATCTAATTCAAACATACATGGCTCCTCCTTATAACT